>NZ_JADCLF010000006.1:411-110067 GCF_014982345.1 Enterobacter cloacae complex sp. P1B | reverse complement strand
CAGGCTGCTCCACCCCGCGTCCGTGGAAGCGCACTATACTCGGATAGGTTTGTGATGCAACCCCTTTTTCACATAAATCATTAACTTTGTATGTAAAGTGAACGGCATTGCGACATTTAGACTGTTTTTTGCTCTGAATTTGCCAAAGGGCATGCGATCGCATTTCATTCGCTTTGTCGGTTTGTTATCTTCATCACGCGGAAATGGGCAACTTAAAGACGAGATATAATGAAAGGACGTTGGGCGAAGTATCTGATGGCGGGCGCAATGGTAGCGATTCTTGCGGCCTGTTCTTCCAAACCGACCGATCGCGGTCAGCAGTATAAAGACGGGAAGTTATCCCAGCCTTTCTCTTTAGTTAATCAGCCTGACGCCGTTGGCGCGCCGATCAACGCCGGTGATTTCTCCGAGCAGGTCTACCAGATCCGCAATGCGTCGCCGCGTCTGTATAGCTCACAGAACAATGTTTATAGCGCGGTACAGGACTGGCTGAAGGCGGGCGGCGATACGCGCAACATGCGCCAGTTTGGTATTGATGCCTGGCAAATGGAAGGGGCGGATAACTACGGCAACGTCCAGTTCACCGGCTATTACACGCCCGTGGTTCAGGCGCGACACACGCGCCAGGGCGAGTTCCAGTACCCTATCTACCGTATGCCGCCAAAACGCGGCCGTCTGCCGTCCCGTGCCGAAATCTACGCCGGTGCGCTGAGCGAAAACTACGTCCTGGCCTACAGCAACTCCCTGATGGATAATTTCATCATGGACGTGCAGGGCAGCGGCTACATTGATTTTGGCGACGGTTCACCGCTTAACTTCTTCAGCTATGCCGGGAAAAACGGCCATGCCTACCGCAGCATCGGTAAGGTGCTGATTGACCGCGGCGAAGTGAAAAAAGAAGATATGTCGATGCAGGCGATCCGCGAGTGGGGCGAAAAGCACAGTGAAGCCGAGGTACGCGAGCTGCTGGAGCAGAACCCATCGTTCGTCTTCTTCAAGCCGCAAAACTTCGCCCCGGTGAAAGGGGCCAGCGCCGTGCCGCTGATTGGCCGCGCGTCGGTGGCATCGGATCGTTCTATCATTCCTGCGGGTACCACGCTGCTGGCGGAAGTCCCTCTGCTCGACAACAACGGCAAGTTCAACGGCAAATATGAGCTGCGTCTGATGGTAGCCCTGGATGTGGGCGGAGCGATTAAGGGACAGCACTTTGATATCTATCAGGGCATTGGCCCGGATGCCGGTCACCGTGCAGGCTGGTATAACCACTACGGACGCGTATGGGTGCTGAAGGCCGCGCCGGGCACCGGAAACGTATTCAGCGGCTGATTGTGGTATTCTGAGCGCAATACGGATTACTGTTCAGGGTGAGGAAAACCTCACCCTTTTTACATCTGAGGTTTTATGTCTGTGGTAATCAGCGATGCCTGGCGCCAGCGTTTTGGCGGCACGGCACGTCTCTATGGTGAAAAAGCCCTGCAGCTGTTTGCGGATGCGCACGTCTGCGTCGTGGGCATTGGCGGTGTCGGCTCCTGGGCGGCGGAAGCGCTGGCGAGAACCGGGATTGGCGCAATCACGCTGATTGATATGGATGACGTTTGTGTGACCAACACTAACCGTCAGATCCACGCCCTGCGTGATAACGTCGGCCTGGCGAAGTCCGAGGTGATGGCGGAGCGCATTCGCCTCATCAATCCGGAGTGTCGGGTGACGGTGATCGACGACTTTGTGACGGCAGATAACGTCGCGGAGTACATGAGCAAAGGCTACAGCTATGTGATTGATGCCATCGACAGCGTGCGGCCTAAAGCGGCGCTGATCGCATACTGCCGTCGTTACAAGGTGCCGCTGGTCACGACCGGCGGCGCGGGCGGGCAAATCGATCCCACGCAGATCCAGGTTGCCGATCTGGCGAAAACCATTCAGGATCCGCTGGCTGCCAAGCTGCGTGAACGCCTGAAGAGCGACTTCAATGTGGTGAAGAACAGCAAGGGCAAGCTGGGCGTCGACTGCGTGTTCTCCACCGAAGCGCTGGTCTACCCGCAGGCGGATGGTTCAGTTTGTGCGATGAAAAGCACGGCGGAAGGGCCAAAACGCATGGACTGCGCGTCAGGCTTTGGGGCGGCCACCATGGTAACCGCCTCTTTTGGCTTTGTGGCGGTCTCTCACGCCCTGAAGAAGATGATGGCGAAGGCGGAACGTCAGGCCTGAGCCTGACGTGCTGCGTCCAGCACCGCGTCGCTGAGCGCGATCAGGCCCTGACCGCGCGAGGCGCTAAGCTGTGCGCGCAGCCCCAGCTCGTCGAACAGCGCCAGCGGCGAGTGCGTTAACAATTCCGCCGCGCTTTTCCCCTCAATGGCGGTTAACAGGACCGCCAGCAGGCCCCGGACGATGCGCCCTTCGCTGTCGCCGAAGAAATGCAGCTTCTCGCCGGAGACGCTCACGCCCAGCCAGACGCGGTTTTCACAGCCCGCAATCTCTTTCGCCTGCGCTTTAAGATCGTCGGAAAGAGCTGGGAGCTGTTTACCCAGCAGGATCAGCTGACGATATTTATCTTCCCACTGCTGGAGCGGGGCGAAGGTCTGTTTTAAGGTCTCTTCAGTGATGACCGTGCCAAACGGATGTCCGGCTAAAGCAGCGCTAGTCATTAATCCACCAGTATTTCAAGGGCGCGGTCAACGGCACTAACCAGCGCGTCGACATCGCTTTGGGTATTATAGGGCGCAAACGAGGCGCGCAGCGTACCGCTGACGCCGAGCGCCGCCAGCAGCGGCTGGGCGCAGTGCTGTCCTGCGCGCAGGGCAATGCCGTATCCGGCCAGCAGCGTCACCATATCGCTATGATGCACGCCAGCAAAATCAAAGGCGAGCAGGCTGGAATCCTGAACGCGGAACGAGCGGAAACCCGGGCGTTTTTTCAGTTCTTCCTCAGCCAGCGTCGCCAGCCCTCGGCTCCAGCTTTCCGCCTGAACCGCGTCCGTTTCCGCCAGCCATTCAAGTGCGGCGCTGAGGCCGATGACCCCGGCCACGTTCGGCGTGCCCGCTTCCAGACGGTAAGGCACCTCCTGCGTTTTAAAACCGTCGAAGGTCACTTCGGTAATCATTTTGCCGCCGCCGAGCCACGGCGTCATTTTTGCCAGCAGTTCCGGTTTACCGTACAGCGCGCCAATCCCGGTTGGCCCGTAGAGTTTGTGCCCGGAGAAGGCGTAGAAGTCGATATCCAGCGCCTGCACATCAGCGGGGAAATGAACCACGCCCTGAGCACCGTCGACCATCACCACCACGCCGCTGGCATGGGCAATCTCAATGGCGCGAGCCAGATCTGGACAGCCGCCGGTGACGTTGGACATCTGCCCCAGCGCCAGAATACGGCTGCGGGGGGTAATCAGCTCAGGGAGACGGGCCACGTCAGGCAGAAAGTCTGCACTCAACGGGAGCTTAATAACGCGCGCGCCCGTTTGCTCAGCCACCATCAGCCACGGCACCAGGTTAGCGTGATGCTCTGCTTCGCTGACAATGATTTCGTCCCCTGGCTGCAGCAGCGGGCGGGCATAGCACTGGGCCACCATATTGATGGCTTCAGTCGTACCGCGCGTCCAGACGATGTTTTTTCCGCTTTCGGCATTGATCAGGCGTGCAACCTGATCGCGTGCGGCTTCATAGCGCGCGGTCAGGCGCTGCGCTTCGGCAAACTGGCTGCGATGTACGTTGCCGGCGCTCAGGCTGTAGAACTGCTGCGTGGCCTCGATCACCGCCTTGGGCTTCAGGGCCGTGGCGGCGCTATCAAGATAAATACCGGCATCGGCCAGCGCCGGAAACTGTGCGCGAAACTGCGCAGGACTGAAAGCGTTCATGGAATTCCTCGTGTCGATAGAGAGATCGTCGCGCAATTTCAGCGGCAGGGCAAGGAGGTTGATATCTATCAGATTTGTCTGCTTATCCTGGCGACCTCGAAAAAGCAGGTTATGCTAAATAGTGTTAGGCGGATGTTTTAGCCTGTTATAAATCGAGGTTTGAATAGCATTAATTGCTAAAGGAGAATAATCATGAATAAGACAGCTGCAATCATTTCTGCCTGTGCGTTTACTTTTGCCCTGAGCGCCTGTTCTGGTAACAACTACGTGATGCACACAAACGATGGTCGTTCTATCGTTTCGGAAGGGAAACCGACTACCGATAACGATACCGGGATGATTTCGTACAAAGATGCTAACGGGAACAAGCAGCAGATCAACCGCACGGACGTGAAAGAGATGAAAGAGATCGAGCATTAACCGATCGCAGGCGAAAAAAAAGCACCGCAAATTGGCGGTGCTACATTAATCACTATGGACAGACAGGGTAAATGTACAGGAAGTGAAAAATTGGTAGCGTTGCTACCGTGGTCTGAATCGCAGACCAATTGCAAACACAACAACACAACATCACAACCGTAAGCCAAAAGCCCTTCAGAACACGCATTCCGAAAAAAGCTCTTCGTTCCGGCTCAGGAAGTGCCGCCACTATAGGTATTTGCTGGTAGTTCCTCAACGGACAAATTATAATGGCTCAGATAAAAAAAACTAATAGGTTAAACGTTGTTTCCTGTTTGTTAAATTCCGTTAACATCTAAGCCAGATAACCATGTCAAAGCGATTGCCACCCCTTAATGCATTACGCGTTTTTGATGCAGCAGCACGTCACCTGAGCTTCACCCGTGCGGCAGATGAGCTTTTTGTGACACAGGCCGCAGTAAGTCACCAAATCAAGTCCCTGGAGGATTTCCTGGGCCTTAAGCTGTTCCGCCGACGCAATCGTTCCTTGCTGTTGACCGAAGAGGGGCAGAGCTATTTTCAGGATATTAAAGAGATTTTTTCCCAGCTCACGGAAGCCACGCGTAAGCTGCAGGCCCGTAGTGCAAAAGGTGCCCTGACTGTTAGTTTATTGCCCAGTTTTGCCATTCAGTGGCTGGTGCCTAGACTCTCAAGCTTTAACTCAGCTTATCCGGGGATCGACGTTCGAATCCAGGCGGTGGATCGTCAGGAAGACAAGCTGGCCGATGATGTGGATGTCGCCATTTTTTATGGTCGCGGCAACTGGCCGGGCTTGCGTGTCGAGAAATTATACGCAGAATATCTGCTGCCGGTCTGTTCGCCTCTGCTTTTAACAGGCGACAAGGCGCTGAAAACACCCGCTGACCTGGCGCAGCATACGCTTTTACATGATGCCTCTCGCCGCGACTGGCAAACTTATACCCGTCAATTAGGTCTTAGTCATATAAACGTGCAGCAGGGCCCCATTTTTAGCCATAGTGCGATGGTGCTACAGGCTGCCATTCACGGACAAGGCGTGGCGTTGGCGAACAACGTGATGGCGCAGTCCGAAATTGAGGCAGGCCGTCTGGTTTGCCCTTTTAATGATGTACTGGTCAGCAAGAATGCATTTTATCTGGTTTGTCATGACAGTCAGGCAGAACTGGGTAAAATAGCCGCCTTCCGGCAGTGGATACTGGCGAAAGCGGCAAGCGAGCAAGAAAAATTCCGCTTCAGGTATGAACAATAACGTTTGTGTGCCGGGCACGCATTAATTCAGGACTTAAACATGACCAGCCGATTCATGCTGATTTTTGCCGCGGTGAGTGGCTTTATTTTTGTTGCACTGGGCGCCTTTGGCGCGCACGTATTGAGCAAGTCTTTGGGCGCCGTCGAGATGGGCTGGATCCAGACCGGCCTTGAATACCAGGCGTTTCATACGCTGGCTATTTTTGGGCTGGCGGTAGCGATGCAGCGCCGGATAAGCATCTGGTTTTACTGGAGTAGCGTATTTATGGCGCTGGGTACCGTGCTGTTTAGCGGCAGCCTTTATTGTCTGGCCCTCTCGCATTTGCGCCTATGGGCGTTTGTTACACCTGTCGGCGGCGTGAGCTTCCTGGCGGGTTGGGTATTAATGTTTATCGGAGCTATCCGTCTGAAACGCAAGGGCGTTGTTCATGAATAAGGTTGTTTTATATTGTCGCCCGGGGTTTGAGAAAGAGTGCGCCGCGGAAATTACCGATAAAGCGGCGAAGCGCGAAGTCTTCGGCTTTGCTCGCGTAAAAGAAAATGCGGGCTATGTGGTATTCGAATGTTATCAGCCTGAAGACGCCGATAAGCTGGCGCGCGAGCTGCCGTTCAGCTCGCTGATCTTCGCCCGCCAGATGTTCGTCGCGGGTGAGTTGCTGAAAGATCTTCCGCCGGAAGATCGCATCACGCCGATTGTGGGAATGCTGCAGGGCGTGGTGGAGAAGGGCGGCGACCTGCGCGTTGAGGTTGCCGATACCAACGAAAGCAAAGAGCTGATGAAGTTTTGCCGTAAGTTCACCGTGCCGCTGCGCGCAGCGCTGCGTGACGCGGGCATACTGACAAACTACGAAACGCCGAAGCGTCCGGTGGTGCATATCTTCTTTATCGCACCGGGCTGCTGCTATGCGGGCTATTCGTACACCAATAACAATTCGCCATTCTTTATGGGCATCCCGCGCCTGAAGTTCCCGGCAGATGCGCCGAGCCGTTCAACCCTGAAGCTGGAAGAGGCGTTTCACGTCTTTATCCCGGCAGATGAGTGGGACGAGCGTCTGGCTAACGGCATGTATGCCGTCGACCTTGGCGCGTGCCCGGGCGGCTGGACCTATCAGCTGGTGAAACGCAACATGTGGGTGTCGTCTGTGGATAACGGTCCAATGGCGCAAAGCCTGATGGACACAGGGCAGGTCACCTGGCTGCGAGAAGACGGTTTCCGCTATCGCCCAACCCGCAACAACATCTCGTGGATGGTGTGCGACATGGTGGAGAAGCCGGCGAAAGTGGCCGCGCTGATGGCCTCCTGGCTGGTGAACGGCTGGTGCCGTGAGACCATTTTCAACCTCAAGCTGCCGATGAAAAAGCGCTACGAGGAGGTATCCCAGAACCTGGCCTATATTCAGGCACAGCTGGATGAGCACGGTATTAACGTGGAGATCCAGGCGCGTCAGTTGTACCACGACCGCGAAGAGGTGACGGTACACATTCGTCGCTGGTGGGCGGCTGTAGGCGGACGTCGCGACGAGCGATAGTGCGTGCTTTGTTTTGCCCGGTGACGCTGCGCTTACCGGGCCTACAAAACGGTGTTGACGTTTTAACGTTCTAACCGCAACTGCTGTAAATTCCCGTCCAGCTGTAAATCTGTCTGTAGCGTCGCCACCTCGCGGCAGATAAACGCCATCTCTTTATGCGCCTCCAGCTTCTTGCGCCACTTTTCAGGCACCTCATCCAGACGGGCGTAAATCCCTTCCAGACTCTGAAAATCGGTCAGCAACTGGGCGGCGCTCTTTGGTCCAATACCGGCGACACCCGGAACCTTAGAGCTGCTGATGCCTGCCAGACCCCAATAATCCGGCAGTTGCTCAGGCAAGACGCCGAACTCGCTGGCAATAAACGGCGCGTCCAGCCAGCGTTTTTGAAAATAGTCGCGAATGCGGATAGTTGGGGAGAGCAGCTGGCAGTAGCCTTTGTCAGTTGAAACGATAGTGGCCTGATGCCCGGCACTTGCCACTTTTACGGCCAGGGTGGCCGCGAGATCGTCGGCTTCATTGCCCTGTGCACCCCAGCAGGGGACGCCACGCTGCTCAAAGGCGGCACGCAGAGCGGGCATTTCGGCATGGAGATCGTCCGGCATCGGCGCGCGTCCAGCCTTGTAGTCGGGCAGGCGCTGATGTCGCCAGCCGCTGTTGCGCGCTTCGTCATCAAACACGGCCACGACGTGCGTCGGCTCGCTGTGGCGAATAAGCTGCTCCAGCGCGTGCAGGCAGGTGTCCTTGCAGGGCGTGCCTTGTACCGCATGGATTCGGCGAATCAGATTGAGCGCGTCGACGATAAGCAAATGAACAGCCACAGATATTCTCCCTTAAATCTAATGGGTAAAGGGTATCACTGTCGGCAGGATGAAACGAATAGCGTGAGGGAAAACAGGAAGAAGCCTCGCAAAACGAGGCTTCCTGAGAGGCTTAATCGCAGGTTACGATCTTCATCGCCAGGCCGCCGCGAGAGGTTTCGCGGTATTTGGCGTTCATATCTTTACCGGTTTCGTACATGGTTTCGATAACTTTATCGAGACAGACGCGCGGCTCACTGGTGCGGCGCAGCGCCATACGCGCCGCGTTCACCGCTTTGACGGAGGCGATGGCGTTACGCTCGATGCACGGCACCTGTACCTGTCCGGCAACCGGATCGCAGGTTAGCCCCAGGTTATGTTCCATGCCGATTTCCGCAGCGATGCAGACCTGCGCCGGGCTTGCGCCCAACAGTTCCGCCAGGCCCGCCGCCGCCATGGAGCATGCCACGCCGACTTCGCCCTGACAGCCTACTTCCGCACCGGAAATGGAGGCGTTCATCTTGTACAGAGAACCAATCGCGCTGGCGACCAGCAGGTAGCGCGCCAGGGAGTTAGCGTTCACTTCACGGATAAACTTGTCGTAGTACGCCAGCACGGCCGGAACGATACCGCAGGCACCGTTGGTTGGCGCCGTGACGACGCGGCCCCCTGCGGCGTTCTCTTCGTTCACCGCCAGGGCGAACATGTTGATCCAGTCGACGACGGCCATCGGGTCCGTTGTCGTTTTGTCGGTGCTCACCAGCATACGACGCAGCGCCGCCGCACGACGCGGTACGCGAAGCTTGCCCGGCAGAACGCCTTCGGTGGTGATCCCGCGCTCAATGCCGCCGCGCATCACTTCCCAGACGCTAGCGAAGTGCTGTTCCAGCTCCTCTTTGCTGTGAAGGGCCAGCTCGTTTTTCATCATCAGGCCAGAGAGGGAAAGCCCCGTCTCCTGGCAGTGGCGCTGGAGATCCGCCGCGGTTTTGTACGGATACGGCACCTCAACAGAAGAGGTGGTGGTTTGACCAAAGTGGTCTTCGTCGACGATAAAGCCGCCGCCGATGGAGTAATACGTCTGGCTGTAAACCGCTTTGTCGCCGGCCAGCGCGGTAATGCGCATGCCGTTTTCGTGCAGCGACAGGTTGTCCGCATGGAAATTCATGCAGTGGTCAACCGGGAATTCAACCTCATGCTCACCGTTTGCCAGCAGCAAACGACCGTGGGTGTTCACGTCCTGGATGAAGCCAGGGATCGCGTCAATATCAACGGTATCCGGCAGATTTCCCGCCAGGCCCATGATAATGGCGATATCGGTATGGTGGCCTTTCCCGGTCAGGGAAAGCGAGCCGTACACATCGACAACCACGCGGGTGATGTCGTGCAGAATGCCGCGTGCAATCAAGTCATCCGTGAACTGCTTACCGGCTTTCATTGGTCCGACGGTGTGAGAGCTGGAAGGACCAATACCGATTTTGAAAATATCGAATACGCTAATCATGATGCGTCCATTGCTTTCAGTCAGAGGGGGAGGAGTGCGCCGCCCGAAGGCGGCGCGGGCGTTCATCAGAACATGGTGTACAGGGAGTAGAAGATCGCAGAGATAGCGATAAGGCCCATGATAACCACAAACACGTTGCTGACCTGGCCGCTGTACTTGCGCATGGCAGGCACTTTCTGAATCGCGTACATCGGCATCAGGAACAGAATCATCGCGATAACCGGGCCACCCAGGGTTTCAATCATGCCCAGGATGCTTGGGTTCAGGGTCGCTACCGCCCAGGTGGTGAGCAGCATGAACAGTGCAGTGATTTTGTTCAGCTTGTTGATTTCAATGCTCTTGCCTTTACCGCGCAGAGATTTAATCACCATACCGTTGAAGCCTTCACGCGCGCCCAGGTAGTGGCCCAGGAAGGATTTGGTGATGGCGATCATCGCGATGATCGGTGCCATCCACGCAATCAGCGGTGCGTTAAAGTGGTTCGCCAGGTAAGACAGAATAGAGATGTTCTGTTCTTTCGCTGCCGCCAGGTCCGCCGGGGAGAGGCTCAGTACGCAGCTGAAGACGAAGAACATCACGGTCAGCACCATCATCACGTGAGCGCGGGCCAGGATGCTGGAGCACTTCTTCTCTGCACCATTACCGTACTCTTCGCGTTTCGCCACGGCGAAAGAGGAGATGATTGGGGAGTGGTTGAAGGAGAAGACCATTACCGGGATCGCCAGCCACAGGGTCATCAGCAGGCCGTTACCGGTTGCAGACGCGCTGCTCAGGGACAGGGTTTCCAGCGCTGCACCGTTCCACTGTGGGATCAGGTAGCAGGCCAGCAGCATCAGCGCAGCCACAAACGGGAAGACCAGCACGCTCATGGCCTTAACAATCATCTGCTCGCCGAAGCGCACGATGGTCATCATGCCGACGATCAGGATCAGAGACAGAATGGCACGCGGTGGCGGCGTCATGTGCAGCTGGTGCGTCATGAAGCTTTCAACGGTGTTGGTGATCGCCACGCTGTAGACGAGCAGGATTGGGTAAATCGCGAAGAAGTAGAGCAGGGTAATCAGTTTACCTGCGCCAACGCCGAAATGTTCTTCAACCACTTCGGTGATGTCTTCGCCCGGGTTTTTACCGGACAGCACGAAGCGGGTCAGACCGCGGTGTGCGAAGTAGGTCATCGGGAAGGCGATGATGGCCATGATGATCAGCGGAATCAGACCGCCGACGCCTGCGTTGATAGGAAGGAACAGTACACCAGCGCCGATTGCCGTGCCGTAAAGGCCCAGCATCCACATGGTATCCGTTTTGCGCCAACCACTTCGGGATTCAATCGAAGCAACGGTGCTGGTTTGAGTGGTTTCCATCTGTATCTCCTGGAGGAAGCAAATTGTCAGGTTTTTAGTCAAATCCGATGAAAAAGTGCCTGACGGTAATATGAAATTCGTTCAGTGACGGTTTTTTAATAATTTTCGCCCGTAACTATTGGCGGGCGGAAAGATACATTCTCGTTATGAATCTATCAGTGATCGCGATCCCAAATGCAATAATCCACTTATGATGTGGGCATCTTTAGACCATTTATCTGTTAAAAAAACATCAAATAGAATTTACGGGCGCGAAGGCTACCACCAACGACATGTGGGCTAAAAGAGTGGCCCGCAATATAGGTGTCTTCCGCTGTAAAGATATGGGTTTTTAGGATTTTCTTGCGGGTAATTTAGTTTAAGGCTGATAAATTACGGTTGTTAAATGGAGGTAATCGATTGCGTTCGCCGTAAGTTTGTTAAAGTTATAAGTGAGGCCTATGAATTGATTCGTTAATAAAAAAGCCGGGATCCGCTACAGGGTGCCCCGGCTTTGAGGAGAAGAAACTGAGCGTTACGTGCAGATTTCGTAGCACGGAATGTAGGCTGAACCCGGCAACTTCATGCGGTGTTGAGCCACAAAGCCCTGAAGCATGTCGTCCATACGGCGCATCATCTCCGGGTCGCCGTGGATCTTGTACGGACCATACTGCTCAATCGCGCGGATGCCCATCTCCTTCACGTTGCCCGCCACAATCCCGGAGAAGGCGCGACGCAGGTCGGCGGCCAGCACTTCCACCGGCTGGTCCGGGTAGAGTTTCAGGTTCGCCATATTTTCATGGGTCGGCTCGAACGGGATCTGCAGGTCAGGCGCAATGCGGATTGACCAGTTAAAGCTGTACGCATCACCGGTATCACGACGATTCTCTTTCACCAGCGGCATCGCTTTTTTCATCTGGCGCGCCACTTCCGCCGCATCATCAATGATGATGCGATAGTGACGACGCGCGGCTTCTCCCAGCGTATGCACGATAAACTCGTCCAGCACGCGGAAGTAGTCGGCGCTCTCTTTCGGGCCGGTCAGGATCAGTGGCAGAACCTGATCTTTGTTGGCCGGGTTCATCAGAATCCCCAGCAGATAGAGCAGCTCTTCCGCCGTTCCCACGCCGCCCGGGAAGATGATAATCCCGTGAGCGATACGAACAAACGCCTCAAGACGCTTCTCGATATCCGGCATGATAATCAGCTCATTGACCAGCGGGTTAGGCGGCTCAGCGGCGATGATTGACGGCTCGGTCATGCCGATAAACCGCCCCTCTTTGTAACGCTGCTGCGCATGACCCACGGCTGCACCTTTCATTGGTGCTTCCATTGCACCCGGACCACAGCCGGTACAGATATTCAGCTCGCGCAGGCCAAGCTGCGTTCCGACCCGACGGGCATAGAGATATTCGGTTTCGTTAATCGAGTGGCCGCCCCAGCAGACGACCATGTTTGGTGCTTCGCCAACGTGCAGGGCGCGGGCGTTGCGCAGAATAGAGAACACCAGGTTGGTGATATGAACGGAGCTTTCCAGGTCGAGATGCTGGAAGCGGCCCGCGTTGTGAATCTGCCCGTTAACAAACAGGATGTCGCGCAGGACGGCAAACAGGTTGGCCTGAAGGGAACGAATGATACGTCCGTCGACAAAGGCCTCTTCCGGCGGGTTGATCACTTCCAGTTTCACGCCACGCTCGCGGCGCAGCACGTTAATATCAAAGCTTTCGAAGCGGGACAGCAGTTCTTT
This sequence comes from Enterobacter cloacae complex sp. P1B, assembly GCF_014982345.1. NCBI lineage: Bacteria > Pseudomonadati > Pseudomonadota > Gammaproteobacteria > Enterobacterales > Enterobacteriaceae > Enterobacter > Enterobacter cloacae complex sp. P1B. The sequence goes on along the minus strand of NZ_JADCLF010000006.1, from coordinate 97,617 downwards.
ACTGTTATCTGTCAGGCTTCCGGAGTTCAGTACGGCAAGTGAACAGTTACGAAACAGTTGATAAAGATCGCTGCTGGCCGTGCGTTTAAGCATGTCCACTTCCAGCTGCGACAACATATCCATTGAGCCAAGCGGGCTAATATGTGTAATCAAGTGAGCTCCTTATGGGACGATTATCGTCATTCCCTTTGATTACAATAGCCCTGGCGCGTGACGTTTCACAACACTTCGGCGGAATACCGCACGCATATTGTGAAAATATTTATATTATTGACGCACCAGCCGGCCCGTTGCTGGCACAAAATCGGTGTTGGTGCGCCACGGGTTAATGTCCAGCCCGCCACGGCGGGTATAGCGTGCATAAACGCTCAGTTTCTCCGGCTGGCAGAAACGCTGAATATCGTTAAAAATACGCTCCACGCACTGCTCGTGAAATTCGTTGTGATGGCGGAACGACACCAGATAGCGCAGCAGTTTCTCCCGGTCAATTTTCGGGCCGCGGTACTGGATCTGCACCGAACCCCAGTCCGGCTGGTGGGTAATCAAGCAGTTGGACTTCAGCAAATGGCTGACGAGCGTCTCTTCAACCACTTTTCCGCTCGCCGCGTTTTCGAGGTAATCGGCGCTGAATTCATAATTCTCCACCTCGATGTCCTGCTCGTCGATGCAGGTTCCGTGGAAGTGGGCGATGGGCTGTCCTTCCAGCTCGTGCAGGCGGTATAACGAGACGGACACGTTCCCCTGCGCGCAGGCGGCTAAATCCCGCTCCAGCGTTTGCTGAACCTCGTCCCAGCTGTTGAATCGGGTCTGGTTGAAGCTGTTGAGATAGAGCTTAAAGCTTTTGGACTCGACCAGATTCACGCTGGCATAGTCCAGCTCAACGTGGCCCACGGCCACCTGTGGCAGACCGCGCGCGTTAAGCCAGGAGAGTTCGTACAGCGTCCAGATATCGCCGCCGACAAACGGCAATGCGTCCGCATGCAGTCCAAGAGGATCGCGGTTCAGGCTGCGCGGCACGCCCTGCAGCAGGCTTGCATCGTAGGTATCGCGGTAATCGGTCGATTTACCCAGCGTTAGGCCGGTTAACGCCTGATGATTTTCGTAAGACATGTTTCATAGCCACTTTACAGGTACACTTATGGGCAGAGTTTATCCTGTCTTACAAGAAGAGAGAAATCGGTGGACATCGAAACTGCAAATGCCCTTACTACCTTCACAACCCGCTATTGCAACGCGTGGCATGAAAAGCACGGAACATGGCCGCAAAGCGCTGATTTATATGGCGTGCCGTCGCCGTGCATTATCTCTTCGCAGGATGACTATGTTATCTGGCAGCCGAAGCCCAATACCGCTGAGCAAAATGTAAATGCGGTTGAACGGGCTATGGACCTTGTGGTACAACCAGCGGTTCACGCGTTTTATGCCACGCAGTTTGCAGGGGATATGCCCGCGCGCTTGGGTGATTTGACGCTGACGCTGTTGCAGACCTGGAGCGAAGACGATCTGCAGCGTGTTCAGGAAAACCTGATTGGTCATCTGGTCACGCAAAAACGCCTTAAGCTTTCTCCGACGCTCTTTATTGCCACGCTGGACAGCGAACTGGATGTGATATCCGTCTGCAACCTGTCCGGGGAAGTGATTAAAGAGACCATCGGTACCCGCAATCGCGAAACGCTCGCCCCCTCTCTTGCGGATTTCCTTACCCGGCTTGAGCCACTTCTGTAATCCATGATGCTACGACGCGTGTGAGAGATCTCTTACAAGGTTTGTGAGAGATCGCTGGATCATTCAGTATTGCCTTATTTAATTCAGATTAATATCACTCTGTTTTTCAAAGAATTAGTTGTTCATCGCATCTTTTTTAGGGATTTCTTACGGCTTACAGTGCTGCAAGGGTGGGTTGTAAGACGAAGCGGAATAGCGGATTCTATCTCCGTCGACAGGACGCCGACACGAGAAACGAACATCAGGATGATGGCGTTTCTTACTCAGGACACGTCAGGATGGCGCTGCAGGAAGGCTTCAGGATGAAGCAAAAGGATAACGCAGGACGCGTAAGGGACACCTCCAGGAAGGAGAACGAGAACCGAACAGGATGGTCGGTGGGTCAGGAAGGCCAGGACGTTTCAGGATGAAACAAACACGTCAGGAAGATGTGTGCAGGATGCAAAAGGTATAAGGATGACCAGGCCTTCGGGCATCAGGAAAAGTTGTCACGGAAGAGCAGGGAGCACGAATTGTAGCTGGAATGCTGCGAAACGAACCGGGAGCACTGTTTTTACAGTGCTCCCTTTTTTATTTCTGTCTTCCGCAATGCTATGCTGCGCGCCGTTCACTTTTTCAGTTGAGGTTACTATGACGCAACACGATAGCGTTCGTGCTCAGTTGCACGCCATCGAAGCCCTTTTGCGCCAGCATCAGCTGTGGCAGGAGACCGCGCCGAATCCGGAAGCGTTTGCCAGTACCCAGCCATTCTGCCTGGATACGCTGGCACCGTTCGAGTGGCTCCAGTGGGTATTAATTCCGCGCATGCACGCGCTGCTGGAAGGCGGCCACCCTTTGCCGCAGGCGTTCGCCGTTTCTCCCTACTATGAAATGGCGCTTGAGGCGACGCACCCTGCGCGCGATGTGATGCTGGTTGAGCTGGAAAAACTGGACGCCCTGTTTGCCGGTGAAGAGGCATGACGCTGGAAATCCTCTATCAGGACGAGTGGCTGGTGGCGGTGAATAAACCGTCTGGCTGGCTGGTGCACCGCAGCTGGCTGGATCGCGATGAGAAAGTGGTGGTGATGCAAACCGTGCGCGACCAGATTGGTCAGCATGTGTTTACCGCGCACCGCCTCGACAGACCGACTTCCGGCGTGCTGCTGATGGGGCTTTCCAGCGAGGCGGGCCACCTGCTGGCGCAGCAGTTCGAACAGCACCAGATCCAGAAGCGCTACCACGCGATCGTTCGTGGCTGGCTGACCGAATCCGCCACGCTGGACTATCCGCTGGTGGAGGAGCTGGACAAAATCGCCGATAAATTTGCCCGCGATGACAAAGGCCCGCAGCCCGCGGTGACGGATTATCGCGGCATGGCGACAACGGAAATGCCGGTAGCAACCAGCAAATTCCCCACCACACGCTACAGCCTGGTTGAGCTTTTGCCCAAAACCGGACGCAAGCACCAGCTTCGCCGTCATCTTGCGCACCTGCGCCACCCGATTATTGGCGACAGCAAGCACGGCGATCTGCGCCAGAACCGCAGCGCGGCAGAGCATTTTGGCTGTAACAGACTGATGCTTCACGCCAGCGAGCTTAGCCTGACTCACCCGTTTACCGGTGAAGCACTGATTATTCGTGCCGGGCTGGACGACGTCTGGATGCAGGCGTTGTCACAGTTTGGCTGGCGGGGACAACTCCCCGAAAATGAAAGGGTTGAGTTTGTATCAGGCAACGTTCAGGATGAACGGTAAGCGCAATAATTACGGGAGCAAAGCATGGCTGAAGTAGGCATTTTTGTCGGCACGATGTATGGCAACTCGCTGCTGGTAGCGGAAGAGGCTGAGGCGATTTTGACAAGCCAGGGCCATAAAGCCACGGTCTATGAAGACCCGGAACTGGCGGACTGGGAAAAGTATAAAGATAAATACATTCTGGTAGTGACCTCCACCACCGGTCAGGGCGATCTCCCGGACAGTATCGTGCCGCTTTTCCAGGGCATTAAAGATCGGCTTGGCTACCAGCCGGACGTTCACTACGGCATTATTGCCCTCGGCGATAGCTCTTACGCCAACTTCTGCGGCGGCGGCAAGCAGTTCGATGCGCTTCTTCAGGAACAGAGCGCCCAGCGCGTCGGCGAGATGCTGTTGATTGATGCCGGTGAGCATCCTGAACCCGAAAGCGAGTCGAACCCGTGGGTTGAACACTGGGCAACGCTTCTTAAATAGTTTCGTAGGCCGGGTAAGGCGTAGCCGCCACCCGGCAACAAAGCCGCATCAAATCCTCAATTCCGTGAAGTATCTTCCACTGCTTTGGGCTTATGCCTCAAACCACGTTCCCCACACTCCTCAATGTTGTGTTTCTGCACGGTGAGCGAACCTGTCACTCCTTCATATACTTTTCCGGTCACAATAAAACGGCTTCACGCCGTACTAAAACGACAAAACTTATCTCATTCTGATTACCCTACCGGTGCTGTACAGAATGAACAGGCGAAAGCTATGTTTCAGGAGTGCAACAATGAGTACATTAAGCCACGCAGCGAGCAGCGCTGAAAAGCGCACTAACGCCCGCTACTGGATAGTGGTGATGCTGTTTATCGTCACGTCCTTTAACTATGGTGACCGCGCCACGCTGTCGATTGCCGGCTCGGAGATGGCAAAAGACATCGGCCTTGATCCGGTGGGCATGGGTTACGTTTTCTCTGCATTCTCGTGGGCCTACGTCATCGGCCAAATTCCTGGCGGCTGGCTGCTGGACCGTTTTGGCTCTAAACGCGTCTATTTCTGGTCCATCTTTATTTGGTCTGCTTTTACCCTTTTGCAAGGTTTCGTCGATATCTTCAGCGGCTTTGGCATTATCGTGGCGCTCTTTACGCTGCGCTTTCTGGTAGGCCTGGCGGAAGCCCCTTCCTTCCCGGGCAACAGCCGCATTGTCGCGGCCTGGTTTCCTGCGCAGGAGAGGGGAACAGCGGTGGCAATTTTTAACTCCGCCCAGTATTTCGCAACGGTGATCTTTGCACCCATTATGGGCTGGCTGACGCATGAGGTGGGCTGGTCGCACGTCTTCTTCTTTATGGGCGGGCTTGGGATCGTCATCAGCTTTATCTGGCTGAAAGTGATCCACGAACCGAATCAGCACCCTGGCGTGAACAAGAAGGAGCTGGAATACATTGCTGAGGGCGGGGCGCTGATCAATATGGATCAGAAATCTGACAAAGCAAAAGTCCCCTTCAGCCAGAAATGGGCGCAGATCAAGCAGCTCGTCGGCTCGCGCATGATGATCGGTATCTATCTCGGCCAGTACTGTATCAACGCTTTAACCTACTTCTTTATCACTTGGTTCCCGGTTTATCTGGTGCAGGCGCGCGGCATGTCGATCCTCAAAGCGGGGTTTGTTGCCTCGGTCCCGGCAATCTGCGGCTTCATCGGCGGCGTGCTTGGCGGGGTCATTTCCGACTGGCTGATGCGCCGCACGGGTTCGCTGAACATCGCGCGTAAAACGCCGATTGTGCTCGGCATGCTGCTTTCCATGACCATGGTGTTCTGTAACTACGTCAGTGCCGAGTGGATGATTATCGGCTTTATGGCGATGGCCTTCTTCGGCAAAGGGATTGGCGCGCTGGGCTGGGCGGTGATGGCGGATACGGCACCGAAAGAGATCAGCGGCCTGAGCGGCGGTCTGTTCAATATGTTCGGCAACGTTTCCGGGATTGTTACACCTATCGCTATCGGCTACATCGTCGGCACCACGGGGTCTTTCAACGGCGCGCTGATCTACGTTGGTGTGCATGCCCTGGTGGCGGTGCTGAGTTACCTGGTGCTGGTGGGCGATATTAAACGCGTCGAACTTAAACCTGTCGTGGAGCACGGATGATGACAACACAATCAAGCCCTGTCGTCACGGAAATGAAAGTTATCCCGGTGGCCGGTCAGGACAGCATGCTGCTCAATATTGGCGGCGCGCATAACGCATGGTTTACCCGCAATATCGTGGTGCTCACCGATAGTGCAGGCAATACCGGGGTAGGGGAAGCCCCCGGCGGGGAAGTGATCTACCAGACCCTGGTAGAGGCTATTCCACAGGTCGTGGGTCAGGAAATGGCTCGTCTGAACAAGGTGGTTCAGCGGGTGCATAAGGGCAATCAGTCGGCGGACTTTGATACCTTCGGCAAGGGCGCGTGGACGTTTGAACTGCGCGTCAATGCGGTCGCCGCCCTGGAAGCGGCGCTGCTGGATTTACTCGGTAAAGCCCTTAACGTTCCGGTCTGTGAACTGCTGGGGCCAGGCAAACAGCGCGATGCGGTCACCGTGCTGGGCTATCTGTTCTACGTTGGTGATCGCAATAAAACCGATCTCCCCTATCTGGCTCGCTCACCGGGCGACCACGACTGGTATCAGCTGCGCCATCAGGAAGCGCTCTCCGGCGAGGCGGTGGTCCGGCTGGCTGAAGCTGCGCAGGATCGCTACGGCTTTAAGGATTTCAAGCTGAAAGGCGGCGTGCTGCCCGGCGAGCAGGAGATTGAAACGGCCCGGGCGCTGAAAAAACGCTTCCCGGAGGCGCGCATCACCGTTGACCCGAACGGCGCCTGGCTGCTGGATGAGGCGATTAGGCTGTGTAAAGGTCTCGGGGACGTGCTGACCTACGCGGAAGACCCGTGCGGCGCCGAGCAGGGCTTCTCAGGCCGCGAGGTGATGGCCGAATTCCGCCGCGCAACCGGGCTGCCGGTTGCGACCAATATGATCGCCACCAACTGGCGCGAAATGGGCCACGCGGTGATGCTAAACGCCGTCGACATTCCGCTGGCAGACCCGCACTTCTGGACGCTCTCCGGCGCGGTGCGCGTGGCGCAGCTGTGCGATGACTGGGGCCTGACCTGGGGCTGCCACTCCAACAACCATTTCGATATCTCGCTGGCAATGTTTACCCACGTTGGCGCGGCGGCGCCGGGTAACCCGACCGCCATCGACACCCACTGGATTTGGCAGGAAGGCGAAGCTCGCCTGACGAAAAATCCGCTGGAGATCAAAAAAGGTAAAATTGCCGTACCCGATGCGCCGGGGCTGGGCGTGGAGCTTGACTGGGATCAGGTTCATAAAGCCCATGAGGCGTATAAAAAGCTACCGGGCGGCGCGCGTAACGACGCGGGCCCGATGCAGTACCTTATCCCCGGCTGGACATTTGACCGTAAGCGCCCTGTTTTTGGACGTCACTGATAAAAGGATTACACGATGAGTACTTTTACGACCCCTGTCGTCACCTCCATGCAAATCATTCCGGTCGCAGGTCATGACAGCATGCTGATGAACCTGAGCGGGGCGCATGCGCCGTTCTTCACGCGCAATATTGTCATTATCAAAGACAATGCCGGCCATACCGGCGTGGGTGAAATTCCGGGCGGGGAGAAGATCCGCAAAACGCTGGAGGATGCCATTCCGCTGGTGGTGGGCAAAACGCTGGGTGAGTACAAAAATGTCCTCAACACCGTGCGCAACACCTTTGCCGATCGCGATGCCGGCGGCCGCGGTCTGCAAACCTTCGATTTGCGTACCACTATCCACGTGGTGACCGGCATTGAAGCCGCGATGCTGGATCTGCTGGGCCAGCACCTGGGCGTTAACGTCGCGTCGCTGCTGGGCGAGGGCCAGCAGCGCAGTGAAGTGGAGATGCTCGGCTATCTGTTCTTTGTCGGCGACCGCAAGCTGACGCCGCTGCCGTATCAGAGCCAGCCAGATGACCAATGCGACTGGTACCGCGTTCGTCACGAAGAAGCGATGACCCCGGATGCGGTGGTGCGGCTGGCAGAAGCCGCGTACGAAAAATATGGCTTCAATGATTTCAAACTGAAAGGCGGCGTGCTGGCGGGGGAAGAGGAGGCGGAAGCCATTACCGCGCTGGCAAAACGTTTCCCGCAGGCGCGCGTGACGCTGGATCCGAACGGCGCGTGGTCGCTTGATGAAGCGATCGATATTGGCAAGCAGCTGAAAGGCGTGCTGGCGTACGCGGAAGATCCGTGCGGGGCTGAGCAAGGCTTTTCGGGCCGCGAAGTCATGGCGGAATTCCGTCGCGCTACGGGGCTACCGACCGCGACCAATATGATCGCCACCGACTGGCGTCAGATGGGGCACACGCTCTCTCTGCAATCGGTGGATATCCCGCTGGCGGACCCGCACTTCTGGACAATGCAGGGCTCGGTGCGCGTGGCGCAGATGTGCCACGAGTTTGGCCTGACCTGGGGCTCGCACTCCAACAACCATTTTGACGTGTCGCTGGCGATGTTTACCCACGTCGCCGCCGCCGCGCCGGGCACCATTACCGCTATCGACACGCACTGGATCTGGCAGGAGGGTAACCAGCGCCTCACCAAAGAGCCGTTTGAGATCAAAGGTGGCATGGTGCAGGTGCCGTCCACGCCGGGGTTGGGCGTTGAACTGGATATGGATCAGGTAATGAAAGCACACGAGCTGTATCAAAAACACGGTCTGGGCGCGCGCGACGACGCGATGGCGATGCAGTACCTGATCCCTGACTGGACATTCGACAATAAACGTCCGTGCATGGTACGATAAACGCATTGGGACCGCTCCCATGAGCGGTTTCCTACGTGGTGTATGCTTAACGTAACGACTATGCGTAAGGATGGCTTATGAAAATTGTTATCGCACCGGACTCGTATAAGGAAAGTTTGAGTGCGCTTGAGGTTGCGACAGCGATCGAGCGCGGTTTTCGCGAGATTTTCCCTGAGGCGGAGTACGTCAAACTGCCGGTCGCTGATGGCGGTGAAGGCACGGTTGAGGCGATGATCGCGGCAACCCGGGGACGCATTGTGCACGTTCCGGTGACCGGTCCGCTGGGCGAGCGCGTGGATGGGTTTTTTGGGATATCCGGTGACGAGCAGAGCGCCTTTATTGAAATGGCGGCGGCAAGCGGTCTGGAACTGGTAGCCCCTTCACTGCGTGACCCTCTGAAAACGACCTCCTGGGGCACGGGGGAACTTATCCGCCACGCGCTGGATGCGGGCGTTAAGCATATCATCATCGGTATCGGTGGCAGCGCCACCAATGACGGCGGCGCCGGGATGGTGCAGGCGCTGGGGGCGAAGCTGCTGGACGACAATGAACAGCCGCTGGGGCAGGGTGGGGGCGAGCTGGATAAGCTTGCGCGGATCGACCTGAGCGGCCTCGACCAGCGTCTGGCGGAGTGCCGGATAGAAGTCGCCTGCGATGTGACGAATCCGCTCACCGGTAAGGATGGCGCGTCAGCGGTATTTGGCCCGCAAAAGGGCGCCACACCCGAGATGATCGTCACCCTGGACAACGCGCTTGCGCACTATGCGAGAGTCATTGCCCGGGATCTGGACATTGATGTGCTCAACCTTGCTGGCGGCGGTGCGGCGGGTGGCATGGGCGCGGCGCTGTACGCTTTTTGTGGTGCACAGCTGCGCCAGGGCATTGAGATTGTGACCGATGCGCTACACCTGGCCGACCAGGTGGCCGATGCGGATCTGGTGATCACCGGGGAAGGCCGCATCGACAGTCAGACGATCCACGGCAAAGTGCCGGTAGGGGTGGCGAAAGTGGCGAAACGCTTTAATAAGCCCGTTATCGGCATTGCAGGTAGCCTGACGGCGGATGTTGGCGTGGTACACGATCACGGCTTAGACGCGGTGTTTAGCGTGATCTACACCATCTGCTCGCTGGAGGACGCGCTGGAAAATGCCAGCGCGAATGTACAGATGGCCGCAAGGAATATCGCGGCGGTGCTGAAAGTAGGGCAGGCATTTTAACTGTGATTGCCGGGTGGAGGCTTCGCCTTACCCGGCCTACGTTAGCGCACCTGTAGGCCCGGTAAGCGTAGCGCTACCGGGCTTTTACCTCAGCTACCCAACACCTTCATCGCTTCCCGCGTCACGTTATCCATCTCATCCAGCAGTTCCAGGAACTCCGGTTCAAGCTCCGATTCCGGCGTACCCGCGCGCAGCTGCTGCTCCAGCAGCTGGCAGAGGTTTTTCAGCCGCGGCACGCCGCTGTAGCCGCAGCTGCCATGCAGCTTGTGGATCGCTTCCAGCAGCTCTTCCGGGTTCTCGCCCACCAGCTGTTCTTCAACCTTATTACGGATCTCCGGCAGAAACGCGACCAGCATTTGCAGCATCTCGCGTGCTAAATCGGGTTTCCCTGCCGCCTGGCGCAGCGCCAGCTGCCAGTCAAAGGTCGCATTTTGATTAACGCTAACCTCAACCGGCTCGCTGAAAACCGTATATGTTCCGCCAATGTGCCCCGGCTTATAGCGTAACAGCAGGTTATGAAGCTTCTCTTCGTCGATAGGTTTCGCCAGGTAATCATTCATCCCGGCGCTCAACAGCTTCTCTTTCTGACCGGCCATCGCATGCGCTGTGACCGCAATCACCGGGGTTTGCTGCTGATGCGGGAGCTGGTGGATCAGCTCGCAGGCACGAATGCCATCCATACCCGGCATCTGAATATCCATCAGAATTAAATCGAACTGCATCTGTTTAGCCAGTTCAACCGCCTGGGCGCCGCTGGTACACAGCTCAACATGCTGAACCTGGTCTTCCAGCAATACGCCGATTAGCTTCAGGTTTGCCGGATTATCATCCACCGCCATCACGCTCATGGGCAGTTTTTGCTCGTCGTTAATCAACGGCAGTGCGTGCTGGCTAAGACGGCAATACTCCGTAAGGGCGGGCAGCAGGCGGGTCGCGGTGAGTGGTTTAAGCAGGCACGCGGCCGCCCCGTCGTTTTTCAACTCTTCCGCATTAAGCTGGGCGTGGCAGGGCAGCGCCAGCAGCAGATAGTCGGTCATCGACGCGGCTTTCGCCAGCCGCTCCTGCTGCATGGTCAGCTCGCCGGTGAAGGTCACCGGGATCCCCATCAGCAGAATGTCGTAATGATCAACGGCCAGGGCTGAGAAGGTTGGACTGTAAACCACCTCCAGCGGCGTGGTGCTTAAGATATCCAGCGCGCACTGCGCCGCTGCCGCGTTAGGCTCGACGTAGGCCAGGCGCTTACCTTTCAGACAGTCCGTCACCGGGCCGTCGGTCAGCACGTTCGGATTGAGGTCGAGGTTAATATGGAACCAGAAGGTTGAGCCGCGGTTTGGCTGGCTGTGGAAAGAGATATCGCCGCCCATCTCGTTTACCAGCCTCTGCGTGATCACCAGCCCCAGACCGGTGCCGCCATGACGGCGGGAGATGCTGGCGTCCGCCTGACGGAACGCCTGGAACAGACGCGACTGATCCCGCTCCGGAATGCCGATACCGGTATCGCGGATTTGAACCTCAATCTGCACCTTGTTATTACTGATGGCGCGTTTTTCTACCAGGATGTCGATGTTGCCGCTTTCGGTGAATTTAATCGCATTTCCGACAAGATTGGTAATGACCTGCTGCAGGCGCAGCGGATCGCCAATAACGTTGTCCGGCACGTCGTTTTTAATATTGAGCGTTAGCTCAAGGCCCTTGTCGTGCGACGAGTGCGCGAGCAGAGTCACTACTTCATCGAGCGTACTGCGCAGCGGGAACGGGATGCTCTCCAGAATCAGTTTGCCGGCCTCCAGCTTGGAGAAGTCCAGCACGTCGTTAATGATCGCCAGCAGGTTATTGGCCGAACGTTCAATGGTGTGCAGGTGATCGCGCTGAGTAGGATTCAGCTCGCTTTTCAGGGTCAGGCGGGTAAAGCCGATCACGCCATTGAGCGGCGTACGCAGCTCGTGCGACATATTGGCCAGAAACTCAGACTTAATACGCGCCGCTTCCTGAGCGCGCTTTTTCGCCAGATCCAGCTCAACGTTCTGGATCTCCATCTGCTCCAGCGTTTCGCGCAGGTCAGAGGTGGCCTGGTCAACGTTATGCTGCATCTCTTCGTGATAGGCCGCAAGCGACATCGCCATCGAGTTAATGCCGTTTTTCAGCATATCCAGCTCGCCCAACATAAACCCTTCCACGCGGCTGTCGAGCTGTCCCCGGCGGATGCGGTCAACGGTATTAACCATGTTGCGGATGGGGCCCGTGACGTCGCGCATCAGACGCCAGCCGAAGATCAGCGCAATACCAATGCAGAACAGCATCATCACGCCGGAGATAAAAATTTCTTTGTACTGCTGCAGCCGTACCGACTTGAGATCCAGCTCAAGCGCTACATATCCCAACATGTTATTGCTGGATTTGGCATCGGATTGCGCAGACTCATCGGGTGAATAGCTTTCCGACACGATCGGCGTGCGCAGGATCATGATATCGCCGCGCCGCAGTACGGTGAGGTGGCGCGGGAATGGCGTTCCGTCCGGGATTTTCAGGGCCGCCGGATCGAGATGAAAGTTTGAGGTGACAAACAGGCGGTTATGTTCGTCGTAGACGGAAATGGCGCGGACGATATCCGAGTGGCGGCGGTGGAGCACGCTGATTAACTGCCCAATGGATTCACGGTTTTGCAGGTTCATCCCGTACTCGCTTGAGACGGCGAGCGGTTCGATAATGCTGGCGCCCGCGTCCTCCAGCTGTCGCTGCAAATCGTTATAGCGGTGCACCACAAAGAAGATACTCAGCAGCAAACCGATGAGAACGGTGGGGGCGAGGATCAAAATCATCATGCGCGCGCGCAGGCTGTAGTTGGTCATGGCGTTCCGTTATGGGACAATTAAGATAATTATGTTTATGTGAGAAAAATCTCGGCGATGGCGCAATTCTACTCTGCAAAGCGACGCGTGACGACGCGTCAAATCATTACTGTTGAAGCCACGGACCTTGATCCGTTTGGTCAGGGAGTGGCTCGTCACAACGGTAAGACTCTGTTTATAACAGGTTTGCTGCCAGGAGAACGAGCAGAAATTACGCTGACGGAAGACAAGCGTCAGTACGCGCGCGGACAGGTGAAGCGTCGCCTCAACGCGAGCCCGGAGCGCGTGGAGCCCCGCTGTCCACATTTTGGCGTGTGCGGAGGCTGCCAGCAACAGCATGCGAGCACAGAATTACAGCAAAAAAGTAAAAGCCGCGCGCTGGCGCGCCTTCTTAAACACGAAGTTAACGAGATTATCGCCGATGAGCCCTGGGGCTATCGCCGCCGCGCGCGCCTGAGCCTGAGCTATCAGCCCAAAACGGAGCGGCTGGAGATGGGTTTTCGCAAAGCGGCCTCCAGCGATATTGTTGACGTGAAGCGGTGCCCCATTTTGGTGCCCCATCTTGAGGCGTTACTTCCGGACGTGCACCGCTGTCTTGCATCGCTCGACGGGGTGCGTTCATTGGGCCACGTTGAACTGGTGCTGGCGAACAACGGCCCGCTGATGGTGCTGCGCCACACCGTGCCGCTGTCGAAAAAAGATCGCGAAAAACTGGAACGCTTTTCGCATTCTCATGAGCTTGCGCTTTTCCTCGCGCCTCAAAGCGAGATACTTCAACAGGTATCGGGCGAAGCTCCCTGGTATGCGTCAGACGGGCTACGCTTAACGTTCAGTCCGCGTGATTTTATCCAGGTCAACGACGGCATAAACCAGCAAATGGTGGCGAAGGCCCTGGAATGGCTTGACGTACAGCCCACTGACCGTGTGCTCGATCTGTTCTGCGGCATGGGTAACTTTACCCTGCCGCTGGCGCGCAGAGCGGCAAGCGTGGTCGGGGTGGAAGGTGTTGAGGCGCTGGTGGTCAAAGGCCAGGAAAACGCAGAGCAGAACGGCTTGCAAAATGTGACATTCTTTCATCAAAATCTTGAGGAAGATGTCACTCAACAGCCGTGGGCAAAGCAGGGTTTCGACAAAATCCTGCTCGACCCGGCGCGTGCAGGTGCCCCAGGCGTCATGGCGCATATTATTAAACTCGCGCCCAGGCGTGTGGTCTATGTTTCCTGTAACCCGGCAACGCTTGCCCGTGACAGTGAGGCGTTAAACAGCGCGGGTTACCAGATTCGGCGTCTGGCAATGCTGGACATGTTCCCGCACACTGGACATCTGGAATCGATGGCGTTGTTCGAGCACATCTAATTTGTTTGGCTTGTCGACTTCGACAGGCCCTGGTCCCTAAAGGAGAGGACAATGGTTGCGGTAAGAAGTGCACATCTCAATAAAGCTGGGGAGTTTGACCCACAAAAATGGATCGCAAGTCTGGGAATTTCCAGCCAGCAGTCGTGTGAACGCTTAACCGAAACCTGGGCCTACTGTCTGCGCACCACGCAGGGACACCCGGATGCCGATCTGCTCTTATGGCGCGGCGTGGAGATGGTTGAAATCTTGTCCATGCTGAACATGGACATCGAAACGCTGCAGGCCGCGCTGCTGTTCCCCCTCGCGGATGCGGATGTGGTCAGCGAGGATGTGCTGCGCGACAGCGTCGGCAAATCCGTCGTTGCGCTGATCCACGGCGTGCGCGATATGGCGGCCATTCGCCAGCTAAAAGCCGCGCATACCGATTCCGTCTCCTCTGAGCAGGTTGATAACGTCCGCCGGATGCTGCTGGCCATGGTGGATGATTTTCGCTGCGTGGTCATCAAGCTGGCCGAGCGTATTGCCCATCTGCGTGAAGTGAAAGATGCGCCGGAAGACGAGCGCGTGCTGGCCGCCAAAGAGTGTACGAACATCTATGCGCCGCTGGCGAACCGCTTAGGTATTGGTCAGCTGAAATGGGAGCTGGAAGATTACTGCTTCCGCTATCTGCATCCGGCAGAATACAAGCGCATTGCCAAACTCCTGCATGAGCGCCGTATCGATCGTGAGCACTACATCGACGAGTTTGTCAGCGGGCTGCGCCAGGCCATGAAAGAAGAGAATGTGCGTGCCGAAGTTTACGGTCGGCCTAAGCACATCTACAGCATCTGGCGCAAAATGCAGAAGAAACACCTCGCCTTTGACGAGCTGTTTGACGTGCGCGCCGTGCGTATCGTGGCGGAGCGTCTGCAGGACTGCTACGCCGCGCTGGGGATAGTACATACTCACTTCCGCCACCTGCCGGATGAATTTGACGACTATGTCGCGAACCCAAAACCGAACGGCTACCAGTCCATTCATACCGTGGTGCTTGGCCCCGGCGGCAAAACGGTCGAGATTCAAATCCGCACCAAACAGATGCACGAAGACGCCGAGCTGGGCGTAGCCGCGCACTGGAAGTACAAAGAGGGCACTTCTGGTGGGGCACGCTCCGGCCACGAAGACCGCATCGCCTGGCTGCGCAAGCTGATTGCGTGGCAGGAGGAGATGGCCGACTCCGGCGAAATGCTCGACGAGGTGCGCAGTCAGGTCTTTGATGACCGCGTCTACGTCTTTACCCCGAAAGGGGACGTTGTCGACCTGCCGGCTGGCTCCACGCCGCTCGATTTTGCCTACCACATCCACAGCGACGTGGGGCACCGCTGCATCGGGGCGAAGATCGGCGGACGTATCGTGCCGTTTACCTATCAGCTGCAGATGGGCGACCAGATTGAAATCATTACCCAGAAGCAGCCAAACCCGAGCCGCGACTGGCTTAACCCGAACCTCGGTTACGTCACTACCAGCCGCGGACGCTCCAAAATTCACGCCTGGTTCCGCAAGCAGGATCGTGACAAAAACATTCTTGCCGGTCGCCAGATCCTTGACGACGAGCTGGAGCATATCGGGATCAGCCTGAAAGAAGCAGAGAAATTCCTGCTGCCGCGCTACAACTTCAACGAGCTGGACGAGCTGCTGGCGGCGATTGGCGGCGGTGATATCCGTCTGAATCAGATGGTCAACTTCCTGCAGGCCCAGTTCAACAAGCCTAGCGCGGAAGAGCAGGACGCGGCGGCGCTGAAGCAGCTGCAGCAGAAAACCTATGCCCCGCAGCAGCGCAGCAAAGACAACGGCCGCGTGGTGGTCGAGGGCGTGGGTAACCTGATGCACCATATTGCCCGCTGCTGCCAGCCGATTCCGGGGGACGATATCGTCGGCTTTATCACCCAGGGGCGCGGGATCTCGATCCACCGCTCCGACTGCGACCAGCTTGCCGAGCTGCAGTCCCATGCGCCGGAGCGTATCGTGGAAGCGGTCTGGGGGGAGAGCTACTCCGCCGGTTACTCGCTGGTGGTGCGTGTCACTGCCAACGATCGCAGCGGGCTGCTGCGCGACATCACCACCATTCTCGCCAACGAGAAGGTCAACGTGCTGGGCGTCGCCAGCCGCAGCGATACCCGCGAGCAGCTTGCCACCATCGATATGACCATCGAAATCTACAACCTGCAGGTGCTCGGCCGCGTGCTGGGCAAACTGAACCAGGTGCCGGATGTGATTGACGCGCGTCGTCTGCACGGCGGCTAAACATCCTCTTCCGTAGGCCGGGTAAGGCAACGCCGCCACCCGGCATTTTTTCATCAGGACAGAACTATGACTCAAATCGACCGCCTGCTCGGCATCATGAAACGCCTGCGCGACCCGGAAAACGGCTGCCCGTGGGACAAGGAGCAGACTTTCGCGACCATCGCACCCTATACCCTCGAAGAGACCTATGAGGTGCTGGACGCCATTTCACGCGAGGATTTCGATGACCTGCGCGGTGAGCTCGGCGACCTGCTGTTCCAGGTAGTGTTCTACGCCCAGATGGCGCAGGAGGAAGGGCGCTTTAACTTTGACGATATCTGTGCCGCTATCAGCGACAAGCTGGAGCGCCGCCATCCGCATATCTTTGGCGATGCCACCGCAGGAAACAGCGCAGAGGTGCTGGCCCGCTGGGAGCAGATTAAAAGCGCCGAGCGCGCTGAAAAGTCCCAACACTCTGCGCTGGACGACATCCCGCTGAGCCTGCCCGCGCTGATGCGCGCCCACAAAATTCAAAAGCGCTGCTCGGCGGTAGGATTTGACTGGGATTCCCTGGGACCCGTGCTGGATAAAGTGCATGAAGAGATCGACGAAGTGATGCACGAAGCGCAGCAGGCGGTGGTCGATGAAGCAAAGCTGGAGGAAGAGATGGGCGACCTGCTGTTCGCCACCGTTAATCTTTCTCGCCATCTAGGGGTAAAAGCGGAAACCGCGCTGCAAAAAGCCAACCTGAAATTCGAACGACGCTTTCGTGAAGTCGAGCGGATTGTGGCCTCGCGCGGCCTGGAAATGACCGGAAT
The DNA here is from genome assembly GCF_014982345.1 of Enterobacter cloacae complex sp. P1B. Classification (NCBI taxonomy): domain Bacteria; kingdom Pseudomonadati; phylum Pseudomonadota; class Gammaproteobacteria; order Enterobacterales; family Enterobacteriaceae; genus Enterobacter; species Enterobacter cloacae complex sp. P1B. The sequence continues at coordinate 80,842 of NZ_JADCLF010000006.1, read as the reverse complement.
TGACCTCGACGCGATGGAAGAAGTCTGGCAGGAAGTAAAACGCCAGGAATCTGATCTCTAACGGAATTTTGCGATCAAGCGCAATTTGTGTGATTTTTTAAATGACAAGCGCTTGATTTGCGTCAAAAACATTTACCCAAAAGGGGCTATTTTCTCACTCCTTATGTTTGTCATGGCCTGGAATGGAGACGGAGAATGAAAGTTTGTGGCGCTCGCCGTGTTCGGGTATACTACTTTCCCGTCCTGGTTATTCCATCGTTTCACCCTAACTTCTCAGGTTCAGCATGACAACGAACTATATTTTTGTGACCGGCGGGGTCGTATCCTCTCTGGGTAAAGGCATTGCCGCAGCCTCCCTCGCAGCCATTCTTGAAGCCCGTGGCCTCAATGTGACCATGATGAAACTGGATCCGTATATCAACGTCGATCCTGGCACCATGAGCCCAACCCAACACGGGGAAGTGTTCGTTACTGAAGACGGCGCTGAAACCGATCTGGATCTTGGCCACTACGAGCGTTTCATTCGTACCAAAATGACCCGTCGTAACAACTTTACGACTGGCCGCATCTACTCTGACGTTCTGCGTAAAGAGCGCCGCGGTGACTACCTGGGCGCGACCGTGCAGGTTATCCCACACATCACTAACGCCATCAAAGAGCGTGTTCTTGCCGGTGGCGAAGGGCATGACGTTGTGCTGGTTGAAATCGGCGGTACCGTGGGTGATATCGAATCCCTGCCGTTCCTCGAAGCGATTCGTCAGCTGGCGGTAGACATTGGTCGTGAACACGCGCTGTTCATGCACCTGACGCTGGTGCCTTACATGGCGGCGGCAGGTGAAGTGAAAACCAAACCGACTCAGCACTCCGTTAAAGAACTGCTCTCCATCGGTATTCAGCCTGACATCCTGGTTTGCCGTTCCGATCGTGCCATTCCAGCGAACGAACGTGCGAAAATTGCATTGTTCTGTAACGTGCCTGAAAAAGCCGTTATTTCAATGAAAGATGTCGATTCCATTTATAAAATCCCGGGCCTGTTGAAATCACAGGGTCTGGACGATTATATTTGTAAACGATTCAGCTTGAACTGTCCGGAAGCTAACCTGTCTGAATGGGAACAGGTTATTTATGAAGAAGCGAACCCGGCAGGCGAAGTGACTATCGGTATGGTCGGCAAGTACATCGAACTGCCGGACGCCTATAAGTCCGTTATCGAAGCGCTGAAGCACGGTGGTCTGAAGAACCGCGTCTCCGTGAACATCAAGCTGATTGATTCGCAGGATGTTGAAACACGTGGCGTTGAAATTCTGAAAGATCTGGATGCTATCCTCATCCCTGGCGGCTTCGGCTACCGTGGTGTTGAAGGCAAGATCGCCACTGCACGCTATGCGCGTGAAAACAATATTCCATACCTCGGCATCTGCCTGGGTATGCAGGTTGCGCTGATCGAATTTGCGCGCAACGTAGCGGGAATGGAAAACGCGAACTCTACGGAATTTGTGCCAGACTGTAAGTACCCTGTCGTGGCGCTGATTACGGAATGGCGCGACGAAGACGGTAACGTCGAAGTCCGTACCGAGAAGAGCGATCTGGGTGGCACTATGCGTCTTGGCGCGCAGGCCTGCCAGCTGTCCGACGATAGCGTGGTTCGCAAGCTGTACGGCGAGCCGGTCATCACCGAGCGCCATCGTCACCGCTATGAAGTCAACAATATGTTGTTGAAACAAATTGAAGCCGCGGGCCTGCGTGTTGCGGGTCGCTCCGGGGACGATCAGTTAGTCGAGATCATCGAGGTGCCAAACCATCCGTGGTTTGTTGCCTGCCAGTTCCACCCGGAATTTACTTCAACGCCGCGTGATGGACATCCGCTGTTTGCAGGCTTCGTGAAAGCCGCCAGCGAGTACCAGAAGCGTCAGGCGAAGTAAAAAAGTTAGAACGGCAACGCGTACCAACGGTACGCGTTGTTTGTCTGGAGTTTTAGTTTAACTTGTACTGAGGAAAATCTAATGTCCAAAATCGTTAAAGTCATCGGTCGTGAAATCATCGACTCCCGTGGTAACCCGACCGTTGAAGCCGAAGTTCATCTGGAAGGTGGTTTCGTCGGTATGGCAGCTGCTCCATCAGGTGCTTCTACGGGTTCCCGTGAAGCGCTGGAACTGCGTGATGGCGACAAATCCCGTTTCATGGGCAAAGGCGTACTGAAAGCGGTTGGCGCTGTTAACGGTCCTATTGCTCAGGCTATCGTTGGCAAAGATGCCAAAGATCAGGCTGGCATCGACAAGATCATGATCGATCTGGACGGTACTGAAAACAAATCTAACTTCGGTGCGAACGCAATCCTGGCCGTTTCCCTGGCGAACGCCAAAGCAGCAGCCGCTGCTAAAGGTATGCCACTGTTCGAGCACATCGCTGAACTGAACGGCACCCCAGGCAAATACTCTATGCCTGTACCAATGATGAACATCATCAACGGTGGTGAGCACGCAGACAACAACGTTGATATTCAGGAATTCATGATTCAGCCAGTTGGCGCGAAAACCCTGAAAGAAGCGGTTCGTATGGGTTCTGAAGTGTTCCACAACCTGGCTAAAGTTCTGAAAGCTAAAGGTATGAACACTGCTGTTGGTGACGAAGGTGGCTACGCGCCAAACCTGGGTTCTAACGCAGAAGCACTGGCTGTTATCGCTGAAGCGGTTAAAGCAGCAGGCTACGAGCTGGGCAAAGACATCACCCTGGCGATGGACTGTGCAGCATCTGAATTCTACAAAGACGGTAAATACGTTCTGGCTGGCGAAGGCAACAAAGCGTTCACCTCCGAAGAGTTCACTCACTTCCTGGAAGACCTGACCAAACAGTACCCAATCGTTTCTATCGAAGACGGTCTGGACGAGTCTGACTGGGATGGTTTTGCATACCAGACCAAAGTACTGGGCGACAAAATCCAGCTGGTTGGTGACGATCTGTTCGTAACCAACACCAAGATCCTGAAAGAAGGCATCGAGAAAGGCATCGTTAACTCCATCCTGATCAAATTCAACCAGATCGGTTCTCTGACCGAAACGCTGGCTGCGATCAAAATGGCGAAAGACGCTGGCTACACCGCTGTTATCTCTCACCGTTCTGGCGAAACTGAAGACGCGACCATTGCTGACCTGGCTGTTGGTACCGCTGCTGGCCAGATCAAAACCGGTTCTATGAGCCGTTCTGACCGTGTTGCTAAATACAACCAGCTGATTCGTATCGAAGAAGCGCTGGGTGAAAAAGCACCTTACAACGGTCGTAAAGAGATCAAAGGCCAGGCATAATTGCTTAAGCCTTAACATGAAAATGCCAGTCGAATGACTGGCATTTTTTTTGGTTATTTAAAATCGACCGCCATCTGCTCGGGAATGGTTAGTCCCCGGGTGGTTTGCACGCAGCGGGCGATATAATCCGTAAAACGAGGTGGCTTCGGCATCCCCATGCTGAGCAGCTTATCGTTGCTGAAGCGCACGTTCAGCGTGGCAAAGGCACCGTATAAGCGCATCGCTCTCAGCATCAGACGTTCGTTGCACGGACCAAAAATGGTTTTCAGTTCACGGCGCATTTTGACCAGCGTTTCGTAGCTGACCTGCGCGTACTTATCGCCAACGGGCGCTTTCTCCAGCGCCTGCGCCATTGCCCGATCGATATCCGCAAAGCGAACGCTGTTCTCTTCCCCGGCAGAAATGTGTACCACTTCCCCCGGACGCGCGTTGCTGCTCAGCAGCATTAACATTGCGTCGGCGCAATAATCTACCGGGACAACGTCGATCCGGTCTTCCATCGAGCACATGAACTTCTGCAGCATCAGGCCCATGCTGAAGACCCAAAAGATACTGCTCGACGGCGTGCAGCCGTGGCGGGTATGGCCGACGACGATGGACGGACGGGCGATGAGCAGCGGCAGGTTAGGACATTCCTGGCGCATCAGCTTTTCGATGGTTGACTTCGAATACGTATATTCCACCAGGTGCTCAGCGTTTTCTCTGAATTCCGCACTTTCGGCGACCAGCGAATCCTGCTCCGGCGTGCATGACATTGCGGTGCCTACATGCAGGAAACGCTGCAGCCCTGCGACCTGCTCCATGCGGCGCGCCAGCGCTAGCGTACCCTCTACGTTCACCTTCCAGATCAGCGGGTTATTGCCAAAAGACGCAACTGCCGCGCAGTTAACGACATGCGTAACCTGGTCCAGACGGGGATCGTTCAGAAAGGCTTCCGGCTGGCTGAGGTCGCCGATGAGGATATTATCCACGCTCAGGGAGGCCAGTTTCTCCTCTGAAATTTTGAACTTACGCATGTTCTCCTGCACGCGCGCCAGCCCGCTTTGCGGATCGCCGGCACGGGCAAGCAAAAGGAGTTTTACAGATTGATCGCTGGTCAGGATTTTTTCAAGTACTGCACCGCCCAGAAACCCGGTCACGCCTGTAATTAATAACATCTTCATTATTACCGTCTCATTATGATTGATGAGGCGGATTGTAGGCGCGCAAAAGTAAACGGCGTTTAAATAATAAAACGCCGGGACCGACAGCGTCTTAAGCTTATTTTAAGGAAAGGAAATCAGGTGAAAATATTGGACATTGCAGAAGGCGGAAAAATTCAATTTATTCATGTTTTTATTTTAACTTAATGATTTTAATCTGTTTTTGTCTCTTGGGTAGCGCGATGGAAATAATTCAAACTGTAATAAACAAAATAATTTGTTACACCAAACATTTATCATATAAATGAATTGAGCCCTGCTTAAGTAAAATTGAGCAAAATAAAACGCAGGCTATTTTATTTAGCCTGCGAAGGGTTTTCAGAGCAGAAGAGGAAGCGTGGCGCTGGCCGTTTGCTGGCTGACGTCAGCGTAATGACCATCCAGCGCAATCATGGATGTCGTAAGTAATTCGACCAGCAGCATCACCCCAACTTTGGCATTGAGCGCGCCCGCGCTAAGAGGGCCTTCTGGCTTGGCGGCCACCAGCAGCATATCGCTAAGAGACGCCAGCGGGCTGCGGGGCGTGTTGCTGAGCGCCAGAACCTTCACCCCGCGCTTGCGGGCAAGTTTCACCACGTGAAGTAAATCTCGCGTTGAACCGGAGCTGGAGATCGCCACCACCAGCGTCTCTGCCGAAAGCGTGGTCGCATTCATGGCTGCGCGGTGCATATCGCTAAACAGCTGTGCGGATTTACCCAGCCTTAATAACTTGTAATGCAGATACTCCCCGAGGATTGCGCTGGCCGCGACGCCATAAATCTGCACGGACTGCGCCTGATGCAGCGCCAGTGCGGCTTTTTCAAGCAGCGCGCGGTCGAGGAGTCTCGCGGTATCCTGCAGAGCCTGCACCGATTCATCCACCACGCTGTCAATCTCATCCCCCGCCTGACGCGCGGGCTGACCCTGCTGAATATCCAGCGCCAGCGCCATTTTGAATTCGTTATACCCCTTGCACCCCAGCGTCCGGCAAAGACGCGTCACGCTGGCCTCGCTGGTGTGGCTCTCTCGCGCCAGTTCGGTGATGGTCAGGTAGAGCACCCGGGCAGGGTCGCTGAGGACAAACTCACCGAGTTTTTGTTGCGTTGGGCTGTACCCGGAAGCCTCCTGGCGGAGCTTCAGCAGCAGGTTTTCATGGTCCGACATGCCACGTCCTTAATGTGTTTCACTGCGACTAGTGTGGCGGAAAGCGGGGGAAAGATGCCAGTCATTTTAAAAAAGTATGATCGGCCTCCTGGTTTGTGATGATAATTTTCACTATAAAATATTTATATGGTAAAAATTTTCATCTTTTAATGGGGGGATGAAAAAATGATGCAAATATTCAGTGGCGCTTCGTCGGGTGGATGGTTTGAAAAAGCGCAGCGCTTTGGCAAATCCTTTATGTTGCCTATCGCCGTATTGCCCGCGGCGGGTCTGCTGCTCGGTATCGGCGGGGCGTTATCGAACCCTAATACGCTGGCGGCCTATCCGTTTTTAGATGTGGGCTGGCTGCAGGCCATTTTCACCATCATGAGCAGTGCGGGTTCGATTGTGTTTGCGAACCTCTCGGTGCTGTTTGCGGTTGGGGTGGCCGTCGGGCTGGCAAAAAACGATAAGGGCACGGCGGGGCTGGCAGCGCTACTCGCGTTTCTGGTGATGAACGCCACCATCAACGCGCTGCTGATCCTCACCGGCAAACTGGCGCACGAGAACCCGGGCGCTGTAGGGCAGGGCATGACGCTGGGTATTCAGACGCTGGAAACCGGGGTGTTTGGCGGCGTGGTGATTGGTCTCGTGACCTGCGCGCTGCATCATCGGTTTAACAAGATCGCGCTTCCGCAGTTCCTGGGCTTTTTTGGCGGCTCGCGCTTTGTCCCGATTATCAGCTCGCTGGCGGCGATACTCGTTGGCGCGATCATGACCGTGGTCTGGCCGCATTTCCAGAAGCTTATTTTTGGTCTGGGCGGGCTGGTGGATGCCACCGGTTATCTTGGCACGCTGCTGTACGGCTTTATTTTGCGCATGCTTGGCCCGTTTGGTCTGCATCACATCTTCTATCTGCCGTTCTGGACCACCGCGCTCGGCGGCAGCGAGATCGTCAACGGCCACCTGGTTGAGGGCACGCAGCGGATCTTCTTCGCTCAGCTCGCCGACCCGAACACGCAGCATTTCTATGAAGGCACGTCACGCTTCATGTCCGGGCGCTTTATCACGATGATGTTTGGCCTGCTCGGTGCCTGCCTGGCGATGTATCATACGGCGAAACCGGAGAACAAAAAGCGCGTTGCCGGGCTGCTGCTCTCCGCGGCGTTAACCTCATTCCTGACGGGAATTACCGAGCCCATCGAGTTCTCCTTCCTGTTCATTGCCCCGGTGCTCTACGTCATTCACGCGCTGTTTGACGGGCTGGCGTTTATGCTCGCGCACATGCTGCACATCACCATCGGGCAGACCTTCTCCGGCGGTTTTATTGACTTCGTGCTGTTTGGCATTTTGCAGGGGGAGGCCAAAACCAACTGGATGTTCGTTCCGCTGGTCGGCGTGCCGTGGTTCTTCCTCTACTACTTCACTTTCCGCTACCTGATTAACCGCTTTGATTTCGCCACGCCGGGCCGTGAAAAGGAGGCGATGGTTGATGACGTCAGCCTGCCGCAAAGCGAGCGCGCTGCGGCGGTGATCGCCGGGTTGGGCGGAAAAGACAATCTGGAAGAGGTGGACTGCTGCGCCACGCGCCTTCGCGTGACGGTCAAAGACGGCAGCAAAGTGAATGACGCGGCGCTGAAAGCCACCGGCGCGCGAGGCGTTATCGTGCGCGGTAACGGTGTACAGGTCATTTATGGCCCGCACGTCACAATTATCAAAAACGAAGTGGAAGAGATCTTATCGTAATGAAAAATGTACTGGATAACCTGAAGGGAAAACTGGTCGTCTCCTGTCAGGCGCTGGAAAACGAACCGCTGCACAGCCCGTTTATCATGTCGCGAATGGCGCTGGCGGCGGCACAGGGTGGAGCCTTCGCCATTCGCGCCAACAGCGTGGTGGATATCGAGGCCATTAAACAGCAGGTGTCTTTACCGGTTATCGGCATCATCAAACGGGACTATCCAGGGAGCGAAGTATTTATCACCGCTACGATGAAAGAGGTGGATGAGCTCATGGCCGTCTCTCCGGAAATCATTGCCCTTGATGCGACGGCGCGGGAACGTCCTGACGGTGAATCCCTGGAAACACTGGTCACGGCCATCCGCTCACGTTACCCCTCGGTACTGCTGATGGCAGATATTTCCACCGTAGACGAAGCCGTGACGGCGCAGACGCTTGGCTTTGACTGCGTTGGCACCACGCTGTACGGCTATACGGCGGAAACGGCAGGCCATACGCTTCCGGAGAATGACTGTGCGTTCCTGAAAGCGGTGCTGGCGGCCGTGACGGTCCCCGTGGTTGCCGAAGGCAACGTGGATACGCCCGAGCGCGCGGCCCGGTGTCTGGCGCTGGGCGCGCATACGGTCGTTGTCGGCGGGGCGATCACCCGCCCACAGCAAATTACCGCGCGCTTTATGGCGGCGATAAGCGCGCAAAGCACCGATGGAGCATGACCATCCGACGGGGATCTGCGATACTTATCGTTTATCCCCTTTACTGAGATGACTATGCAGTACCCGATTAACGAGATGTTCCAGACCCTGCAAGGCGAGGGTTACTTTACCGGCGTTCCCGCTATCTTTATTCGTTTACAGGGATGCCCGGTTGGCTGTGCCTGGTGTGATACCAAACATACGTGGGATAAGCTCGCAGATCGGGAAGTGTCGCTGTTTAGCATTCTGGCGAAAACCAAAGAGAGCGATAAGTGGGGCGCGGGCAGTGCAGAAGACCTGCTGGCCATTATTGGTCGCCAGGGCTGGACGGCTCGCCACGTCGTCATCACCGGCGGCGAACCCTGCATTCACGATCTGACGCCGCTGACCGAGCTGCTCGAAAAGAACGGCTACAGCTGCCAGATTGAGACCAGCGGCACCCATGAAGTGCGCTGTTCACACACCACCTGGGTGACGGTATCGCCAAAAGTGAATATGCGTGGCGGGTATGACGTGCTGTCTCAGGCGCTGGAGCGCGCGGATGAAATTAAGCATCCGGTAGGACGCGTACGTGATATCGAAGCGCTGGATGAACTGCTGGCGACGCTGACGGACGAGAAGCAGCGGGTAATCGCCCTGCAGCCGATCAGCCAGAAAGAGGATGCGACGCGCCTGTGCATTGAAACCTGCATTGCGCGCAACTGGCGCCTGTCGATGCAGACGCACAAGTATCTGAATATTGCCTAGAAAAAAGCCCGGTTTTGCCGGGCTTTTTTTACTCTCCGCGATACACGCAGCCTGCCGTGCAGGTTTCTTTGATCATCACCGCGCTCAGCAGCGGTACCAGCGGCTTCATCTGATCCCAGATCCATTTTGCCAGCACTTCGCTGGTCGGGTTTTCCAGACCCGGAATATCGTTGAGATAGTAGTGATCCAGACGATCGTAGGTCGGCTTAAACGCGGCCTTCAGCTCGGCAAAGTCCATGATCCAACCGGTATGCGGATCAACTTCACCGGTGATCTCAAGACGCACCATAAACGAATGCCCGTGTAGGCGGCCGCATTTATGTCCTGCAGGAACGTGCGGAAGGTGGTGGGCGGCTTCGAAGGTGAAATCTTTAAACAGTGTGGTGGACATGATCGCTCTCAGTAATGCGGAAAAAACCGCCGCATAGTACCGGAAAGCACAATTTTTAGCATTAACTAAAACGGCTCTGAACGGTGAACGCCCGGTATTCAGGGTGATTATTGGTTTTTATTCTTTTATTTCAAATGGTTATTCAATCGTTTTTATCGCTAAGAACGATAACTAAAACAGGTTAGTCCATTTGGTTATTTATTATTTCCATCCCTTCTTTAATTGTTATTATCCACGCCGTTAACCTTATCTTCAGTTTGGATTTATTCGCTTAAAGTCCGCTTGGCTACTGGAACATAACGACGCATGACAACACAGGCCCCACCTTCAAATTTGCTTCCCCTTAACCCGGAGCAACTGGCGCGCCTTCAGGCTGCCACCTCTGATTTTTCTCCCACTCAGCTTGCCTGGGTCTCCGGTTATTTCTGGGGAATGCTCAATCAGCAGCCTGGCGCTGTGGCTGGCGCACCGGCAACGGCCGTGGAAATTCCTGCCATTACGCTGATTAGCGCCTCGCAGACGGGCAACGCCCGCCGCGTGGCCGAAGCGCTGCGTGATGATCTGCTGGCCGCCAAACTGAACGTGAACCTGGTCAACGCCGGGGATTATAAATTCAAACAAATCGCGTCAGAAAAACTGCTGGTGATGGTCGCCTCGACCCAGGGTGAAGGTGAACCCGCTGAAGAAGCGGTGGCGCTGCATAAGTTCCTGTTCTCGAAAAAAGCGCCGAAGCTGAACGGCACGGCGTTTGCCGTCTTTGGCCTGGGCGATACCTCCTATGAATTCTTCTGCCAGTCCGGTAAAGACTTCGACAGCAAGCTGGCGGAGCTGGGCGCGGAGCGCCTGCTGGACCGCGTGGACGCGGATGTGGAATACCAGACTGCCGCCGCTGAATGGCGTGCGCGCATCGTTGAGGTATTGAAAGCCCGCGTCCCGAAAGAGACGCCAGCACAGGCCGCGGTGACCGCTGCGGGCACCATCAATGAGATCCACACCAGCCCGTACACCAAAGAGTCGCCGCTGACGGCGAGCCTGTCGGTGAACCAGAAAATTACGGGCCGCGACTCGGAAAAAGACGTGCGCCATATTGAAATCGATCTTGGCGACTCCGGCCTGCGCTATCAGCCTGGCGATGCGCTGGGCGTCTGGTATCAGAACGATCCGGCGCTGGTGAAAGAGCTGGTGGAACTGCTGTGGCTGAAGGGTGACGAGCCCGTCACCGTTGACGGCAAAACCCAGCCACTTTCAGAGGCGCTGCAGTGGCATTTCGAGCTGACGGTGAACACCCCGAATATCGTCGAGAATTATGCCACCCTAACGCGCAGCGAATCCCTGCTGCCGCTGGTGGGCGACAAAGCGAAGCTGCAGCATTACGCCGCGACGACGCCGATTGTCGATATGGTGCGTTTCTCTCCGGCACAGCTGGATGCCGATGCGCTGATCGGTCTGCTGCGTCCGCTGACCCCACGCCTGTACTCTATCGCCTCTTCCCAGGCGGAAGTGGAAAGCGAAGTTCACGTTACCGTCGGCGTGGTGCGCTATGACATCGAAGGCCGCGCCCGCGCGGGTGGGGCATCAAGCTTCCTGGCGGACCGCGTGGAAGAAGAGGGCGAGGTGCGCGTCTTTATCGAGCACAACGACAACTTCCGCCTGCCGGCGAACCCGGAGACCCCGGTGATCATGATTGGCCCGGGCACCGGCATCGCGCCGTTCCGCGCCTTTATGCAGCAGCGTGCCGCGGACGACGCGCCGGGTAAAAACTGGCTGTTCTTCGGCAACCCGCACTTTACCGAAGATTTCCTCTACCAGGTTGAGTGGCAGCGCTACGTCAAAGAGGGCGTACTGACCCGCATCGATCTGGCCTGGTCCCGCGATCAGAAAGAAAAAGTATACGTACAAGACAAACTGCGCGAACAGGGCGCAGAGCTGTGGCGCTGGATCAATGACGGTGCCCACATTTATGTCTGCGGCGACGCCAATCGCATGGCGAAAGACGTTGAGCAGGCACTGCTGGAAGTGATTGCCGAATTCGGCGGTATGGATGCCGAAGCGGCGGATGAATTTTTAAGTGAGCTGCGCGTTGAGCGCCGTTATCAGCGAGATGTCTACTAATGAGCGAAAAACATCCAGGGCCACTGGTGGTCGAAGGTAAACTGACAGACGCCGAGCGCATGAAGCTGGAAAGCAACTATCTGCGCGGCACCATTGCTGAAGATCTGAATGACGGCCTGACCGGCGGTTTCAAAGGCGACAACTTCCTGCTGATCCGTTTCCACGGCATGTATCAGCAGGACGACCGCGATATCCGCGCCGAGCGCGCAGAACAGAAGCTGGAGCCGCGTCACGCGATGCTGCTGCGCTGCCGCCTGCCGGGTGGAGTGATCACCACCAAACAGTGGCAGGCGATCGACAAATTTGCGGGTGAAAACACGATTTATGGCAGCATCCGCCTGACCAACCGTCAGACCTTCCAGTTCCACGGGATTCTGAAGAAGAACGTGAAGCCGGTGCACCAGATGCTGCACTCCGTGGGTCTGGACGCGCTGGCGACCGCCAACGACATGAACCGTAACGTGCTCTGCACCTCGAACCCGTACGAGTCCGAGCTGCACGCCGAAGCGTATGAGTGGGCGAAGAAAATTTCCGAGCACCTGCTGCCGCGTACCCGCGCCTATGCGGAGATCTGGCTCGATCAGGAGAAAGTCGCCACCACCGACGAAGAACCGATCCTCGGTCAGACCTACCTGCCGCGTAAGTTCAAAACCACGGTGGTGATCCCGCCGCAGAACGACATCGATCTGCACGCCAACGACATGAACTTCGTGGCGATTGCCGAAAACGGCAAGCTGATTGGCTTTAACCTGCTGGTGGGCGGCGGCCTGTCTATTGAGCACGGTAACAAGAAAACCTACGCCCGCACCGCGAGCGAGTTCGGCTTCCTGCCGCTGGAGCACACGCTGGCCGTGGCGGAAGCGGTAGTGACCACCCAGCGCGACTGGGGTAACCGTACCGACCGTAAAAACGCGAAAACCAAGTACACTCTGGAGCGCGTGGGCGTTGAAACGTTCAAAGAGGAAGTGGAGCGTCGTGCGGGGATCAAATTTGAGCCGATCCGCCCTTACGAATTCACCGGTCGCGGCGATCGCATCGGCTGGGTGAAAGGCATCGACAATAACTGGCACCTGACACTGTTCATTGAAAATGGCCGTATTCTGGATTATCCGGGCCGCCCGCTGAAAACCGGTCTGCTGGAAATCGCGAAGATCCACAAAGGCGAGTTCCGTATCACCGCTAACCAGAACCTGATCGTCGCCAGCGTGCCGGAAAGCGAAAAGGCGAAAATTGAGGAACTGGCGCGCGAGCACGGGTTGATGAATGCGGTGAAGCCACAGCGTGAAAACTCGATGGCCTGCGTGTCGTTCCCGACCTGTCCGCTGGCGATGGCCGAAGCCGAGCGTTTCCTGCCGTCATTCACCGACAAAGTGGAAGCGATTCTGGAAAAACACGGTATTCCGGACGAGCATATTGTTATGCGCGTGACGGGCTGCCCGAACGGCTGCGGTCGCGCGATGCTTGCCGAGCTGGGACTGGTGGGGAAAGCGCCGGGTCGTTATAACCTGCACCTGGGCGGTAACCGTATCGGCACGCGTATTCCACGCATGTTCCGCGAGAACATCACCGAGCCGGAAATTCTTGATTCCATCGACGAGCTTGTCGGGCGCTGGGCGAAAGAGCGCGAAGCGGGTGAAGGCTTCGGCGACTTTACGGTTCGTGCGGGCATCATTCGCCCGGTGCTCGATCCCGCCAGGGATTTCTGGGAGTAACCACGAGAGGTAATTATGTCCGTACTCGATCTAAACGCCCTTAATGACCTGCCAAAAGTCGAACGCATTCTGGCCCTGGCAGAAACTAACGCCCACCTTGAAAAGCTGGACGCCGAAGGGCGCGTGGCGTGGGCGCTGGAAAACCTGCCGGGAGAGTATGTGCTCTCGTCGAGCTTTGGTATTCAGGCGGCTGTGAGCCTGCATCTGGTGAATCAGATCCGTCCGGACATACCGGTGATCCTCACCGATACCGGCTACCTGTTCCCGGAAACCTACCAGTTTATCGACGAGCTGACGGACAAGCTCAGGCTGAACCTTAAAGTCTACCGCGCAACGGAAAGCGCGGCCTGGCAGGAGGCGCGCTACGGCAAGCTGTGGGAGCAGGGCGTTGAGGGCATTGAAAAATACAATGAGATCAACAAAGTTGAGCCGATGAATCGGGCGCTGAAAGAGCTGAACGCCCAGACGTGGTTTGCCGGCCTGCGCCGCGAGCAGTCCGGGAGCCGCGCAACCTTACCGGTACTGGCGGTACAGCGCGGCGTGTTCAAAGTGCTGCCGATTATCGACTGGGATAACCGCACGGTGTATCAGTACCTGCAAAAACACGGGCTCAAGTACCATCCGCTGTGGGATCAGGGCTACCTGTCCGTGGGCGACACCCACACCACGCGCAAATGGGAGCCGGGAATGGCGGAAGAAGAGACGCGATTCTTCGGGCTGAAGCGCGAGTGCGGGCTGCACGAAGGGTGATCCTTTATCCTCCCTCTCCCACAGGGAGAGGGTTGGGGTGAGGGCATCAGGCCCCGCTATACTTAAAAACCTCAGGCTTTGCCCGCTTTCGCCAGCTCCTTCACCAGCGGCAGCATCACTTTCACCACGTCGCGGCTGCGGTGTTCAATCCGCTGCGGCAGCGTTTTATCAATGTGCTGCTGATTATCCAGCCGCACGTCATGCCAGCTGGTCCCGTCCGGGAACGCTTTCGATTTAGCGCGCTGCTGATAGCCATCCTTTTTGCCCAGCGCCCAGTTCGTCGCCTCGACGTACAGCACCGGAATGCCTGCCTTATCAAACACTTCCCCGTCGTTACAACAGCCAGTGCCTTTTGGATAATCCGGGTTACCGCCTGGGTTTGTTGCGGCATAGACGCCATGCGTACGGGCAAGCGCCAGCGCACGGTCGCGGGTGAGTTTACGCACGCTGCTCGGCGTGCTCTGTCCACTATTAAAATAGAGCTTATCGCCCACGATCAGGTTATCTAGGTTAATCACCAGCAGCGTATTTTTCTTCTCCTCAGCGCTCATCCGTTTAAGGAGATTCTCAGCGCCGAGTTTTCCTTCTTCTTCGCCGCTGGTCGCCACAAAGCGAATACCGTATTTCGTCGGAATATTTTTAAGGCGTTCAGCCAGTTCAAGCATCACACCGAGACCCGCTGCGTTATCGTCCATGCCCTGCAGCGTCAGTCCCCCGAGGTTATTATCAATATCGGCGTCGCTCATTGGCGCATAGGTATCTAGGTGCGCCATGATAATAATCTGCTCAGCTGCTTTCCCCTCATGCGCCGCAATCACCGTGCTGCCGGTCACATTATGCCAGTTCTGCGTTTTATTGCGTGAGGTATAGATGTAGCGGCTGTGAAACGAGCGTATGTCACTCTGGTAGCCCATCTGTGCAAACTGCTGGCGAATATAGTCGGCGGAGAGCATCTCCGCGGGTGAACCGGTCATGCGGCCGGGGAAAACCGTCGCAATATGTCGCGCCTGCATAGTGGCGATTTCACCATAAGGTTGATTTTTTGCCTGAGCCGGAAGGATAAAGCAAACGCCGAGCGCCAGGGCAGCAATACGGTGGCGCGTTGCGGAAAACATAGTGAGTCCTTAAAAACAGAGCAAAATAATAACGTGCATAGTATGAAACTGTGATCGTCCATACACAATTTGAATTGCTCTTAAATGCCCGAAATTTCGCGTGTTAAGCATTTTTTGGTATTTGCTTTTTCACGGCGTTATTCCATTGAGTAACTACTCATTCCAATTCGTAATTTCATTCGATCTAAGCCGCCCCCTATAGTCCCTCTATTCCTCGTTGTTAGTGAGTTGTTGCCTGTGGACTATCTGCCCCTTTTTGCCGCCTTAAAAGACCGACCGGTACTGGTTGTCGGCACGGGAGAAATTGCCGATCGCAAAATCGCGTTTTTGCAGCGCGCAGGGGCACAGGTGCGGGTTGTTGAAGAGGCGGATTTCGACGAGTCACAGATCGACAGCGTGGTGCTGGTGATTGCGGCGACTGAAAATCGGGAACTTAACCGGCGGGTCTCCGACGCGGCCCAGGCCCGTTACCGTCTGGTGAACGTGGTGGACGACCAGCCTTTATGCTCGTTTATCTTCCCGTCGATCGTTGACCGCTCGCCGCTGCTGGTGGCGATCTCCTCCGGCGGCACCGCGCCGGTGCTGGCGCGCGTGCTGCGGGAAAAGATCGAAGCGCTGCTGCCGACCAGCCTCGGGCGCATGGCGGAGAAAGCCAGCTACTGGCGCAACCATTTAAAAAACCGCCTGACCAGCGTGACGGAACGCCGTCGCTTCTGGGAGCGCGTATTTCGCGGCCGCTTTGCCAGCCTGATGCAGGCGGGCAATGAGACGGCGGCGCAGAAAATTCTCGAAGACGAACTGGATAACCCCGGCAGAACGGGCGGGGAAATTATTCTGGTGGGAGCCGGGCCGGGGGATGCCGGTTTACTGACGCTGCGCGGCCTGCAGGTTCTGCAGGATGCGGACGTGGTGTTCTACGACCACCTGGTCACCGATGGCGTGCGCGAGCTGATCCGTCGCGATGCGGAGCAAATCTGCGTCGGCAAACGGGCGGGGGAACACTCCGTGCCGCAGCACGATACCAACCAGATGCTGATTGACGCCGCGAAAGCGGGCAAAACCGTGGTGCGCCTGAAAGGGGGCGACCCGTTCATTTTCGGTCGCGGCGGTGAAGAACTGCAGGCGGCAGCCGAGGCTGGCGTGCCGTTCCAGGTGGTGCCCGGCATCACGGCGGCGTCAGCCGTGACGGCCTACGCCGGCATTCCGCTGACCCATCGCGATTACGCCCAGAGCGTCACCTTTGTGACCGGGCACTATAAAGCCGACAGCACGCCGTTCGACTGGTCGCACCTCGCCCAGAGCCGACAAACGCTGGCGATATACATGGGCACGATGAAGGCTGCGGACATCAGCGAACAGCTTATTCAGCACGGTCGCGAGGCGACGACGCCCGTTGCCGTCATTTCTCGCGGTACGCGCGTCGATCAGCATGTCGCTATCGGCACATTACAAGACCTTGCAACCCTGGCGAAAGACGCCCCGATGCCTGCCCTGATCGTGGTGGGAGAGGTGGTGCAGCTGCACAGCACCCTCGCCTGGTTCCAACACACAACCGATACAGAAGGCTTTGGTTCTTCTGTTGTAAATTTGGCTTAAGGAACGGTTATGGACCAAAAACGACTTACTCATCTGCGGCAGCTCGAAGCGGAAAGTATCCATATTATCCGCGAAGTGGCCGCCGAGTTCTCTAACCCGGTGATGATGTACTCCATCGGTAAAGATTCCAGCGTCATGCTGCACCTGGCGCGTAAAGCGTTTTATCCGGGCACGCTGCCGTTCCCGCTGCTGCACGTGGATACCGGCTGGAAATTCCGCGAAATGTACGAATTCCGCGACCGTACCGCCAAAGCCTACGGCTGCGAGCTGCTGGTGCACAAAAATCCGGAAGGGGTGGCGATGGGCATTAACCCGTTCGTCCACGGCAGCGCCAAGCATACCGACATCATGAAAACCGAAGGGCTGAAGCAGGCGCTGAACAAGTACGGTTTTGACGCGGCCTTCGGCGGCGCGCGGCGTGACGAAGAAAAGTCCCGCGCCAAAGAGCGAATCTACTCCTTCCGCGACCGCTTCCATCGCTGGGATCCGAAAAACCAGCGCCCGGAGCTGTGGCACAACTACAACGGCCAGATCAACAAGGGCGAAAGCATTCGCGTCTTCCCGCTCTCTAACTGGACCGAGCTGGATATCTGGCAGTACATCTATCTTGAAAACATCGAGATTGTTCCGCTGTACCTGGCCGCCGAGCGCCCGGTGCTGGAGCGCGACGGCATGCTGATGATGATTGACGACGATCGTATCGACCTGCAGCCGGGTGAAGTGATCAAAAAACAGATGGTCCGTTTCCGTACCCTCGGCTGCTGGCCGCTGACCGGCGCGGTGGAATCGAACGCGCAGACGCTGCCGGAGATCATCGAAGAGATGCTGGTGTCCACCACCAGCGAGCGACAGGGGCGCGTGATTGACCGCGACCAGGCAGGCTCCATGGAGCTGAAGAAACGTCAGGGTTATTTCTAAGGAGCCGCCATGAACACCACTATTGCTCAACAAATTGCCAACGAAGGCGGCGTGGAAGCGTATCTGCACGCCCAACAACATAAAAGCCTGCTGCGCTTTCTGACCTGCGGCAGCGTGGATGACGGGAAAAGTACCCTTATTGGCCGCCTGCTGCACGACACGCGCCAGATTTATGAAGATCAGCTCTCTTCCCTGCATAACGACAGCAAGCGTCACGGCACCCAGGGCGAAAAACTTGACCTGGCGCTGCTGGTGGACGGCCTGCAGGCGGAGCGCGAGCAGGGCATCACTATTGACGTGGCCTATCGCTATTTCTCCACCGAGAAGCGCAAGTTTATTATCGCCGACACCCCGGGGCACGAGCAGTACACCCGCAATATGGCGACCGGCGCATCCACCTGCGATCTGGCGATCCTGCTGATGGACGCCCGTAAAGGCGTGCTGGATCAAACCCGTCGCCACAGCTTTATCTCCACTTTGCTGGGGATCAAGCACCTGGTGGTGGCGGTCAACAAGATGGATCTGGTGAACTTCAGCGAAGAAAAATTCGAGGAGATCCGCCAGAGCTACCTGACCTTTGCCGAACAGCTGCCGGGCAACCTGGATATTCGCTTTGTGCCGCTCTCGGCGCTGGAAGGGGATAACGTCGCCTCCCAGAGCGCGAACATGCCGTGGTACAGCGGCCCGACGCTGCTGGAAGTGCTCGAAACCGTTGAAATTCAGCGCGTGGTCGACACTCAGCCAATGCGCTTCCCGGTGCAGTACGTGAACCGTCCAAACCTCGATTTCCGCGGCTTCTCCGGCACTATTGCTTCCGGTTCCGTGAAGGTGGGGCAGCGCGTTAAGGTACTGCCATCCGGCGTGGAGTCAGCAATTGCGCGTATCGTGACCTTCGACGGCGATCTGCCTGAGGCCGGTGCGGGGGAAGCGGTCACGCTGGTGCTGAAAGACGAAATTGATATCAGCCGCGGTGACCTGCTGGTCGACGCGCAGGAGACGCTGGCGGCGGTGCAGGGCGCTTCCGTGGACGTGGTGTGGATGGCCGAACAGCCGCTGACCGCAGGCCAGAGCTACGACATCAAAATTGCCGGGAAGAAAACCCGTGCCCGCGTGGACGGCATTCAGTTCCAGGTGGACATCAACAACCTGACCCACCGTGATGTGAGCGAGCTGCCACTGAACGGCATCGGTCTGGTCGATCTGACCTTTGACGAGCCGCTGGTGCTGGATCCGTATCAGCAGAACCCGGTGACGGGCGGGCTGATCTTTATTGACCGCCTGACCAACGTTACCGTCGGCGCGGGCATGGTGCGCAAGCCTAACGCGCAGGCGAGCGTGACCTCTGAGTTCAGCGCGTTTGAGCTGGAGCTGAACGCGCTGGTGCGTAAGCACTTCCCGCACTGGGGCGCACGCGATCTGTTGGGAGGCAAGTAATGGCCGCCCATGATGAGAACGTCGTCTGGCATCCTCATCCGGTCACCGTCGCCCAGCGCGAACAGCTTCACGGCCACCGTGGGGTGGTGCTGTGGTTTACCGGGCTGTCTGGCTCCGGTAAATCCACGGTGGCGGGCGCGCTGGAAGAGGCGCTGCATCAGCAGGGAGTAAGTACCTACCTGCTGGATGGCGACAACGTGCGTCACGGCCTGTGCAGCGATTTGGGGTTCAGCGACGACGACCGCAAAGAGAACATTCGCCGGGTGGGCGAAGTCGCCAGCCTGATGGCAGACGCCGGGCTGGTGGTGCTGACGGCGTTTATCTCGCCACACCGCGCAGAGCGCCAGATGGTGCGCGAGCGCGTGGGTCAGGATCGCTTTATCGAAGTGTTTGTCGATACGCCGCTGGAGATCTGCGAAGCGCGCGATCCGAAAGGGCTGTACAAAAAAGCGCGTGCCGGCGAGCTGCGAAACTTCACCGGAATTGACTCGGTTTACGAAGCGCCTGAATCGCCTGAGATTCACCTGGAAGGTCAACAATTGGTAACAAATTTAGTAAGCCAATTATTAGACCTGCTCAGACGGGACGATATTATCAGATCCTGAGGCGGTATCGTTCGGGAGCTGTCTTCCCGAACGATGAGTCACGGTCACAGGATTAGCTATGCGCAACAGTGAAAACTACATTATCACCACCGGGTCGGAACCGTTAACCACCGACAATGAGACGACCTGGTCCTTCCCTGGGGCGATAGTCGGCTTTGCGTCGTGGTTACTGGCGCTGGGTATCCCGTTTTTGATCTACGGTGGTAACACCCTTTTCTTCTTTCTCTACACCTGGCCCTTCTTCCTGGCGCTGATGCCCGTTGCGGTCGTTGTCGGGGTTGCGCTGCACTCCCTTTTCAACGGCAAGCTCCTGTACAGTACGGTTATCACGATTGCCACTGTTGTCGTCATCTTTGGCCTGCTGTTTTTATGGCTGATGGGCTAACTTGCGACATAATTAAAACCCCGCAGTAGAGTCGAACGGAAAGTTATGGGATGATGATGCCGTTTTTTCAGGGGGCAGGATGGGTAAACTAACGCTGCTGTTGCTGGCTTTGCTGGTCTGGCTGCAATATTCGTTGTGGTTCGGTAAGAACGGGCTGCACGACTACAGCCGGGTGAGCGATGACGTCGCGGCTCAGCAGGCAACAAATGCCAAACTTAAGGCGCGTAACGATCAACTCTTTGCTGAAATTGATGACCTCAATGGCGGCCAGGAGGCGATTGAGGAGCGCGCACGCAATGAACTCAGTATGACTAAGCCGGGCGAAACCTTTTATCGTCTGGTTCCGGATGCGTCTAAACGCAATCAGGGCTCAGCACAAAACAATCGATAATCAGGCCCAGGATTACGACATGGCAGCAACTTTTTCGGACGTATGTGCCGTGGTGCCGGCCGCAGGTTTTGGCCGGCGCATGCAGACAGAATGTCCCAAGCAGTACCTCTCAATTGGCGATAAAACGATCCTTGAGCACGCCGTGGCGGCGCTGCTGGCGCACCCGCGGGTGACGCACGTGGTCATCGCCATCAGTCCCGGCGATGCCCGCTTTGCGCAGTTGCCGCTGGCAAACCACCCACAGATTACCGTCGTTGATGGCGGCGCCGAGCGCGCCGATTCCGTGCTGGCGGGCATTCAGGCTGCCGGAAGCGCCCAGTGGGTGCTGGTCCATGACGCGGCACGTCCGTGCCTGCATCAGGACGACCTGGCACGCCTGCTGGCGCTGAGCGAAACCAGTAAAGTGGGCGGCATTCTGGCCGCGCCGGTGCGCGACACCATGAAGCGTGCCGAGCCGGGTAAGCGTGCTATCGCCCACACCGTTGAGCGCGTCGACTTATGGCACGCGCTGACGCCGCAATTTTTCCCCCGCGAACTGCTCCACGACTGCTTAACGCGTGCCCTTAATGAAGGCGCGACCATCACGGACGAAGCCTCCGCGCTGGAGTATTGCGGTTTTCACCCCACGCTTGTTGAAGGGCGCGCTGATAATATAAAAGTGACGCGCCCGGAAGATTTACAGCTCGCGGAATTTTATCTTACCCGTTCGACCCATCAGGAGAAGGCATAATGCGAATTGGACACGGTTTTGATGTACACGCCTTTGGCGGAGAAGGCCCAATTATCATTGGCGGCGTACGTATTCCTTACGAAAAAGGGCTGCTGGCGCATTCTGATGGCGACGTGGCGCTGCATGCGCTGACCGACGCGCTGCTCGGCGCTGCCGCGCTGGGTGATATTGGCAAGCTGTTCCCGGACACCGACCCGGCCTTTAAAGGGGCGGACAGCCGCGAATTGCTGCGCGAAGCGTGGCGCCGTATTCAGGCGAAAGGTTACACCCTCGGCAACGTCGACGTGACGATTATTGCCCAGGCCCCGAAAATGCTGCCGCACATTCCGCAGATGCGCGTATTTATCGCTGAAGATCTGGGCTGCCATATGGACGACGTCAACGTCAAAGCCACCACCACGGAGAAGCTGGGCTTTACCGGTCGTGGCGAAGGGATTGCCTGTGAAGCCGTGGCGCTGCTGGTGAAGGCGGTAAAATGACGGACTTCGATAATCTGACATACCTGCACGGCAAGCCGCAGGGGAACGGGGTGCTGAAAGCCAGCCCGGAAGATTTCCTCGTGGTGGAGGATCTGGGCTTTGAGCCCGATGGCGAAGGCGAACATATCCTGGTGCGTATTCTGAAAAACGGCTGCAACACCCGCTTTGTGGCCGACGCGCTGGCAAAATTCCTCAAAATTCACGCCCGGGAAGTGAGCTTTGCCGGGCAGAAAGATAAACACGCCGTCACCGAGCAGTGGCTCTGCGCCCGCGTACCCGGCAATGCGATGCCTGATTTAAGCAAATTTGAGCTTGAAGGCTGTAAGGTGCTGGAGTACGCCCGCCACAAGCGCAAGCTGCGCCTGGGGGCGTTGAAAGGCAACGCGTTTACGCTGGTGCTGCGCGAAGTGACTAACCGTGAAGACGTTGAAAAACGTCTCAACGCCATTAATGAACGCGGCGTTCCGAACTACTTTGGCGCGCAGCGCTTTGGCATTGGCGGCAGCAACCTGCAGGGCGCGCTGCGCTGGGCGCAAAGCGATGCGCCGGTGCGCGACAGGAATAAACGCAGTTTTTGGTTGTCGGCGGCCCGCAGCGCGTTGTTTAATCAGATTGTGAGCGAAAGGCTGAAAAAACCGGACGCGAATCAAGTTGTTGTTGGCGATGCGCTACAATTAGCGGGACGCGGAAGCTGGTTTGTGGCAACGGCCGAAGAAATGGCCGATGTGCAGTCGCGCGTGGATGCCAAAGCGCTGATGATTACCGCAGCTTTGCCGGGCTCAGGCGACTGGGGCACCCAGGGCGACGCGTTGAGCGCTGAGCAGTCCGCCGTGGCGGATGCGCCGGAATTACAATCCTTGCTGGTGCGGGAAAAAGTCGAAGCAGCGCGCCGCGCGATGCTGCTCTATCCGCAGCAGTTAAGCTGGAACTGGTGGGATGACGTGACCGTCGAGTTACGCTTCTGGCTGCCGGCAGGTAGCTTTGCCACCAGTGTTGTCAGGGAACTAATCAACACCTCGGGTGATTATGCGAATATTGCTGAGTAACGATGACGGGATCCACGCGCCGGGCATTCAGACCCTGGCGAAGCACCTCCGTGAATTTGCGGATGTGCAGGTCGTGGCCCCCGATCGTAACCGCAGTGGAGCGTCTAACTCACTGACGCTGGAGTCGTCGCTTCGCACCTTTACCTTTGAAAATGGCGATATTGCCGTGCAGATGGGCACGCCGACGGACTGCGTGTTTCTGGGCGTGAACGCGCTGATGCGCCCGCGTCCGGATATCGTCGTCTCCGGCATTAACGCCGGGCCGAACCTCGGCGATGACGTGATTTACTCCGGAACGGTAGCGGCGGCAATGGAAGGGCGCCATCTGGGGTTCCCGGCGCTGGCGGTCTCGTTAAACGGCCACACGCACTACGATACCGCCGCCGCGGTAACCTGCTCGATCCTGCGGGCGCTAGGCCGCGAGCCGCTGCGTACCGGGCGCATTCTCAACATCAACGTGCCGGATCTTCCTCTCAATGAAATTAAGGGCATTCGCGTTACGCGCTGCGGAAGCCGGCATCCGGCCGATCAGGTGATCCCGCAGCAGGATCCTCGCGGCAACACCCTTTACTGGATCGGGCCTCCTGGCGATAAGTGCGATGCGGGTCCGGACACCGACTTTGCCGCCGTGGATGATGGCTATGTCTCGGTCACTCCGCTGCACGTAGATTTAACCGCGTATAGCGCGCATGATGTGGTGTCGGGCTGGCTGGATCGCGCAGGAGTGAACGCGCAATGGTAAGCAAACGTGTACAAACTCTTCTGGAACAACTTCGCGCACAGGGGATCCGCGACGAGCACGTGCTTGAAGCGCTCGCTCAGGTCCCGCGTGAGAAATTTGTAGACGAGGCGTTTGAACACAAAGCGTGGGAAAACGTAGCGCTGCCCATCGGGCAAGGCCAGACGATTTCGCAGCCTTATATGGTGGCGCGGATGACGGAGCTGCTGGAGCTCACGCCCGACTCACGCGTGCTGGAGATTGGCACCGGGTCGGGGTATCAGACCGCCATCCTGGCGCATCTGGTACACCATGTCTGTTCCGTAGAGCGGATCAAAGGTTTGCAATGGCAGGCGCGTCGTCGCCTGAAACAACTTGATTTACATAATGTTTCGACACGACACGGTGATGGATGGCAGGGTTGGCAGGCTCGCGCCCCGTTTGACGCTATCATCGTGACGGCGGCTCCGCCTGAAATTCCCGCAGCGCTCTTGTCGCAGCTGGATGAGGGGGGCATTCTTGTTCTGCCTGTCGGGGACGAGCAGCAGCTATTAAAGCGCGTTCGTCGGCGCGGCGGCGAGTATATTATTGACACCGTGGAAGCCGTGCGCTTTGTGCCTCTGGTAAAGGGGGAGTTGGCCTGAGACTCGGATTTATCCAGGGTTATTAAGGCAAATTCAGCGTATGGTGTGGCGCGAAAGATTCGTGTCATCACGGTAAATTTTAAGTCACTGGTAGTTAACACATTCCTGGGGGATAAATGAGCGCGGGAAGCCCTAAATTCACCATCAGCCGTGTTGCGGCATTATCACTGGTTTCGCTCTGGCTGGCAGGCTGTACAAGTTCCAACAACGCGCCTGCGCCCGTCAGTTCCGTCGGGGGAAACAGCGGCTCCGGTAACACGTCCAGCGGAATGTTAATCACGCCTCCGCCTAAAATGGGTACTGCTGCGCCGCAGCAAACACCACAAATTCAGCCTGTGCAACATCCTGTTACACAGCCAACGCAGATTCAGCCAGTTGAACAGCCTGTTCAGACCCAAAATGGCCGCATAGTCTATAACCGCCAGTATGGGAACATTCCGAAAGGCAGCTATACCGGCGGCAGCACCTATACCGTGAAGCGCGGCGATACGCTGTTCTACATTGCCTGGATCACCGGGAACGATTTCCGTGACCTCGCGCAGCGCAATAACGTCCAGGCCCCGTATGCTCTGGAAGTTGGCCAAACGCTCCAGGTGGGCAACGCAACGGGTACGCCACTGACGCCTGGCAATACGGTTTCAGCGGCCGATGTGACGGCTCAAAATAACAGCGTTAAGCCTGCACAAAAATCCACCACGGTGGTTGCTTCACAACCTGTAATTACGTATTCTGAGGATTCAGGTGATCAGACTGCTAACAAAATGTTGCCGAATAATAAAGGGACTGCGACTGTTGTCACAGCACCGACCACGGCACCTGTGGTTAGCTCTACTGAACCGACTGCAAGCAGTCAGAATGCCAGTTCGTCCATCACCGCATGGCGCTGGCCAACCGACGGCAAGATTATCGAGAACTTCGCAACCTCTGAGGGTGGGAACAAAGGGATCGATATCGCAGGCAGTAAAGGACAGGCTATCATCGCGACCGCAGACGGACGCGTTGTGTATGCCGGTAACGCGCTGCGCGGTTACGGTAATCTGATTATCATCAAACATAACGATGATTACCTGAGTGCCTACGCCCATAACGACACAATGCTGGTCCGGGAACAACAAGAAGTTAAGGCGGGGCAAAAAATCGCTACCATGGGTAGCACCGGAACCAGTTCTACACGCTTGCATTTTGAAATTCGTTACAAGGGGAAATCCGTAAACCCGCTGCAGTACTTGCCGCAGCGATAAATTGACGGGGCATGCCAGCCAGGGTGTCTCGTTCAGGGATCACGGGTAGGAGCCACCTTATGAGTCAGAATACGCTGAAAGTTCATGATTTAAATGAAGACGCGGAATTTGATGAGAACGGAGCAGAGGCTTTTGACGAAAAAGCCTTAGTAGAAGAGGAACCCAGTGATAACGATTTGGCTGAAGAAGAGCTGTTATCGCAGGGCGCCACACAGCGTGTACTGGACGCGACTCAGCTTTACCTTGGGGAGATTGGTTACTCCCCACTGCTAACGGCCGAAGAAGAAGTCTATTTCGCACGTCGTGCTTTGCGTGGTGATGTTGCCTCGCGTCGTCGCATGATCGAAAGTAACCTGCGACTGGTCGTGAAAATTGCCCGCCGTTACGGCAATCGTGGTCTGGCTCTGCTGGATCTGATTGAAGAGGGCAACTTAGGTCTCATCCGCGCAGTTGAGAAGTTTGACCCGGAACGCGGGTTCCGTTTCTCAACCTACGCGACCTGGTGGATTCGTCAGACCATCGAACGGGCTATTATGAACCAGACCCGTACGATCCGACTGCCGATCCACATCGTCAAAGAGTTGAACGTCTATCTGCGTACCGCGCGCGAGTTGTCCCATAAACTGGACCACGAGCCAAGCGCAGAAGAAATTGCCGAACAACTCGACAAACCGGTTGATGACGTAAGCCGTATGCTGCGTCTCAACGAGCGCATTACCTCGGTTGACACCCCGCTGGGTGGCGACTCCGAAAAAGCGCTGCTGGACATCCTGGCCGATGAAAAAGACAACGGCCCGGAAGACACCACGCAGGACGATGACATGAAGCAGAGCATCGTCAAATGGCTGTTCGAACTGAACGCCAAACAGCGTGAAGTGCTGGCACGTCGTTTCGGTTTACTGGGGTATGAAGCTGCGACACTGGAAGACGTCGGCCGCGAAATTGGCCTGACCCGTGAACGTGTTCGTCAGATTCAGGTAGAAGGTCTGCGCCGCCTGCGTGAAATTCTGCAGGGGCAAGGTCTGAATATCGAAGCGCTGTTCCGCGAATAAGCATCCTTTCGTCAAAAAGGCCCGTCGTGAGACGGGCCTTTTTCTTTTGTGCTACGGCTGGGCCGTTTCGTGCAGCAGACGCCATGTAATCCCGCCGCCTTCCTGATTAAGCACCGCGGTTGACCAGCGCACGTTGACGGGCAGATCCGGCCGGGTTTGCGTTTCCCGGTAGTGCAGTACCGCGCCACGATCCCAGCGCTCGATCGTGGATAATTCGTCAATGACGATCTTCAGTCCGGGGCGGCTTCCTCGCTGACTGTGCAGAAAGCCCACAAGGCCGTGATAGTCGATATGAACGCCACCCGGTGGGATCATCAGAAAATCTGGCCGGAAACGGGCGAGCAGGGCGTCGGAGTCGCCTTCGCCTTTGCCTAACCAGTTTTCAAGCGCAATGTGGAGGTCGATAATGTCGTGTTCAAAAGGCGTCATGAATTCTCCTGTCGCAGCTGGGCGAGCACCTGCGTATTGTTAAGTCGGAAAACGTACAGTACAGGCAATAGGGTCATGCCTGCGGCAAAAAGAAACATTCCGTGCCAGGCAGCGAGCGGCGCCAGATAACTCTGCGCCAGACTCAGCACCTCTGCCAGCAGCAGGGCACCGGCAAAAAAGCTCAACTGACGATTGAGATTCCACAGCGCGCTGGCATCCGGCATCTCTTCCCTGCGCGTTGTCAGAAAAGCGCTGCTCTGAGCGGTACTGCTGCACAGGCTTCCCCCCGCGCCCATCAGGGTAAACGCAACGACAGGAAGCAGCGTAGCCGAACTGACGTTAAGCAAAAGCAGAATGCCCGTCGCCTGCAGCAGGCAGCCGATAACAATCAGCGGCTGTGGGCCGATACGGTTAAAATAGCGTCCCGTCGCCGTGATGGCGATAAACGATGCCACGGACCACGGCAGCATGAGCATACCCGTTGCGGCTGGGCTCATGTTCGCCTCGTGCTGAAGATAAAACATGCCCGTAACGTTTACCCCGATAAATACGCCAGGAACGCATACATAGACAAGCATGGCAAAACGCAAAAGCGGGTCCGCGAGCAACCGCAGGTTGAGCAGCCTGGCCGCTTTCATCGCGGGTATTTCATGTTTAAGCCACAGGCAGGCCAACACAAAGGTCACGATGGCCACCGGAAGCGTCGCGAAAAATATCCACCGCCAGCTTAGCATCTGCACCAGCAGGCCCCCAATAGCGGGGGAGCAGGCGGGAGCAAGCAGCGCGACCAGCATGACCGCCGAGGAGAGTCTGGCTCGCTCGTGAGGCTGAAACAGTTGCCAGGTCAGCGCCTGTCCGACGGGGATCAGTAAGCCACCGCCGATGCCCTGCAGCACGCGCCAGGCGATCAGACTTTCCAGCGTTGCAGACAAGCCTGCCGCAGCAGAAGCCGCGCTGAACAGAAAAAGCGAGATCAGGATGACCCGTTTTGGTCCGAAGCGGCGCGTGAGCATGCTGCTGAACGGGATCGCCAGCGTCAGGCCGGCAATGTACCCGTTACTGACCCAGGCAAGCGCTGAAGGCGTGGCGTTAAGAGCTTGCGCCATCGCCGGAAAAGCGACGCTGGCAATAAACATGTTGATCAAATCAAGAAAAAAGCCCAGCAGATAGACAGCGGCGACTTTGCTGCGATACGTCATGGTGGATCCTCCCGTGAGGTGGCGTATCGTATCGACCCCGGAAGCACGGATAAACCTGACAAAGCGCGATATACTGTCAAAAAAATTTTGACGGTAAAAGGCGTAATGATGATTAACCTACAGCGGACGCAGATGTTTGTTGCGGTGGCCGATACCGGCAGCTTTACTGCCGCAGCGGATGCGCTGGGCCTGACAAAAGCCGTGGTCAGCTTCAATATTCGCCAGCTCGAAGCCGAGCTGGGGGTGACGCTGCTGCTGCGCTCCACCCGCCGCCTGACGTTAACCGAGGCGGGAGCGCTTTTTCATCAGCGCAGCGTGGCGCTTCTGAAGGACGCAGAACGGCTGCAGGATGATGTTCGCGCGAATCATGCAGGACTCACGGGGGAATTGCGGATCACCACCACGCCTGAGTATGGTTCGCGGGTCGTGGTACCGTTGCTTGCAAGGTTTAGCCAGCTGCACCCGGAGCTTCGCGTGCGTCATGTTTCGTCTTCACTCCATGCCGACCTGATCTCAGAGCGCTTTGACGTGGCTATTCGGTTGGGAACGCTTACCGACTCGCGCTACCACGCCGCATTGATTTCACATTTTTCCATCCTGCCCGTCGCGACGCCGGAATGGCGGATGAATCATCCGGTTGAATCGCTTGCGCAGCTGGCGCAAGCCGACTGGATTATTCACGAGCGCTTAGCGTCGCCGCTGCGCTGGCAGGTAAAAGATGCCAGCGGTGCGTCTGAAATGCTTGAGATAAAAAAAGCGCCGCGCCTGTTTGCCGACAGCGCGCAGGCGCTTATGGCTTTTGCGCTTGCGGGAAGTGGCGTGGCGTTACTGCCGGAATGGCTGGTGCGCGATGCGCTTGATGCGGGAAAACTGGTCCCGGTTTTACCGGAATATACCTTCGCGCGGCAGGGCATCCACGCGGTTTATCCGGATGCCCGGCACGTGCCTGCGAAAGTGCGCACCTTTATTGATTTTATGCGCGCCAGCGTGAATTAATCGTGCATCATCTTTTTGATGAGCGCAGAGAACTGCTCCCGTTCGGCCTTATTAAGACGCCCTAAAAACGCCTCATCCACCTCGTTGCCGACCGGCTGGCAGTCTGCAAGCAGGGCTTCGCCTTCCGGTGTCAGGAAGACAAACCGGCGGCGCTTATCTGCGGGATCGTGCTCGCGTTTGACCAGCCCGCGCGCCTCCATTCGGCTGAGCATCTCCGCCAGCGTCGCCTTCGTGCTGACCGCCACTTCGGTCAATGCCACCTGCTCAATGCCCGGGTGCTCGGCAATGGAGCGCATAACCGCATACTGCGGCTTGGTCAGTTCCGGCAGGGAATGTTGCCACTTAGCGGTATGCTGTTGAAAAAGCTGACGTAACAGGTGGAACGCCTCTTGTCTTAGTTCCATGAACACTCCGACAGAAAAAATCACCCCCTATGATAGCCGCTAAAGCCCGGGATGATAACGCGGGATTTTTTAGCAATTAATGTGATCGTGTACGAACGATCTTGTCAGTAGAGCGATCCGGGAGTAATTTATCTATAAATGTTCGTACACGAACAAATTGATTGAGGTGATGAATGAGATTGATCGTGGGAATGACAGGAGCAACGGGGGCTCCGCTGGGCGTGGCGCTGCTGCTGGCGCTGAGGGAAATGCCGGAGGTAGAGACCCATCTGGTCATGTCGAAGTGGGCAAAAACAACCATTGAGCTGGAAACGCCTTACAGCGTGCAGGACGTTGCTGCGCTGGCTGACGTTGTTCACAGCCCGGCTGACCAGGCCGCCACTATCTCCTCCGGCTCGTTTCGCACCGACGGCATGATCGTCATTCCCTGCAGCATGAAAACGCTGGCGGGGATCCGCGCGGGCTACGCCGAAGGGCTGGTGGGCCGTGCGGCAGATGTGGTGCTGAAAGAGGGGCGCAAGCTGGTGCTCGTTCCCCGCGAAACGCCGCTCAGCACCATTCATCTGGAGAACATGCTGGCGCTTTCCCGCATGGGCGTGGCGATGGTGCCGCCCATGCCTGCGTATTACAACCACCCGCAAACCGCCGATGACATCACCCAGCATATCGTGACCCGTGTGCTCGACCAGTTTGGTCTGGAGCACAAAAAGGCGCGCCGATGGAACGGGTTGCGGGAGGCGAAACATTTTTCACAGGAGAACAAAGATGGCATTTGATGATTTGAGAAGCTTCCTGCAGGCGCTCGATGAGCAAGGGCAACTGCTGAAAATTGAGGAAGAGGTGAATGCGGAGCCGGATCTGGCGGCGGCAGCCAACGCCACAGGCCGTATTGGCGACGGCGCGCCCGCGCTGTGGTTCGACAATATTCGTGGCTTTACCGATGCCCGCGTGGTGATGAACACCATCGGCTCGTGGCAAAACCACGCCATATCGATGGGGTTGCCAGCGAATACCCCGGTAAAAAAACAGATCGACGAGTTTATTCGCCGCTGGGACAAATTCCCCGTTACGCCGGAGCGCCGCGCTAACCCGGCCTGGGCGCAAAATACGGTCGACGGTGAAGACATTAACCTGTTCGATATCCTGCCGCTGTTTCGCCTGAACGACGGTGACGGCGGTTTTTATCTCGATAAAGCGTGCGTTGTCTCGCGCGATCCGCTCGACCCGGACCATTTCGGCAAGCAGAACGTCGGGATCTACCGCATGGAGGTCAAGGGCAAGCGCAAGCTCGGCCTGCAGCCGGTACCGATGCACGATATCGCCCTCCATCTGCACAAAGCGGAAGAGCGCGGGCAAGATCTGCCGATCGCGATTACTCTCGGCAACGACCCGATCATCACCCTGATGGGCGCCACGCCGCTGAAATACGATCAGTCTGAGTATGAAATGGCCGGCGCGCTGCGCGAAAGCCCGTATCCGATTGCCACCGCGCCGCTGACCGGCTTCGACGTGCCGTGGGGGTCTGAAGTGATCCTGGAAGGGGTGATTGAAGGCCGCAAACGTGAAATCGAAGGGCCGTTCGGCGAGTTTACCGGACACTATTCCGGTGGCCGTAATATGACGGTGGTCCGTATCGACAAAGTTTCTTACCGCACCAAACCGATCTTCGAATCCCTTTACCTCGGCATGCCGTGGACCGAGATTGACTATCTGATGGGACCAGCCACCTGCGTGCCGCTTTACCAGCAGCTGAAGGCGGAATTCCCGGAAGTGCAGGCGGTGAACGCGATGTACACCCACGGTCTGCTGGCAATTATCTCCACCAAAAAACGCTACGGTGGTTTTGCCCGCGCGGTCGGTTTACGTGCCATGACCACGCCGCACGGTCTGGGCTACGTGAAGATGGTGATTATGGTGGATGAGGATGTCGATCCGTTCAACCTCCCGCAGGTGATGTGGGCGCTCTCATCGAAGGTCAATCCGGCAGGGGATCTGGTGCAGCTGCCGAACATGTCAGTGCTTGAACTCGACCCTGGCTCCAGCCCGGCGGGCATTACCGACAAACTGATTATTGATGCCACCACGCCTGTTGCACCGGACACCCGTGGCCACTACAGCCAGCCGGTACAGGATCTGCCTGAAACTAAAGCCTGGGCTGAAAAACTGACCGCGATGCTGGCAGCACGCCAATAAGGAGGAAAAGATGATTTGTCCACGTTGTGCCGATGAGCATATTGAAGTGATGGCGACGTCACCGGTGAAAGGGGTCTGGACCGTTTACCAGTGCCAGCATTGTCTTTATACCTGGCGCGATACCGAACCGCTGCGTCGTACCAGCCGCGAGCATTACCCGGAAGCGTTCCGCATGACGCAGAAGGATATTGATGAAGCACCGCAGGTGCCGACGATCCCGCCGCTGTTGTAAAAATAAGCCCGGTAGCGCTGCGCTTACCGGGCCTATGGGTTTTGTAGGTCGGGTAAGGCGAAGCCGCCACCCGACAAAACAGACCGCAGAAAACTAAACCAGACTCTTCAACCGGTAAATCCACTCCAGCGCCTGACGCGGCGTCAGTGAATCCGGGTCGAGGTTCTCCAGCGCTTCCACCGCAGGCGACGTTTCTTCAGCTGGTGCCAACAGCGACATCTGGGTGCCATCAATCTGCGTCGCCGCCGCATTCGGCGAGAGACTTTCCAGTTCACGCAGCTTCTGGCGAGCGCGCTTGATCACCTCTTTTGGTACACCTGCCAGCGCCGCAACGGCCAGGCCATAGCTCTTGCTCGCCGCGCCATCCTGCACCGTGTGCATAAAGGCGATGGTGTCGCCGTGCTCAAGCGCATCAAGATGAACGTTAGCCACGCCTTCCATTTTCTCCGGCAGCTGCGTCAGCTCGAAGTAGTGGGTGGCGAACAGCGTCATGGCCTTGATTTTATTCGCGAGGCTTTCAGCACAGGCCCAGGCCAGAGACAGGCCGTCATAGGTTGAGGTTCCGCGTCCTACCTCATCCATCAGCACCAGGCTGTGCTCCGTCGCGTTATGCAGAATGTTAGCCGTTTCGGTCATCTCGACCATGAAGGTTGAGCGACCGCTCGCCAGATCGTCCGCTGCCCCAACGCGGGTGAAGATACGATCGATGGGGCCAATCTCCACTTTTTGCGCCGGGACGTAGCTGCCGATATACGCGAGCAAAGCAATCAGCGCCGTCTGGCGCATGTAGGTACTCTTACCGCCCATGTTCGGGCCGGTAATGATCAGCATTCTTCTCTGCGGCGACAGGCTCAGCGGGTTGGCGATGAACGGTTCGTTCAGCACCTGCTCAACGACCGGGTGACGGCCTTCCGTAATGCGAATGCCGGGCTTGTCGGTAAAGGTCGGGCAGGTATAGTTCAGCGTTTCAGCCCGTTCAGCCAGGTTCACCAGCACGTCCAGCTCCGCCAGCGCGCTGGCGCTGAGCTGCAGGTCAGCAAGGTGCGGCATCAGCATGTCGAACAGCTCGTCATACAGCTGTTTTTCCAGCGCCAGGGCTTTACCTTTCGAGGTGAGTACTTTGTCCTCGTACTCTTTCAGCTCGGGAATGATGTAACGCTCGGCGTTTTTCAAGGTCTGACGACGTACGTAGTGAATCGGCGCCAGATGGCTTTGCCCGCGGCTGATCTGAATGTAGTAACCGTGTACCGCGTTATATCCCACTTTCAGCGTGTCGAGCCCAAGACGCTCGCGTTCGCGAATTTCCAGCTTATCGAGATAGTCCGTCGCGCCGTCGGCCAGCGCGCGCCATTCGTCCAGCTCCTCGTTGTAGCCTGGGGCAATCACGCCGCCGTCGCGCACCAGTACCGGAGGCGCATCGATAATGGCGCGCTCCAGCAGTTCGCGAAGTTCAGTGAATTCGCCCATCGTTTCGCGGAGTTTCTGTACCGGCGCGCTGTCAACGTCGCTCAGCTGCGCACGCAGTTCCGGCAGCTGCTGGAAAGCATGACGCATCCGCGCGAGGTCGCGTGGTCGCGCGGTGCGCAGAGCCAGACGGGCCAGGATACGCTCCAGATCGCCCACCTGGCGCAGGACCGGCTGCAGCTCGGTATAGCGATCCTGCAGGGCGGCAATGGTCTGCTGACGGCAGACAAGGGTATCGGTATCGCGAATCGGCATATGCAGCCAGCGCTTCAGCATGCGACTGCCCATCGGCGTCACCGTGCTGTCGAGCACCGACGCGAGCGTGTTTTCAACGCCACCTGCCAGGTTCTGGGTGATCTCCAGGTTACGGCGCGTGGCGGCATCCATGATGATGCTGTCCTGCTGGCGCTCCATGGTGATAGAGCGGATATGTGGCAGGGCGGTGCGCTGGGTGTCTTTCACGTACTGCAGCAGGCAACCTGCGGCACACAGCCCGCGCGGAGCATTTTCCACGCCAAAGCCAATCAGATCGCGGGTACCGAACTGCAGGTTCAGCTGCTGGCGCGCGGTATCAATTTCAAATTCCCACAGCGGGCGACGGCGCAATCCGCGACGGCCTTCAATCAGCGCCATTTCGGCGAAGTCTTCGGCGTAGAGCAGCTCTGCCGGGTTGGTGCGCTGCAGTTCGGCAGCCATCGTTTCGCGGTCAGCCGGCTCACTCAGGCGAAAACGCCCGGAGCTGATGTCCAGCGTGGCGTAGCCAAACCCTTTGCCGTCCTGCCACAGCGCCGCCAGCAGGTTATCCTGACGCTCCTGAAGCAGGGCTTCATCACTGATGGTGCCTGGCGTGACTATGCGCACAACTTTGCGCTCAACCGGGCCTTTCGAGGTTGCCGGATCGCCGATTTGTTCGCAGATGGCAACGGACTCACCCTGATTCACCAGCTTGGCCAGATAGTTTTCAACCGCGTGGTGCGGGATACCGGCCATCGGGATGGGCTCGCCTGCGGATGCGCCACGTTTGGTTAGCGAGATGTCGAGCAACTGCGACGCACGTTTAGCATCGTCATAAAACAGCTCGTAAAAATCGCCCATGCGGTAAAACAGCAGGATTTCCGGATGCTGTGCCTTCAGCTTCAGGTACTGCTGCATCATCGGCGTATGTGCGTCGAAATTGTCGATTGTGCTCATGGAGTTATGATGTCCATTTCTTTGAAAATAAACCGTTTTGAGCGGCTCATTGGCCGTTTGTTCGTTCTATTGTCGCATGAAAAAAAGGTACGGCGCAGAAAAATGTGGCGGCTTTACGAGGCGCCTTAAGACATTAACTCAATGACGATTTTTCCATGCTCAACGCCCACCCTGACCTGGGAGTTGGTGGTAAAGCCCGCCTTTTCAAGCCAGTCTCCTTTTAAGCTCAGCGCCGCATGCACGCTGTATCGCTTTGGTATCTTCGTTTTTCGATCCTCGTGACGTTTTCTGAAATATCCCACTTTTAAATGGCGGTAGGGTTTGCCGATCGCGATCTCTTTCATAGGGTCTCCAGACTATACGGACAACGGTCATTCCTGATGCCTGTATAAAATACCAGTGATTTTCAGGAGGTGCAGGGTTAATAGTGGAATCAGGCTTCAGAAAACGGAATGCAACACCTGAAATCCACAGTGTTAAAGTGTATTATTTATGCATCTTATTATTTGGTAAGTCGCTATGACCGGTAAACGCATATCACGTGAAAAAGAGACCATCGCGAAAATGATCGCGTTGTACGCAAAGCAGTGTCCACAGGCTTCTCAGGAAGCGGGGCATTATCAGGCGCTCAACGCGTATGCTGATAAGCGCCTGGATAAGTGCGTTTTTGGTGAAGAAAAGCCCGCCTGTAAACAATGCCCGGTGCACTGCTACCAGCCTGCCAGACGTGAAGAGATGAAGCAGATTATGCGCTGGGCAGGCCCGCGTATGTTATGGCGTCACCCCATTCTGACCGTCCGCCATCTGATGGATGACCGCCGTCCGGTGCCGGAACTGCCGGAGAAGTATCGCCCGAAAAAGTGAACCGATCAGCTTCGTAGCGGGCGGCAAATCACGTTCAGGGCCAGCGCGCTGCAGAGTGGAAAGAGCGCCAGCAGCAGCCACGGATAAATCGCCTGCGTTGAAGGCACCAGCGCGCGATCCAGCAGGCTGCCAAATAACAAGTTTCCAGCCAGTACCGCAATGCCTCCGGCGGTGGAGAGTGCGCCATAGTGCGCGCCCAGCGTGGATTCATCGGCGAAACGCGGAATGAGATCTTTTGCCGACGGCACCAGCAGCATCTGCCCCAGCGTCAGCAGCGTGACAAACGAGACCGAGGGCAGAAGCCGCAGCCAGCCTTCAGGCGGTTCTGTTGCCGCAAACATTGCCACGCTCGCAAAGGCGGCGGAAAGCAGCAAAAAGCCCACCGGAAGAATGTTCACCGCGCCCACGCGTCGGGCGAAACGCGCCAGCGGCAGCTGTAAGGTAATGATCAGAACGGAGGCCAGCATAAAAAGCGGGCCGAGATCTTTCTCGTTACCGCCGGAGCGCTGGATCTCCACCGGCAGCGCCAGATAGAGCTGGTTATAGCTTAACAGCCAGGAGCTGTAGGCAATGATAAAGGCGACAAAGCGAGGCTGGCGGAACGTCGTCCACCAGGGCACTATTTTTATCTTCTGTGAACGTTGCCCGGCAGCAGGCAGACAGAAGTAAAGCACCACTAGCGCAATGATAAAGACGCCTGCCCCCGCCAGCGCTACCTGGCGGAAGCCAAGCCCCGTTAGCAGAGCGCCAGCAACCGGGCCCAGTACCGCGCCGAGCTCTCCGCATACGGCAAAGAGCGCAAACCACTCCGCCCGGCTTCGTTTCCCTTTCGCCTCGCTGTGGGTACCCGCTTTCGCCAGCAGAGCCTCAATTGAGGGAGAAAATAACGCGCCGCCGACGCCCGTCAGACACGCGCCCAGAATAATCGGCCACAGCGATCCCCCGAAGGCCAGCAGCAGATAGCCTGAAACACGAACTATACAGCCGCTGAGGATGATGACTTTCGCGCCAAACCGGTCCGAGAGCGCACCGCCAACGATAAACATCCCCTGCTGCGAGAACGTGCGCAGGCCCAGGATCAGCCCGATGAGCCCGCCGGAGAGCAGCATGTCGTCACGCAGAAATATCGCCAGGAAGGGAACGACGGCGTAAAAACCAATGTTAAAAACAAACTGGCTACCCAGTAAAACGGGCGGCCAGAGCGTGGTGGCGGGGCGAAGGGTCATTGTCGATCACTCGTCCCTAAACGATAAAGTGAATGTGCTTTTTGCCATGAAACGGCGAGATCTCGATTTTGGTTTTGACCCGGAAGACATCCCAGAGCAATGACTCGGATAAGATGTCCTGCGGCGTTCCGGTCGCCACAATTTGCCCTTTCTGCATCACAATCAGCGAGTCGCAGAACATTGAAGCGTGGTTGAGATCGTGGATGGCGACGATACTGGTAACGGGTAATTGGCTGATCAACTGCATCAGCTGCATCTGATGATGGATATCCAGGTGGTTGGTCGGTTCATCCAGCAGGATTTCGGTTGGCGTTTGCGCCAGCGCGCGGGCAATATGCACCCGCTGACGCTCGCCGCCGGACAGGCTCAGCCAGCCCTGCTCGCTGCGGTCCAGCATATCGACACGCTGCAGAGCCGCGGTGACGGTGTCGTCATCCTGCGCGCTCCAGTTAGAAAAAGGGGAGTGGTGCGGAATACGTCCAAGTTTGACCACGTCGCGCACGCGCATATTGGCGTCGGTCATCCCGTGCTGCTCAACGAACGCCACCCGGCGGGCAAGTTGCTTTTTGGCGATGCGGGAAATGTCCTGCCCGTCCAGGGTCACGCTGCCCGCATCCGGGCGACGCAGGCCTGCCAGGATACGCAAAAGGGACGATTTGCCGCAGCCGTTAGGACCAAGCAAACCCACCGTTTCGCCGCGTGAAACCTTCAGCGAGACACCATTGACGATAACTTTTTTGCCTACCTTCCAGGTAATATCTTCAGCGCAGATACTCATCACTTATTCCTTGAGCGGTAGATAATCACGGCAAAGAAAGGTACGCCCACCAGCGCGGTGACCACGCCGACGGGCAGGCTTTGCGGCGCAATCAGCATGCGCGAGGCGATATCGGCCAGCACCATCAGGATCGCCCCCGCCAGCGCGCTGGCAATCAGCAGCGTGCGGTGCAGCGGCCCGAACAGGAAGCGCATAACGTGCGGCACCACCAGCCCTACAAAGCCGATTGAGCCCGCCATGCTGACGATGGTCGCGGTGATCAGGGCCGTGGTGGTAAACAGGGCAAGACGCACCCAGGGCACGGCAATGCCTAAAGAGGCAGCCGCGTCATCACCAAAGGTAAAGGCGTCCAGCGCCCGGGAATAGTAGAGGCAGACGGCAAGGCCCGCCAGCACGACAACCAGCGCCAGCTGGAATTCCGGCCAACGCACGCCGCTAAAGCTGCCCAGCAGCCAGAACATCACGTCGCGCGCCTGCTGCGCGCTGGCGGAGGTGCTGATGGTGTAGGCGGTAATGGCGTTGAAAAGCTGAGATGCAGCAACGCCTGCCAGAATGGTGCGTTCATTGCCTCCGCGCGCGCCGTTCGTCAGAAAGGCGACAAACGCAAAGGCGGCGAACGCCCCGGCAAACGCGCCCGCAGAGAGCGATACCGCGCCGGTGCCGATGCCCAGGACGACGACCGATACCGCCCCGGTTGAGGCACCCGCCGACACGCCGAGCACGTAAGGTTCCGCCAGCGCGTTCTTCAGCAGGCTTTGCAGCACGGCACCGCAGATGGCTAAACCGGCCCCGCAGCAGGCCGCCACCAGCGCGCGACTCAGGCGAAAGTCCCAGATCACGCTCTCATAGATGCGGTTGAGCGGAACGTCGGTCAGCCCCAGCTTATTACCAATAGCGTAAAAGACGTTGGACAGCGGAATCGGCAGCTCACCGACGCTGACGCCAAGAGCAATCACTAAAAACAGCAGGACAACGGCAAGCAGAGCGGAAGTGGTCAGGATCAGGCCCTGGCGGGCCTGAAGTACGGCTGCCGTCATCAGTTCAGCCCCAGTTTTCTGAGCTGTTCACCCACCTGTTCAGCACCGTAAATCGTACGAATCGTCGGGTTCATCGCCTGACCGTCCATCACCACGATATGGCCTTTTTTGACGGCATCAAGCTGGCTCACGGCAGGATCGCTTTTCAGGAATTTGATTTTCTCATCCGCGTTATCCAGCGCCCAGCGGTTGCGGTCCAGACTGGAGACGACAATCACATCAGGGTTCGCGGCAATAATACTTTCCCAGCCGACGGTCGGCCATTCGGTCTCAGCGGTAATGGCGTTATGGCCACCCAGCACGTTAGCAATAAAACCGGAGGCGCTGTTTTTCCCGCCGACATAGGCATCTGCCGAAGGCGAGGCGCTTGAGAACCAGAAAACAAAGGAGAGGTCTTTTTTGTTTTTACCAAATTCCTGACGCAGGTCGGCCTCACGTTTTTTGAAATCAGCGATAACGGCCTGGCCGCGCGCTTCAACGTTGAAAATCTTCGCGAAATCTTCAATCTCTTTATAAAGGTACGTCATATCCCACAGCGTCTGGCGGCTGCCGTACATATCGCCTGCCGCTTTTTTGGTGGCGCACATGCCTGGAGATAAATAGCTGTTCACGCCGACGGTAGCCAGATCTTCACGTTTTGCGACCTTACTTTCCGGCCCAAGCAGCAGCGGCAGCTGTGCAGGAACAAAATCGGGGTTTTGCGCAAGGATGGATTCAAGAGTCGGAATTTCGACGGTCAGGGTTTTGATTTTTGCATTCTGCTCAGCCAGTTGCGGCAGCACTTTGGTCGGCCAGAAGGCACTGGCTTTGACCTTATCTTCCAGCCCCAGCAGGAGCAAAATTTCCACGGTGTTCTGACCGAGGGCCACGACGCGTTCCGGCGCTTTAGTGAATGTCTCTTTATAGCCACAGTTTTCAATCGTCAGAGGATATGTGGTTGCCAGAGCAGAACTGACCGACGCAATCGCCAGGCCTAACGCGCAGATGACCTTCTTCATGAAACGCTACCCTTCATTAATATTATTTTTGATGCAAATGAAACGCATTATTAAGGCGGAATTTTATACAGAGGAAAAT
Organism: Enterobacter cloacae complex sp. P1B; assembly: GCF_014982345.1. NCBI lineage: Bacteria > Pseudomonadati > Pseudomonadota > Gammaproteobacteria > Enterobacterales > Enterobacteriaceae > Enterobacter > Enterobacter cloacae complex sp. P1B. Next base: position 41,628 of record NZ_JADCLF010000006.1, on the reverse strand, counting down.
ATATTGTGTCAATGAGGGACAATTGCGCAGGGTGACGAAAAGCGGCGCCATAAGCGGCGCCGGAATGACGGGTTAAAGCAGGCTCTCTTTATCGATTCCCAGACGCTTCATGCGAGAGAGCAGGGTAGTGCGTTTCAGCCCCAGCCGCTGAGCTGCGCCCTTCGGTCCGGCTACCACGCCGTTGGTCTCTTTCAGTACGCGCAATATCAGCTGATATTCATCTTCGCCTTCCTGCGCGACTTCTGCCGAAAGCGTGGGGGCTTCCTGAAGGGAGACTTCAGGCAAAGAGAGCTGAAGGACGTTCCCGCGCGTCAGCAGTACCGCGCGTTCAATGACGTTTTCAAGCTCGCGCACGTTGCCGGGCCACTCCATCGACGAGAGGGTACGTAGCGTTTCGGCAGGAATACTGTCGATATTCCTCCCCATCCGGCGGGCAATCTTCGCGGTAAAGGCCTTCACCAGCAGCGGAATATCTTCCGGGCGCTCGCGCAGCGGCGGCAGGCAGATCGGAAAGACGTTCAGGCGATAGTAGAGATCGCTGCGAAACTCGCGGTCAGCGACCATCTTTTTCAGGTCGCGGTTGGTGGCGGCAATCAGCCGCACGTCGGTCTGGATAAGCTTGTTGCTGCCGAGGCGCTCAAACTCCTGCTCCTGCAAAACGCGCAGCAGCTTGGGCTGCAGCTCCAGCGGCATATCGCCCACTTCGTCGAGGAACAAGGAGCTTTTATCCGCCAGTTCGAAACGGCCCAGCCGCTGGCTGCTGGCCCCGGTAAACGCGCCGCGCTCGTGGCCGAAGAGGTCGCTTTCCAGCAGACCCGCGGGCATCGCCGCGCAGTTCATCTTCACCATCCGCCGGCTGTTGCGGTTGCTCAGGTTATGAATGGCGCGCGCTATCAGCTCTTTACCGGTGCCGGTTTCACCGAGGATCAGCACCGTGCTGTCGCTCTGGGCCACCATCTCCACCTGCTTAAGCACGCTGTACATGGCATCGCTGCGCCCGATGATTTCGCCAAACTCGCTGTCCACGTTGTTGAGCTGTTCGGTCAGGGCCAGGTTTTCGTCCACCAGCCGCTCTTTCAGGCGGTGGATCTCCTGATAGGCGAGGGCGTTATCCAGCGCGATGGAAATACGCTCGGCGATCTGGCGCAGCAGCTTCAGGTTGGCGGTGGTAAACACGGCTTCATCGCACTGCGCCAGTTTGAGCACCCCAAGCATGGTGCTGCCGGACATCAGCGGCAGCAGGCACAGGGTCTGAATTTTGTTGCCCCAGGTGTTAAACAGCATCCGCTCGTACGGCGCCACCGGGTCCTGCTCGCTGAGATTCAGCAGCAGGATCTCTTTGCTTTTAAATACCCGCTCAGAAAGGGTGCCCGCTTCGTCCACCTCGCTCTGCTCGTGCGCTGGGTTGGCCTCATCAAGATAGTGGGTGGAGTAGATGTTCAGCTTGCCTTTGCGGTTCCCGCGTAGCGCGATGCTGATGGCGTCGATCCTGAAATAGTGGTGGATCTCCTTGGCGACTTCGCTGACCAGCTCGTCCATGTCGAGTCTTGAGAGTACGGCGTTGGTGATGGCGACCAGAATGCGGAAGTTATCGCGCTCGCGGCTCAGCAGGTCGTAATCCACGTTATTGGTGACGCGGCTTTGGATCTGCTCCGCGACGACGGCCACAATCTGGGCAAAGGTGTGCAGCCGCTCGTACTCCGCCTCGCTCCAGGGCTGGTCGGTATTGCGGATAAACTCGCAGCCGCCAAAAATATGGCCCTCCGCCGCCAGCGGCAGCATGCCGTAATGACCGAAAGGCTGATAGAGATTGCTCTCTGCCAGCCGCGGCCATGCCATCCGAAACTCTTCAAAATTGCAGTGCAGCACTTCAGGCCGGGAGAGAATGCGGCGCACCGGGCCGTGCGCGAGGTACGTTTCGTCTTCGTATTGAAACGTTTTGCCATTCTCGCGCGTGGAATAGTAGCTCGCGCGGTGCGTTCCGCTATGCCAGAGCACAATCGCCGCGCTGTCCGCCAGCGCTGATTGCCTGACCAGCCGTGTCAGGGCATCGCTCAGCGCGCCGAGATCGGGCTGTTGTAAAAGTGTGCGCGTGATGTCAAACAGGCCCTGCTGTCCAAGATCGCTCATCGGTGTATACGGCATTATTGCTTTCCAATAGAAACTGGCAAAAAAGAGACTTCACTGCTGACCGCTTATGGCGCGGTTCTAGCAAATTCGGGGTAACGGCTCAGCGTGCGGCAGATCCAGCGTGCGCTTCACGCCGTAAAGCCCGGCCAGGCGCACCCCTTTGCGCTCAACCACGTCGCCAATGATGGCCGCGTCTTTCCCTAAGGGATGCGCTCTCAGCTGTTCAAGTACGGCTTCCGCCGCCGAACGTTCCACGCCGATCGCCAGCTTGCCCTCGTTGGCAAAGTTTAGCGGGTCAAGCCCTAAAAGCTCACACAGCCCCCGCACGGCAGGCTTAACGGGCAGGTCGCGCTCGCTCAGTTCAATCCCGCACCCGCTGCTTGCGGCGAACTCGTGGACAACGGCATTCACCCCGCCCCGGGTGGCGTCGCGCAGGGCTTTGACGCCCGGCATGTCGCGCAGCGTCTGGATAAGCGGGGTGAGCACCGCGCAGTCGCTGCGAAGCTCGCCGTCCAGCCCCAGGCCTTCGCGCAGGTTCAGGATGGTTGCCCCGTGGCAGCCCAGCGTTCCGCTGACAATCAGCACGTCGCCCACCGAAAGCCGCTGCGCGCCCCAGTGAATGTCGGCAGGGATCGCCCCCATGCCGGCGGTGTTGATGAAGAGCTTATCGGCCGCGCCGCGCTGGACCACTTTGGTATCCCCGGTGACGATAGCAATCCCCGCCTCGCGGGCGGTGTGCGCCATGCTGTTGACCACTGCCGCAAGCGTCTCCATCGGTAATCCTTCTTCGAGGATAAATCCGCACGAGAGGTAGCGCGGAATGGCGCCGCTGACGGCCACGTCGTTGGCCGTACCGCAGACGGCGAGCTTGCCAATATCGCCGCCCGGGAAGAATAGCGGGTCAATCACGTAGCTGTCGGTGGAGAACGCCAGCCGGTCGCCGTGTGCGGTGAGGGTTGAGAGCGCGATGCGCGCCTGATCCTCCTGCTCGGCGAGCCAGGGGTTATTAAAGGCCTCCATGAACAGCCGGTTAATCAGCTGCTGCATCGCCTGTCCACCGCTTCCGTGCGCCATTTCCACCGTGTTCATGCTTCACACTCCTGGTTGCGATACTGATACCACGCGGCGCATGCCCCTTCAGAGGAGACCATCAGCGCGCCAAACGCGGTTTGCGGGTTACAGGTGTTGCCAAATAGCGGGCAGTGATGAGGTTTGCATTTGCCGGTAAGCACCTCGCCGCAGCGGGACCGGGGATCGTCGCACACCTGCTGCGGCTGAGGGCGGAAGTGCGCTTCGGCATCAAATTCGCGATAGGCAGGCGTCAGTCGCACGCCGGATTCCGCAATCAGCCCCAGCCCGCGCCACTCGCTGTCGCCCTCAACGCTAAACACGTCGGCTATCGCCTGCTGTGCCCGTTCATTTCCCGCATCGGGCACCACGCGGCGGTACTGGTTTTCGACCGCGCTCAGGGACGCTATTTTCTGCTCAACCAGCATGGCTACGCCTTGCAGTAGATCAAGCGGTTCGAAACCAGCTACCACTAACGGACGATTGTACTGCTCAGCGATAAAACCGTAGGCGTCTGTGCCAATTACCATGCTGACGTGGCCCGGCGCCAGAAACGCATCGATGCCGTTGTCCGGCTCTTCGAGCAGGCTGCGCAGCGTGGGAATGAGCGTAATATGCTGGCAGAAAAAGAAAAAGTTAGTGACGTTGCGCGCTTTCGCCTGCTGCAGCGTGATGGCCGTAGCGGGCATGGTGGTTTCAAAACCCAGCCCGAAAAAGACGACCTTGCGCTCAGGGTTAGCCTCTGCCAGCGTCAGGGCATCCATCGGCGAGTAAACGATCCGCACGTCCGCGCCGCGTGCCTTCGCCTGCAGCAGCGAGCCGTTTTTCCCCGGCACGCGCATCGCGTCGCCAAAGGTGCAGAAAATGACGTTGGACTGGCCGGCAATTTCGATGCAGCTGTCGATACGCCCCATCGGCAAAACGCACACCGGGCAGCCGGGGCCGTGAATAAACTCGATGTTCTCCGGCAGCAGCTGGTCGAGGCCAAACTTGAAGATGGCGTGCGTGTGCCCGCCGCACACCTCCATGATCCGCAGCGGCCTTTCGTTCGTGTAGTCCAGCAGAGCCGCGCGCGTTTTCAGATGTCCGATAAGCTGCATCACCTGTTCTGGCGCGCGGTATTCATCAACGTAACGCATAGGCTAGCGCTCCTCGCCGTACAGGAGCGCGCCCACGTCCGGCTCCACGTCAAACATGTTTTGCAGCGCGTCCAGCGTGTCGCGGGCTTCCGCTTCGTTAATCACGCTCATCGCAAACCCCACGTGGACCAGCACCCACTGGCCGAGGCGCGACGCGCCCGTCTCATCCGTGCAGCCCACCAGCGTCAGGTCGACGTCGCGCAGGATGCCGCAAACCTCCACTTTGGCCTGATTGCCGTCGAGGGAATGGATTTGTCCCGGTACGCCTATGCACATCGTTCGCTCTCCAGCCAGTCCAGCCAGGCGGCCATGCCGTCGCCGCGCGTGGCGGAAACCAGCAGGATGTGAATGTCCGGGTTCACCTCGCGGGCACAGGCAAGGCACTTATCCACGTCGAAGTTCAGGTACGGCAGCAGATCGACTTTGTTCAGCAGCATGAGGGAGGCGGCGGCGAACATGTGCGGGTACTTCAGCGGCTTGTCCTCCCCTTCGGTCACGGAAAGCACCGCCACTTTATGCCGTTCGCCGAGGTCGAAGCTTGCCGGGCATACCAGGTTGCCGACGTTTTCGATAAACAGGATGCCGTTATCCGCCAGCGGCAGGCGAGGGGCGGCGTCGGCAATCATCTGCGCATCCAGGTGGCAGCCCTTGCCGGTGTTAACCTGAATGGCGGGCGTCCCGGTTTCGCGGATGCGCGCCGCGTCGTTAACGGTTTGCTGATCGCCTTCGATAACCGCGCAGGAGACGCGTTCGTTCAGGCGCTTGAGCGTTTCGGTCAGCAGCGTGGTTTTGCCGGAGCCGGGGCTGGAGACCAGGTTCAGCACCAGCAGTTGACGCGCGGCAAAGCGGGCACGGTTGCGGGCGGCGATCTGGTTATTTTTGTCCAGCACGTCGATCTCCACCTCCAGCATCTGGCGCTGGCTTATGCCCGGCGCGTGGGTGCCCGCTTCGCCGTGGCCGTAATGCAGATCGCCCGCGTCGGAACGCTGCGGCGCAAAGGTGATGCCGGTCAGGGCCGCCGCAGGACGCGGGGCAGGGGAAAAGGGCGCGGAGCGAAACGCGGAGTGGGGACGGTGTTCATCCCCTTCTATATACAGGTTGCCTTCGGCGCAACCGCAGGTGCTACACATACATTACTCCTTCTCAATTTCGAGGCGTTGGATCTGCATACCGTCATCCGCCACGATGCGAAGATCCGTGCTCTGACACTGCGGGCAGCGCTGAACCTTTGATGAGAGCAGGGTGACGTACTGCTGGCACTGCTCACACCAGCACTCCGCCTGCTGCTCGTCGATATGCAGCGCGCAGCCTTCCGCCAGCGTGCCGCGGCACACCAGCTCAAAACAAAAGTTCAGGGCGCTGGTCTCGACGCAGGAAAACGCCCCGACCTTCAGCCAGACGCCGGTGACGCGCTTCGCATGGTTTTGCACTGCCTGCTGTTCGATAAGTTCCAGAGCCCGCTGGCAGAGGGTGATTTCGTGCATGACGCCTCCTCAATGATTTGCGCCAGTAAATGCAATAACGGTGCCAGCTTGATTTGCGTTACGGCGTGACGATGTCAGCGCTGTCGAAATGACACGTCGACACGGCGGCGTTGACAGTGTCTTTTTTGATAAAAATCATTCAAATCAACAAATTAAAAACTGGCACGGAATCTGCTTAACAGCCGCTATCTCCATTAACCGGATACCTTCTATGACTATTTGGGAAATTAGCGAAAAAGCGGATTACATCGCGCAGCGCCACCAGCAGCTTCAGGATCAGTGGCACCTCTACTGTAACTCTCTGGTTCAGGGGATCACCCTGTCAAAAGCCCGACTGCATCATGCGATGAGCTGTGCGGCGCAGGGGGATATGCGCTTTGTCCTGTTCGGTCATTTCACGGTCTTTGTGACCCTGGCAGACAGCTTTAACAGCCACACCATCGAGTACTACGTTGAGAATAAAGAGGGTGAAAAACAACGTATTGCGCAGGCGCAGCTGATGGCCGACGGCATGGTCGACGGCTACGTCAGCAACCGCGATCGCCAGCAGGTGCTTGAGCACTATCTGGAGAAAATCGCGCCGGTTTACAACGGTCTCTACGCTGCGGTTGAGCACGACTTGCCGGTCGACCTCAAACAGCTCGTCGTGGGAAAGGCCCCCGCAAATCTTGCCTGATAACCGAATGTCGAAAAGTGTCGATGAGACAGTTTTTCGTCGTCAAAAATGACCATCACCAGAGGATTGCCCGGTGAACCGTTTTGTAATTGCTGACTCGACGGTCTGTATTGGCTGTCGGACCTGTGAGGCGGCGTGTTCGGAAACGCACCGCCTGCACGGGCTGCAGTCCATGCCGCGCCTGCGCGTCATGCGTAATGAGAAAGAGTCTGCCCCGCAGCTCTGCCACCACTGTGAAGATGCCCCTTGCGCGGGCGTCTGTCCCGTCAATGCCATCACCCGCGTCGATGGCGCGGTCCAGCTGAACGAAAGCCTGTGCGTGAGCTGCAAGCTGTGCGGCATCGCCTGCCCGTTCGGTGCCATTGAATTCTCCGGCAGCCGCCCGCTGCATATCCCGGCGAACGCCAATACCCCGAAAGCGCCGCCTGCGCCACCGGCTCCGGCACGCGTGAGCACGCTGCTGGACTGGGTGCCCGGCATCCGCGCTATTGCGGTGAAGTGCGACCTGTGCAGCTTTGACGAACAGGGCCCGGCCTGCGTGCGGACCTGCCCGACCAAAGCGCTGATCCTGGTTAACATCCGCGATATCGCCCGCACCAGCAGGCGCAAGCGCGAGCTGACCATTAATACCGACGTCGGCGATCTTTCGCTTCTGCAGGCGCTTAACGAGGGGGCGAAATGAACGCGATATTTATGATTAACAGCGCCGTGGCGTACTTTGCCGCCGCCGCCGTGCTGGCGCTGGTGTTCTCTTTCCATAAAACCCTGAGCGGCTGGATAGCCGGTATCGGCGGGGCAGTCGGCAGCCTGATGACGCTGGCGGCGGGCGGTGTCGTCCTGCTCGGCGGACAATCTGTGGAAACACTCATGCCGCTGATTCGCCATACCGTGGCGATTACACCGCTGAACGCCATCTGGCTGGTGACCTTTGGCCTGTGCGGGCTGTTTATCAGCCTGTTCAATATCGATTGGCACCGCCATCAGCAGACCAAAGCCAACGGCCTGCTGGTCAATCTGCTGATGGCCGCCGCGGTTTGCACGGTTATCGCCAGCAACCTTGGCGCGCTGGTGGTGATGGCGGAGATCATGGCGCTGTGTGGCGTGTTCCTGACCGGCTGCAGCGCCTCCGGCAAGCTGTGGTTTGCGCTCGGACGCCTCGGCACGCTGCTGCTGGCGCTGGCCTGCTGGCTGGTGTGGCAGCGTTTCGGCACCCTGGACTTTGCCGCGCTTAACGGCCAGCCGCTGGGGAACGACGTCTGGCTGCTGGGCGCAGTCGGCTTTGGCCTGCTGGCCGGGATTATCCCGCTGCACGGTTGGGTCCCGCAGGCGCACGCGAATGCCTCTGCGCCCGCCGCCGCGCTGTTTTCGACGGTGGTAATGAAGGTCGGTCTGTTCGGTATCCTGACGATTACCCTGACGGGCGGTCAGCCGCCGCTGTGGTGGGGGGTAGCGCTGCTGATTGCGGGGATGATCACCGCCTTTGTCGGCGGCCTGTACGCCCTGATGGAGCACAACATCCAGCGTCTGCTGGCCTATCACACCCTGGAAAACATCGGCATCATCCTGCTCGGCATGGGCGCGGGCGTCACCGGGCTGGCGCTCAACCAGCCGGCGCTGATTGCCGCCGGGTTTATCGGCGGTCTGTATCACCTCGTCAACCATAGCCTGTTCAAAAGTACCCTGTTCCTCGGCGCGGGCAGCGTCTGGTTCCGCACCGGGCACCGCGATATCGAAAAGCTCGGTGGGATTGGCAAAAAGATGCCGATGATTTCACTCGCCATGCTGGTGGGGCTGATGGCGATGGCCGCGCTGCCGCCGCTGAACGGCTTTGCCGGGGAGTGGGTGATCTATCAGTCCTTCTTCGCGCTCGGCCAGAGCGACGCGTTTATCGCGCGGCTGCTCGGCCCGCTGCTGGCGGTGGGCCTGGCGATTACCGGGGCGCTGGCGGTGATGTGCATGGCGAAGGTCTACGGCGTCACCTTCCTCGGCGCGCCGCGTACCCGTGAAGCGGAAAACGCCTGCTGCGCCCCGGTACTGATGGCCACCAGCGTGGTCGCGCTGGCGCTGTGCTGCATTGCGGGCGGGGTTGCCGCGCCGTGGCTGCTGCCGCTGCTGGGCCACGCCGTTCCGCTGCCGCTGGCGACGGCGCATACCGTTGTCTCCCAGCCGATGATGGCGCTGCTGCTGATCGCCGGGCCGCTCCTGCCGTTCGTGCTAATGCTGTTCTTCAGACGCGACCGTCTCGCCTCCCGCTCTCGCGGCGCGGCGTGGGCCTGCGGTTATGAACACGAGCCGTCAATGGTTATCACCGCCCACGGATTTGCCATGCCGGTGAAGGAGAACTTCGCCGCCGTGCTGAAGCTGCGCCAGTGGCTTAACCCGCAGGGCTGGGTGCCGGGCTGGCAGAGTGCTGCCGTGCCCGTGCTGTTCCGCCGACTGGCGCTGATCGAGCTGGCGGTGCTGGTGGTGATTGTGATTTCACGAGGAGCCTGACATGAGTCTGTTACTGGCAATTCTTCAGGCGCTGGTGCTGTTCGCCGCCGCGCCGCTGCTGTCGGGCATCACGCGCGTGGCGCGTGCCCGAATGCACAACCGTCGCGGGCCCGGCGTGCTCCAGGAGTACCGCGATCTCATCAAGCTGCTCTCTCGCCAGAGCGTCGCGCCGGATGCTGCGGGCTGGGTGTTCCGCCTGACGCCGTTCGTGATGGTCGGCGTGATGCTCACCATCGCCACCGCGCTGCCGGTGGTCACGGTAGGCTCGCCGCTGCCGGTGCTCGGCGATCTGATTACGCTCATCTACCTCTTCGCCATCGCGCGCTTCTTCTTTGCGATTGCGGGCCTGGACACCGGCAGCCCGTTTACCGGCATCGGCGCCAGCCGCGAGGCGATGCTCGGGGTACTGGTTGAGCCAATCCTGCTGCTGGGGCTGTGGGTGGCCGCGCAGGTTGCAGGTTCGACCCACATCAGTTTTATCACCGACACCGTTTACCACTGGCCGGTGGCCCGCTCCATCCCGCTCGTGCTGGCACTCTGCGCCTGCGCGTTCGCCACGTTTATTGAGATGGGCAAGCTGCCGTTCGATCTCGCGGAAGCGGAGCAGGAGCTGCAGGAAGGGCCGCTTACCGAGTACAGCGGCTACGGCTTCGCGGTGCTGAAGTGGGGCATCAGCCTTAAGCAATTGGTGGTGTTGCAGATGTTTGTTGGCGTTTTCTTCCCGTGGGGGCAGATGACGCACTTCTCTGCAGGCGGCCTGCTGCTGGCCGTGGTGGTGGCCGCCCTCAAGCTGCTGGTCGGCGTGCTGGTCATCGCCCTGTTTGAAAACAGCATGGCACGCCTGCGTTTTGCGGCAACCTCGCGCATCACCTGGGCCGGTTTTGGTTTTGCATTTTTAGCGTTCGTCTCCTTGCTGGTGGCGTGATTAAAGAGAGTGTTTATGTCTGAAGAAAAGAAAGGTCAGCAGTATCTCGCCGCGTTGCATCAGGCTTTCCCCGGCGTGGTGCTGGAGGAGTCCTGGCAAACCAAAGATCAGATCACCATTACCGTGAAGGTGAACTACCTGCCGGAAGTGGTGGAGTTTCTTTACTACCGGCAGGGCGGCTGGCTGTCGGTGCTGTTCGGTAACGACGAGCGCCAGCTGTGCGGTAACTACGCGGTGTACTACGTGATGTCGATGGAGCAGGGCGAGAAGTGCTGGCTCACCGTGCGCGTCGAAGTCGACCCGAATAAGCCGGAATACCCGTCCGTGACGCCGCGCGTTCCTGCCGCCGTCTGGGGTGAGCGCGAGGTGCGCGACATGTACGGCCTGGTGCCGGTCGGCCTGCCGGACGAGCGTCGTCTGGTGCTGCCGGACGACTGGCCGGATGAACTCTATCCGCTGCGCAAGGACAGCATGGATTACCGCCAGCGTCCGGCCCCGACCACCGACAGCGAAACCTACGAGTTCATCAACGAGCTGGGCAGCAAGAAGAACAACGTGGTGCCGATCGGCCCGCTGCACGTCACCTCCGACGAACCGGGCCACTTCCGCCTGTTCGTCGACGGCGAAAATATCATCGACGCCGACTACCGTCTGTTCTACGTCCACCGCGGCATGGAGAAGCTGGCGGAAACCCGCATGGGCTACAACGAGGTCACGTTCCTCTCAGACCGCGTGTGCGGCATCTGCGGCTTCGCCCACAGTACCGCCTACACCACCTCGGTGGAGAACGGCATGGGGATCGTGGTGCCGGAGCGCGCGCAGATGATCCGCGCCATTCTGCTGGAGGTGGAGCGCCTGCACTCACACCTGCTGAACCTCGGCCTGGCCTGCCACTTCGTCGGCTTTGACTCCGGGTTTATGCAGTTCTTCCGCGTGCGCGAAGCGTCGATGAAGATGGCGGAGATCCTCACCGGGGCGCGTAAAACCTACGGCCTGAACCTGATCGGCGGGATCCGCCGCGACCTGCTGAAAGACGACATGATCAAGACCCGCCAGCTGGCGCAGCAGATGCGCCGGGACGTGCAGGAGCTGGTGGACATGCTGCTCAGCACGCCAAACATCGAGCAGCGCACCGTCGGGATTGGTCGCCTCGATCCGGAAATTGCCCGCGACTTCAGCAATGTCGGCCCGATGGTGCGCGCCAGCGGCCACGCCCGCGACACCCGCGCCGATCACCCGTTCGTCGGCTACGGCCTGCTGCCGATGACCGTGCACAGCGAACAGGGCTGCGACGTTATTTCTCGCCTCAAGGTGCGTATCAACGAGGTCTACACCGCCCTGAACATGATTGACTTCGGCCTGGACAACCTGCCGGGCGGTCCGCTGATGGTGGAGGGCTTCACCTACATTCCAAACCGCTTTGCCCTCGGCTTTGCCGAAGCGCCGCGAGGGGATGATATCCACTGGAGCATGACCGGCGACAATCAGAAGCTCTACCGCTGGCGCTGTCGCGCGGCGACCTACGCCAACTGGCCTACCCTGCGCTATATGCTGCGCGGTAACACGGTCTCTGACGCGCCGCTGATCATCGGCAGCCTCGATCCGTGCTACTCCTGCACTGACCGCATGACGGTGGTGGACGTGCGCAAGAAGAAAAGCCAGGTAGTGCCGTACAAAGAGCTTGAGCGCTACAGCATCGAGCGCAAGAACTCGCCGCTGAAATAAGGACACGCCATGTTTACCTTTATCAAAAAAGTAATCAAAACCGGCGCGCAGACCAGCAGCTATCCGCTGGAGCCGATCCCGGTGGATAAAAACTTTCGCGGCAAGCCGGAGCACAACCCGCAGCAGTGCATCGGCTGCGCGGCCTGCGTCAACGCCTGCCCGTCGAACGCCTTAACGGTGGAAACGGATCTTAAAACCGGCGAGCTGGCCTGGCAGTTTAACCTCGGGCGCTGCATCTTCTGCGGCCGCTGCGAGGAGGTCTGCCCGACGGTCGCCATTCGACTTTCCCAGGAGTACGAACTGGCGGTGTGGAAAAAAGAGGATTTTCTCCAGCAGTCGCGCTTCGCGCTGTGCAATTGCCGCGTCTGCAAGCGTCCGTTCGCCGTGCAAAAAGAGATCGACTACGCCATCGCGCTGCTGCAGCACAACGGCGACGTCCGCGCGGAGCATCACCGCGAAAGTTTCGAAACCTGCCCGGAGTGCAAACGTCAGAAGTGCCTGCTGCCGTCCGACCGCATTGATATTACCCGCCATATGAGAGAGGCCAGCTGATGGAAAACTTACTCGGCCCGCGCGACGATAACGGCATTCCGGTGCCGCTGACGGTGGAGGAGTCCATCGCCAGCATGAAGGCGTCGCTACTGAAAAAAATCAAACGCTCGGCCTACGTCTACCGCGTGGACTGCGGCGGCTGCAACGGCTGTGAGATCGAGATCTTCGCCACCCTGTCGCCGCTGTTTGACGCCGAGCGCTTCGGCATCAAAGTGGTACCGTCCCCGCGTCATGCGGACATTCTGCTGTTTACCGGGGCGGTGACCCGCGCCATGCGATCGCCCGCGCTGCGCGCCTGGCAGTCCGCGCCGGATCCGAAAATCTGTATCTCCTACGGCGCCTGCGGCAACAGCGGCGGCATCTTCCACGATCTTTACTGCGTCTGGGGCGGCACCGACAAAATCGTGCCGGTGGATGTCTATATTCCGGGCTGCCCGCCGACGCCTGCCGCCACGCTGTACGGCTTTGCGATGGCGCTCGGCCTGCTGGAGCAGAAGATCCACGCCCGCGCACCTGGCGAGATCGACAACCAGCCCGCGGCCATTCTGCATCCGGACATGGTGCAGCCGCTGCGCGTGAAGGTGGACCGCACGGCGCGCAGGCTGGCGGGCTATCGCTACGGGCGTCAGATTGCCGACGATTACCTGCGCCTGCTGAGCCAGGGCGACCATCAGGTGGCGCGCTGGCTGGAAGCGGAAAACGATCCGCGTCTCAATGAGATCGTGGCAAACCTGAACAGCATTGTGGATGAGGCGCGTATCCGATGAGTGAAACGGTGGTGTTCAGCCAGCTGAGCCGTAAGTTTATTGATGAGAACGATGCCACGCCGGATGCGGCGCAGCAGGTGGTCTATTACAGCCTGGCGATTGGGCACCACCTCGGGGTGATCGACTGTCTGGAGGCGGCGCTAACCTGCCCGTGGACGGAATACCTGGCGTGGATCGCCACGCTGGAGGAGGGCAGCACCGCGCGGCGCAAGATGGAGGGCGTGCCGAAGTATGGCGAGATCGTCATCGACGCCAACCATATCACGATGCTCGCTAACGCCTTTGACGCGGCGCTCGGCAGGCAAACCCCGGCGCAGCAGGCGTGGAGCAAAACGCTGCTCGGCATGCTGCATGATATTCATCAGGAGAGCGCCATCTACCTGATGGTGAGGAGATTACGTGACTGACGTTTTACTGTGTGTCGGCAACAGCATGATGGGCGACGACGGCGCGGGCCCGCTGCTGGCGGAGATGTGCGCCGCAAAACCGCAGGGCGACTGGGTGGTGATTGACGGCGGCAGCGCGCCGGAAAACGATGTGGTCGCCATTCGCGAGCTGCACCCGGAAAGGCTGCTAATCGTCGATGCCACCGATATGGGGCTGAACCCGGGCGAAATCCGCCTGATTGATCCGGACGACATCGCCGAGATGTTTATGATGACCACCCACAATATGCCGCTGAACTACCTGGTCGATCAGATTAAAGACGACGTGGACGAGGTGCTGTTTTTGGGGATCCAGCCGGACATTGTCGGGTTTTATTACCCGATGACGCCGCCGGTGAAAGATGCGGTGGAAGAGGTTTATTCGCGGCTGGCGGGGTGGGTTGGGGATGGAGGGTTTTCTCCGCTCTGAGCAGTGCCGGGTGGCGGCTACGCCTTACCCGGCCTACAAAACCGTAGGCCTGGTAAGCGCAGCGCCACCGGGCAACAGGCTACTCCAGATCTGCCCCGTTACTCGCAATCACCTTCTTATACCACCAGAACGACTTCTTGCGCTTGCGGTCCAGCGTGCCGTTCCCGGCATCATCGCGGTCAACGTACACAAACCCGTAGCGCTTGCTCATCTCCCCCGTTGAGGCCGACACCAGGTCGATGCAGCCCCAGGTGGTGTAGCCCATCAGCGGCACGCCGTCCTCAATCGCATCGCCCATCGCGCGGATATGCTCGCGCAGGTAGCTGATGCGGTAGTCGTCGTTGATCTCGCCATTTTCATAAATGACGTCCTTCGCGCCAAGGCCGTTTTCCACCAGGAACAGCGGCTTCTGGTAGCGGTCGTACATCATGTTCATGGTGATACGCAGGCCGAGCGGATCGATGCCCCAGCCCCACTCGCTTACCTGAATATGCGGGTTACGCAGGGACTTCACGATGTTTGCCGCGCTGGTGTTGCCCGCGTTCATGTCCGCCGACGCGCAGCGCGAGGCGTAATAGCTGAACGAGACAAAGTCGACGGTATTTTTCAGCAGTTCGTCATCGCCTGGGTCTTTCACAATCACGACGCCTTTCTCGCGGAACACGCGGGCGGAGTAGGCCGGATAGCTGCCGCGCGCCTGCACGTCGATAAAGAACAGGTTCTCGCGGTCTTTCTCCAGCGCCATCCACACGTCTTCCGGTTTGCAGGAGTACGGGTAGAAATTTCCGCCCGCCAGCATGCAGCCGACCTGGTTTTCCGGGTTCACCTCGTGAGCGATTTTGGTCGCCAGCGCGCTCGCCACCAGCTCGTGGTGCGCGGCCTGGTATTTCACCTGATCCTCGTTTTCACCTTCCTCAAACACCAGCCCCGCGCCGGAGAACGGGCTGTGCAGCATGATGTTGATTTCGTTGAAGGTCAGCCAGTATTTCACCAGCCCGTTAAATTCCTCGAAGCAGGTGCGGGCGTAGCGGGCGAAGAAATCGACCATCTTACGGTTGCGCCAGGAGCCGTACTCCGTCACCAGGTGCATCGGCACGTCGAAGTGGCAGAGCGTTACTAGCGGCTCAATGTTGTACTTTTTACACTCTTCAAACACCGCCCGGTAGAAGGCGATGCCCTCTTTATTCGGCAGCGGCTCGTCGCCGTTCGGGTAGAGGCGGCTCCAGGCAATCGAGGTGCGGAACACCGTAAAGCCCATCTCCGCCATCAGGGCGATGTCCTCTTTATAGCGATGGTAAAAATCAATCGCTTCATGGCTCGGGTAAAACTCATCGTCACGCAGCGAAAAACGCTTTTCCTTACCCAGCTTCACCGCCAGGCGGTTCGCGCCGTGGGGGATCATATCGACCGTCGTCAGTCCTTTGCCGCCTTCACGGTAAGCACCTTCACTCTGGTTGGCGGCAAGCGCGCCGCCCCATAAAAATCCTTGTGGAAAAACAGACATTCTTACCTCGCTTTCAATTTATGCTTTTGCTGCGTTGTTCTGTACCGGTGCGGTCTGCAGGGCGCGCGCTTTTTCAGCCTCGTCTTCGACCGGGATATCCTCAAACCCTAACAGCAGGGTCAGAACAAATGACAGCACCACGGCCAGCCCCATTACGCCAAACACCCAGACGATGGTCATCGGGTTGGCCGGGTCGAAGAACTGCACGCTGGTAAACAGCCCTGGCGCCGCCATCGAGTGGCTGGCAAGGCCTGCCATACCCGCCACCGCGCCGCAGATAAAGCCGCTGATCAGGCTCGCAATCAGCGGACGCTTCAGGCGTACCGCTACGCCGTACAGGGCCGGTTCAGAGATCCCCGCCATGATGGCGGAGGCCGCCGCGGCCAGCGCCGTCTGGCGCAGTTCCGGGTTTTTCGTTTTCCACGCCACCGCCAGCGACGAGCCGCCGAGCGACAGGTTGGCGCCGATTTCTGACGGCATCACCATTCCTTCTTTGCCCGTTTCGGCAATGGTCTGAATGATGGTCGGCGTAAACACGCGGTGCATCCCGGTCATCACCAGCAGCGGCCATAGCGCGCCCATGATGGCGACGGAGAGCCAGCCCAGGTAGCCGTGAATGGTGTAAACCAGCGCGGAGATGGCGCTACCGATCCAGATCCCCAGCGGGCCAATCAGCACGATGGCGAGCGGGGCGGCAATCAGCACGATCAGCATCGGCTTGAGGAAGTTTTTGGTCACCGCCGGGGTGATGCGATCCACCCAGCTTTCGATATACGACAGGCACCAGGTCATCACCAGCGCCGGGATGACGGTATAGGTGTATTTCACCGCCGTCACCGGAATAAAGGCGAACTCAACGTGCTCCCCCTGCGCGGCTTTCGCCATCAGCTCAATAAAGCTCGGGTGCACCAGCACGCCCGCGATGGCAATCGCCAGCGACATGTTGGTTTTAAACTTCACCGCCGCCGAGGCCGCCACCATCAGCGGCAGGAAGAAGAACGCCCCGTCGCCAATGACCGTCAAAATGGTGAGCGTCGGCGCGCCTTTTTCCAGCACGCCAGTCATTTCGAGGATCATCGCCAGCAGCTTGACCATCGAGCCTCCGATGATCGCCGGGATCAGCGGCGACATGGTGCCGATCAGCGCGTCGAGGATCCCGGCGCCAATGCGGCGTAACGTCAGCTTCTGCGGGCCTTCCGGTACCACGGGCTGCAGGTCAACGGGCAGCAGGCTCACTACTTCGCGGTACGCCTGTGAAACCGTGTTGCCAATAATCACCTGGCACTGGTTGTCGTTACGCACCACGCCAAGCACGCCGCTGATGCTTTTCAGGCGCGCAACGTCGGTAAGATTTTCGTCTTTCAGAACGAAACGCAGGCGCGTCATGCAGTGGGTGACGGCGACGATGTTCTCTTTGCCGCCCAGCGCGCTGATAACGTTGTTTGCCAGCGCAGCGTAGTTTTTGGCCATCGGATCTGTTCCTGTTATCGTTGTGTGAAATGTAGGAAACCGGTTCCACATAATCATCATGAGTTTCTTTTGTTGAAACAAGACCGTTTTTTGGACATTTTTTCTTTTCGTGATGAAGATCGCAGTGGGGTATAGAAAGCGTGACGTCGTCGCTGCGACAATTTTTTCGCGGTGCAGTACACTGCCCGCATGAGTTTCGGATGGAAGAACAATATGACCACGATGCTGGAAGTGGCGAAGCGGGCAGGCGTGTCGAAAGCGACGGTTTCCCGGGTGTTGTCGGGCAACGGCTACGTTAGCCAGGAGACCAAAGACCGGGTTTTTCAGGCCATTGAAGAGAGCGGCTATCGCCCGAACTTGCTGGCGCGAAACCTGGCGACCAAACGCACCCAGACGCTTGGGCTGGTAGTGACCAACACCCTGTATCACGGCGTCTACTTTAGCGAGCTGCTGTTTAACGCCGCGCGGATGACGGAAGAAAAAGGGCGGCAGCTGATCCTCGCCGACGGCAAGCACAGCGCCGAAGAAGAGCGCGAGGCGATCCAGTATCTGCTGGATATGCGCTGCGATGCGGTAATTATCTACCCGCGTTTCCTGAGCGTGGAAGAGCTGGACGAGCTCGTCGAGAAATGCGAGCAGCCGATTATGGTGCTTAACCGCCGCCTGCGGAAAAACAGCAGCCACAGCGTCTGGTCCGATCATAAAGCCTCGTGTCAGGACGCGGTGTCGCAGCTGATTGCGAAAGGGCACCGGGAGATTGCCTTTATCACCGGCTCGCTGGATTCCCCCACCGGGGTTGAGCGTCTTTCCGGTTACAGGGATGCGCTGGCGCAGCACGGTATTGCAGCGCGTGACGCGCTTATCGCCGAAGGGAAGTGGAACCCGGCCAGCGGCGCGGCGGCGGTCACTCAACTCCTCTCCCGCGGCGAACCGTTTACCGCGCTGGTGGCGAGCAACGACGATATGGCGATCGGCGCCATCAAGCAGCTGCACGACAGCGGCGTCGACACCCCGGACGCGGTGTCCGTCATCGGCTTTGACGACGTGGCGATTGCGCCCTACATCGTGCCGTCGCTCTCCAGCGTGCGTATTCCGGTGACGGCGATGATCCAGGAGATCGTCAGTCGCCTGATTTTCATGCTCGACGGCGGAGAGTTCAAATATCAGCAAACCTTTTCTGGCGAGCTTGTCCTGCGCGACTCCGTTACCGATGGCCCGCACCGCTGACGTCGACATCTGTCATCGTCACTAATGACGATGACAGAAACGCTGCGTTTTTATTATTCTTAAAAATCAGTACGTTAAATATTGGCACGGTTTATGAATAGCTTCGCGCATAACAGTTATGCCGGAGAAGCAGATGAACCGTTTTATTATGGCCGATGCCAGCAAGTGCATTGGTTGCCGTACCTGTGAAGTGGCGTGCGTGGTTTCCCATCAGGCGGAGCAGGATTGCGCCTCTCTCACTCCCGATACCTTCCTGCCGCGCATTCACGTCATTAAAGGTGTGAATATTTCCACCGCCGCCATCTGTCGCCAGTGCGAAGATGCGCCGTGCGCGAACGTCTGCCCGAACGGGGCGATTAAGCGCGAGAAGGGCTTTGTGCACGTGATGCAGGAGCGCTGCATCGGCTGCAAAACCTGCGTGGTGGCCTGTCCGTATGGCGCGATGGAGGTGGTTGTCCGTCCGGTGGTGCGCAACAGCGGCATGGGGCTGAGCGTGCGGGCAGAGAAAGCCGAAGCCAATAAATGCGATCTTTGCTATCACCGCGAAGCCGGCCCGGCCTGTATGGAGGCCTGCCCGACGCATGCGCTGGTCTGCGTGGATCGTGACAAGCTTGAGCAGATGAGCGCAGAAAAACGCCGTCGCGCGGCGTTCGACACCTCGTCATCGCTGCTGTTTTAAGCTGCGATGAGCGTTAACGGCATCCAGCTTCGGGTGCGCGGCAAAGTGCAGGGCGTGGGGTTTCGGCCCTTCGTCTGGCAGCTGGCGCACCGGCTGAAGCTTGTGGGCGATGTCTGCAACGACGGAGAGGGTGTCCTGGTGCGTCTCGCGGGTAATGGGGGGGACTTTACCGCGAGGCTGCATCAGGACTGCCCACCGCTGGCGCGCATCGATCGCGTTGAAACGCAGCCGTTCACCTGGGCGGACATGCCTGAGGACTTTACCATCCGCCACAGCGATCGCGGGGCGATGGATACGCAAATCGTGCCGGATGCCGCCACCTGCCCGGCGTGTCTGGCTGAAATGCGCGATCCCCGCGAGCGCCGCTATCGTTACCCGTTTATCAACTGCACCCACTGCGGGCCGCGGTTTACCATTATCCGCGCCATGCCGTACGACCGTCCGGCCACGTCGATGGCCGCATTCCCGCTCTGCGCGCCGTGCGAAACTGACTACCGCAACCCGGCCGACCGCCGCTTCCACGCCCAGCCGGTGGCCTGCCCGGACTGCGGGCCGCAGCTGGAATGGCGAGCCGGAGACACTATTGCCACTCGCGAATCGGCCTTAAACGCGGCGGTGAAGAGGCTGAAAAACGGCGGGATCGTGGCGGTTAAAGGGCTGGGGGGATTTCATCTGGTCTGCGACGCGCTTAACCCGCAGGCAGTGGCGACGCTGCGGGCACGCAAGCAGCGCCCGACGAAGCCGCTGGCGGTGATGCTGCCGGATGCGGACGATCTGCCGGAGACGATACAGACGCTGTTACGCTCGCCCGCGGCACCGATCGTGCTGACGCCGAAAGCTTCGCTTCCCGCGTTTCCTGAGGAAATTGCCCCAGGGCTCGACTGCGTTGGCGTGATGCTGCCCGCGAACCCGCTCCAGCATCTTTTGCTGATGGACTGCCGGCGCCCGCTGGTGATGACCTCCGGCAACCTCAGTGGCAGGCCGCCTGCCGTCACCAACGCGCAGGCGCTGGAGGAACTCGGCGGCATCGCGGACGGCTTCCTGCTGCACAACCGCGACATCCTGCAGCGCATGGATGATTCGGTGATGGATCGGGATGGCGCTATCCTGCGTCGCGCCCGGGGTTTTGTGCCCGATGCCGTCACGTTGCCCGTGGGTTTTGAGAATATCCCCGCCATGCTGTGCACCGGTGCAGAGATGAAAAACACCTTCTGCCTGGTGCGAGGCAACCAGGCGGTGGTGAGCCAGCACTTTGGCGATCTGAGCGACGAGGGCGTAGAGGCGCAGTGGCGCAGCGCGCTCTCGACGATGCAGGACATCTACGCTTTCCAGCCTGATAAGCTGGTGTGCGATGCCCATCCGGGGTATCGCGCGCGCCGGTGGGCGCAGGAGCAGGCGCTGCCCGTCGAAACCGTGCTGCATCATCACGCTCACGCGGCGGCGTGCCTGGCGGAGAACGGCTGGCCGCTCGGCAGCGGAGACGCTATCGCTCTGACGCTGGACGGGATCGGCAAGGGCGAGAACGGCGCGCTGTGGGGCGGAGAGTGCCTGCGGGTGAACTATCTCGACTGCGAACGGCTCGGCGGCCTGCCTGCCGTGGCGCTGCCGGGCGGCGATCTGGCGGCAAAGCAGCCGTGGCGTAATCTGCTCGCCCACTGCCTGGCGTTTGTCCCGGACTGGCAACGCTACCCGGAAACGCGAGCGGTTCAGCGCCACAGCTGGCCGCTGCTGGCAACGGCGATCCAGCGTGGCATCAACGCGCCGCAGGCGTCGTCCTGCGGTCGTTTGTTTGACGCGGTCGCCTGCGCGCTGGGCATCGACGCGCAGCGCTATGAAGGCGAGGCAGCGTGCAGGCTGGAGGCGCTGGCATCTCAGTGCGCGGGCGTTGACCATCCGGTGATTCTGGAAGCGAATAACCTTGCGCTGTTCTGGCAGCAGTGGCTGAACTGGCAGGCGGAGCCCTGCGAGCGCGCGTGGGCGTTTCACGACGCGCTGGCAAAAGGGCTGGCTCAGCTCGCCGCGCGCCATGCCCGACGCTTATCGATTTCGACAATCTGCTTCAGCGGCGGCGTGTTGCACAACCGCCTGCTGCGCGCGCGCCTGCGTCATTATCTTTCTGACTTTACGCTTCTTTTTCCTTCGCGCCTGCCCGCAGGTGACGGAGCGATCTCCTTCGGGCAGGCGGTGGTTGCCGCTGCCCGGTCATGTTCAAAAAGGATTTAAAATGTTACGACTGTTACGCAACGAACCTCGCGCCGCGCTTCTGCTGCTGGCTCTGGTAATGGCAAACCTGCTGGCCTGGGGATGGGCATGGCACTCTTTTAGCGGCAGCACGGCGCTGATGGCCGCCAGCCTGCTGGCGTGGTGCTACGGGCTGCGCCATGCGGTGGATGCCGACCACATCGCGGCCATTGATACCGTGACGCGTAAGATGATGCAGCAGGGCAAACGCCCGTGCGGGGTGGGGGCGTGGTTCTCGCTGGGGCACTCCACCATCGTGGTGCTGGCCTCCATTGCCATCGCCGCCACCGCCACGGCGTTTCAGAAAAACATGGAATGGTTCCACGAAACCGGCAGCCTGATTGGCACTGCGGTATCCGCCACCTTCCTGCTGGCGATGGCGCTGGTGAATATGGTGATCCTGCGCGGCGTCTGGCGCAGTTTCCAGGCGCTGAAAAAGGGCCAGACGATGCAGGGTGACGTCACGCTGCCTGCCCAGGGGGGCGTTATGAACTGGCTGTTCGGTAAAACCTTCCGCCTCGTCAATAAAAGCTGGCAGATGTATCTGGTGGGCTTTCTGTTTGGCCTCGGGTTTGACACTGCCACGGAAATCGGCGTGCTGGGGATCTCTGCCGCCAGCGCCTCCAGCGGGATGTCCGTGTGGTCAATCATGATCTTCCCGGCGCTCTTCGCCAGCGGCATGGCGCTGGTGGATACGCTCGATAACCTGCTGATGGTCGGTGCCTACGGCTGGGCGTTTGATAAACCGCAGCGCAAGCTCTACTACAACATGACCATCACCGGCACCTCCGTGGTGGTTGCGCTGTTTATCGGCGGGCTGGAAGCGCTGGGCCTGCTGATGGATAAATTTGCCCTCAGCGGCGGCGTCTGGGATCTGATCGGCGCGGTAAATGACAACCTGGGCAACGCTGGATTTGTGGTTGTCGGGCTGTTCGTTGCCTGCTGGCTCATCTCCATGGCCAACTATCGCTGGCGCGGCTACGACGCGCTGGTGGTGCGTTCCTGAACTCCCCACCCTGTTTTACCCGGAGGCGCTGCGCTTGCGCGGGTCTGCATGTAGGCCGGGTAAGCGGAGCGCCACCCGGCAATACGAGGGTTAAGCAGGTAGCGATTTCAGCAGGGCGAAGGCCTCCTTCATCCGGTCTTCGCTGACGACAAAGGCGCGCATCTGACCGTCAGCATCGGTGCCGCGCGCCACCATGCCCTGCGGCGAAAGGGCAATCTGCCAGTCCAGATCCTGACGCTGCGTTTCACCTGCAAGATGCAGCGGCAATTCCGGCGTTTTGACCTTTACCAGCATGGCGGGTAATTTCAGCGGCGCGCTGCCGCCGAGCAGGTTTTTTGCCAGATACATGGCGCTTAATTGTATCGGCTGCAGGAAGGGCAGCACCTGGCCGTTAATTTCCGCGCAGTCGCCCAGGGCATAAATATCCGGCCGCGTGGTTTGCAGGTAGCTATTTACCTTCACGCCGCGGTTTATTTCAGCCCCTGCGCGATGCGCCAGCGCGGTTTCCGGGCGCAGGCCCGTCGCGGCAACCACCGCATCCACTTCTACGCTGCGGCTTCGGTCGAGCGTGGCACGGATACCGCCTTCAGTTTTGCTCAGGCTTTGTAGCTGCGATTTCAACATCAGATGCACGCCCATATCAGTCAGACGATGCTGTAAGCGACTGCTTACTTCTGCCGGCATCAGCGCCGACAGAATGCTCGCTGCGTGGTCAACCAGGGTCACGGATTTTCCCGCCCGACAGAAGTCCATCGCCAGCTCGGTGCCGATCAGCCCGCCGCCGACAATCATCACCCGTTGCGCATCGCGTAACAGGGTTTCGCTGCCCTGATACTCCTGCTGGCTGTTGAGGGTAATCATCAGCTCGCGGCCTTCAACCGGCGGCACAAACGCAGATGCCCCGGTCGCCAGCACCAGCCTGTCGTACTGCCAGGTTTTCGCTTTCGCTTTTACCACGTGGGCGTCGGCATCGATATCGGTGACCCAGGTGTACGGAAACAGACGCAGGTTGAACTGCTCCGCAAACTCCCCCGCCGTCTGGCGGGTGAGGTCATCGGCGCGCTGATTCTGGCTAATGACGTGGCTTAAATCAGGCTTGTTGTACTCGTCCATGCTGTCGGCGGCGATCAGTGTCAACGGCACGTTTGCATCCTGTTTGCGGATATTTTTCACCAGCTGGCGGGCAGCAAAGCCCGAGCCGATGATAACGATGCCGTTGCTCATTTTGCCTCCGTTGCCAGTTCATCAAAGACGTCTTTGCCGAGGGAGCATTCCGGGCAGAGGAAGTTGTCTGGCACCTCGCTCCACGGCGTGCCCGGGGCAACATCCTGCAGCGGTTCGCCCAGCTCAGGATCGTAGATCCACTGGCAGACGCTGCACTGCATGCGCGGACCGAGATCGGCGCTGGCTGCCGTAGAACAGGTTTGTGGCTGTTCCGCAGGTTTTGCGGTGACTTCAGGAAGCGGGGCGAGCGCCCACTGACGGGCGATGTCGCGGCCATGCTGGCGGCAGATTTCCAGCGCGTCGATATCCGGACGCCATTTCGCCTTCAGGCTCATGGACATCTCAAAACCCGCATCCTGTAAACGGGTGGAAAGACGGTCTACCGCGCCGCCGCTCCAGCCGTGAGAGCCAAAGGCGCTGGCGCGTTTGTTACGAAAGCGCAGGCCGGTCATCTCTTCCACCAGGCCGGCAATCTTCGGCATCATCACGTTATTCATGGTGGAGGTACCCACCAGCACGCCTTTGGAGCGGAAGACGTTGGTCAATACCTCGTTCTTATCGCTGCGCGCCACGTTGAAGATTTTCACCGCCACGTTCGGGTCAACTTCATTGATACCCTGGGCAATCGCGTCCGCCATCATGCGGGTGTTGTTGGACATGGTGTCGTAGAAGATGGTGATGCGATCTTCCTGGTAATCCGCGGCCCATTTCAGGTACAGCTCGACGATCTGGGTGGGGTTTTCACGCCACACCACGCCGTGGGAGGTCGCAATCATGTCCACCGGCAGGTTGAAGCCGAGGATCTCGGTAATTTTAGGCGTCACCAGACGGCTGAACGGGGTCAGGATATTGGCGTAGTAGCGCTGGCACTGTTCGAACAGCTCGGTCTGATCCACTTCGTCATTGAATAGGCGTTCGTCGCAGTAGTGCTGGCCGAAGGCGTCGTTGCTGAACAGCACCGCGTCGCCGGTCATGTAGGTCATCATGCTGTCCGGCCAGTGCAGCATCGGGGTTTCGACGAAGATCAGCTGCTTGCCGTTGCCGATATCCAGCGTGTCGCCAGTTTTTACGGTGTGGAAGTTCCACTCCGGATGATGGTGGTGGCCGTTAATTGAATCAATGGCGTTGGTGGTGCAGTAGATTGGGGTATCCGGAATGTGGGACATCAGCTCGGTCAGCGCCCCGGCGTGGTCCTCTTCCGCATGGTTGATGATGATGTAGTCGATGTCATTCAGGTCGATTTCACCGCGCAGGTTCTGCACGAACTCACGGCTGAATTTGTGATCGACGGTATCGATCAGGACGTTTTTACCTTCGCGGATGAGATAGCTGTTGTAGCT
Organism: Enterobacter cloacae complex sp. P1B; assembly: GCF_014982345.1. NCBI lineage: Bacteria > Pseudomonadati > Pseudomonadota > Gammaproteobacteria > Enterobacterales > Enterobacteriaceae > Enterobacter > Enterobacter cloacae complex sp. P1B. The sequence goes on along the minus strand of NZ_JADCLF010000006.1, from coordinate 17,123 downwards.
GCTGCCGCGCAGCGTTTTGTATTCCGTCCCGTGGAAATCGCGCACTTCCCAGTCACGTTGACCCACCCAATGAATGTTATTTTTAACCAGAATAGACATAGCAACCTCAACTTAATACAGCGTTTTTAAATAAGATGGTTTGCTTATATCAAGTTGCGTGCCAACTTTTTAAATTATTAATATTCAATAAGTTGTGATTTAATGCCCCATAATGAGTAGTCATTATGACTATCCTAAAAAGAGTCAATATGACATTATGCATTGTCAAAATGACAGTGAGGCAGGCATGAGTTTTTCCGTAGACGTGCTGGCGAAGATAGCCATAGAACTGCAAACCGGTATCGGCCATCAGGACCGCTTTCAGCGCCTGATCTCCACGCTGCGCCACGTGCTGGATTGCGATGCGTCGGCGCTGCTGCGTTACGAAGGGCGGCAGTTTATTCCGCTGGCTATCGACGGCCTGGCGAAGGACGTACTCGGGCGGCGCTTTACGCTGGAGGGCCACCCGCGTCTGGAAACCATCGCCCGCGCGGGCGACGTGGTGCGTTTCCCGGCAGACAGCGATCTGCCCGATCCGTACGACGGCCTGATTCCGGGGCAGGAGAGCCTGAAGGTGCACGCCTGTATTGGCCTGCCGCTGTTCGCCGGGCAGAATCTGATTGGCGCATTAACCCTCGACGGCATGTCGCCGGACCAGTTCGACACCTTCAGCGACGAAGAACTGCGCCTGATTGCGGCGCTGGCAGCCGGGGCGCTGAACAATGCACTGCTGATAGAGCAGCTGGAGAGCCAGAATATTCTTCCCGGTAGCCCGACGGCGTTTGAGCCGGTGGCGCACACCGAGATGATCGGCCTTTCGCCCGGCATGGCGCAGCTCAAAAAAGAGATTGAGATTGTTGCCGCGTCCGATCTGAACGTGCTGATCTTCGGAGAGACCGGTACCGGTAAGGAGCTGGTGGCGAAGTCCATCCACGAAGCTTCGCCGCGCGCGGTCAACCCGCTGGTGTACCTCAACTGCGCCGCGCTGCCGGAAAGCGTGGCGGAGAGCGAGCTGTTCGGTCACGTCAAAGGGGCGTTTACCGGGGCCATCAGCAACCGCAGCGGCAAGTTTGAAATGGCCGATAACGGCACGCTGTTTCTTGATGAGATTGGCGAGCTTTCCCTTTCACTTCAGGCCAAGCTGCTGCGCGTATTGCAGTACGGCGACATCCAGCGCGTGGGGGATGACCGCAGCCTGCGGGTGGACGTGCGCGTCCTTGCTGCGACCAACCGGGATCTGCGCGAAGCGGTGCTGGCCGGGCAGTTCCGAGCCGACCTGTTCCATCGCCTGAGCGTGTTCCCGCTGTCCGTGCCGCCGCTGCGCGAGCGCGGAGACGACGTGGTGCTGCTGGCGGGTTATTTCTGCGAACAGTGCCGTCTCAAAATGGGGCTGTCCCGCGTGGTGCTTAGCCCGGGGGCGAGAGCGCATCTGCTCAGCTACGGCTGGCCGGGCAATGTGCGCGAACTGGAGCATGCGATTCACCGCGCGGTGGTGCTGGCGAGGGCGACGCGCTCGGGGGATGAAGTGGTGATTCATGCGCGCCATTTTGCGCTGCATGAGGAAAATGCCCCGACCGTGAAGCCTGCTGTGCCTGAGATCGCAATCGAAAACCTGCGCGAAGCGACGGAAGAGTTTCAGCGTCAGATGATTACCCGCGCGCTGGAGCAGAATAACCGCAGCTGGGCGGCGTGCGCGCGGGCGCTGGAGATGGACGTCGCCAACCTGCACCGGCTGGCGAAGCGACTTGGGCTGAAGGGTTAAATAATCCCGGCCTGGTAGAAGTCCTGCAGGTTGATAGCGCCGCACAGCCTGCCGTGCTCGTCCACCACCGGTGCGGCGGTGATTTTGCGCTTCATCAGCACCTCTTTGGCTTCAATGGCACGGCTGTCGGCGTTGAGCGTCAGCCCGCCTTTGGTCATGGCGTCAGACACGTTTGTTTCCAGCCTGCCGCCGCCCACCAGCCAGCGGCGCAGGTCGCCGTCGGTGAACACGCCCTTCACGTTTCCGCCGTCATCGCATACCGCCACCAGCCCCAGACCGGTGCGGCTCAGCTCCAGCATCGCGTCCATCACGCTGGTATCGAGTTTGACCTGCGGAATGGCATCGTCAGTGCGCATCAGATGGTGAACCTTATTGAGCAGTCGCGCGCCGAGCGCACCTGCCGGATGCGAACGGGCAAAATCTTCCTCATTGAATCCGCGCGCCTGCATTACCGCCATCGCCAGCGCGTCGCCCATCATCAGGGTGTTAACGGTGCTGGAGGTCGGGGCGAGGTGCATCGGGCAGGCTTCACGCTCAACGGAAATATCCAGCGTCGCTTTGGCGGCCAGCGCCAGCGGCGAGCGGGGTTTCCCGGTCATCGCCAGCAGGGCGACCGATTTTTCCTGCAGGCGCGGAATAATCAGATCCAGCTCTTTGGCCGAACCGGAGTAGGAGATAAACAGCATCACGTCGCGGCTTTCGATCATCCCGAGATCGCCATGCAGTGCCTCTGCCGGATGCACGAAGAACGCCGGGGTACCGGTGCTGGCGAGCGTCGCGGCAATCTTCTTGCCGATATGGCCGGATTTACCGATACCCGCCACAATCACTTTGCCTTCGCAGTGGATAATGGTGTTGGCGGCGCGGACAAAATCCTCGCCCAGACGTTCCGGCAGGCGGCTGGCTTCCTGCAGCTCCAGCATCAGCGTCTGGCGGCCCGTTTCTAACAGAAAATCACTCATCTCTTTCTCCGGTTACGATCACGTCGATCCCTTTCTCTTCCAGCGCTTTTTTGAACGCCGGATCGATACCCGCGTCGGTAATCAGCTTATCAACGCTTTCGAGGCTACAGACAATATTGGGGCTTTTGCGGCCAAACTTCGACGAGTCGGCCATTAAAATCACTTCCCGCGCGGCGTTACACATGGCTTTGCTGACGCTGAACACCTCGTTAAACGTCGTGACGCCTGCGTTCAGGTCGATGCCGTCGGTGCCCATAAACAGTTTATCGAAGCTAAAGTGGTCGAAAGCGTTCTCCGCCAGCTGGCCGTGAAAGGACGCCGATTTTTTGCGGAAGGTGCCGCCGGGCATCAGGATGGTCTGCTCGCTGTCGAACTCCGACAGCGCGTTGACGATGTGCAGGCTGTTGGTCATCACCGTGATGTTGTTGAAGCGGCTGAGCAGGGGGATCATCTGCAGGACGGTACTGCCTGCGTCGAGGATGATGGAATCGCCGTCCTGGATAAATTTGACGGCGGCTTCGGCAATCAGCGCTTTCTGGTGGGTATTGATCAGCGTTTTGTGATCGATTGGCGGGTCCGCTTCGTCCTTGTTGAGCACCACGCCGCCGTAGGTGCGAATAACGGCGCCAGAGTTTTCGAGCAATACCAGGTCCTTGCGTATTGTCGTGCCGGTGGTGTCAAAGTAGTGGGCCAGATCCTCTACCGAGCATTTTCCCTGCTTTTGTAGATGCTCGAGAATGGCCGCCTGCCGCTGACGTGGTTTCATAGGCGCTTCGTTCCTTAGGTTGCGAAATGATAATTTCGCAAGTCTATAACTTTCACAACGAAATTATCCATGTTTCAGATTGAGCGCTAATGATAGTGCATTCCGACAGAGTGGATCATGGGGAAAGATCACATCAGGCTGCAATTCCTGTAACAAGAGGCCGTTGATTGCCTGGATTTTGGCCGGACGGGCAAATACCGTCACGCCACGCATGAGGAGGGAATCGCACACCCGGTCGTGCTCGTCAAGCGCTACGGCGACGACCACGCGCGGTTTAAAGCGTCCGCCGGAACGCCCGACGCCGACGCGGCCCTTCTGACACAGCGCATCAAACGCGCGGTTAAACTGGTGGATCTGCCAGCCGCCAAACGCCATCTGGCACAGCCAGGCGAGGGCAGCGACGGTGATGAGTGCGGTTACCATATCGACTCCTTGTTTTGTTCCCTCTCCCGGTGGGAGAGGGTTAGGGTGAGGGCATCAGGCCGCTCGATCAGAACATCACCTGCCCACCGGTCACGTTAATCGACTGCCCGGTGCAGTACGACGCTTTCGGACTGGCGTAAAACAGCAGCATGTTCAGCACGTCCTGATAGTCACACCCGCGCTTCAGCGGCACTTTATCGATGTAGTACTGCTCCACTTCCTCAGCCTTGATGCCGAGCTTGGTGGCGTACTGCGGCAGCAGGGACTGGAACATCGGCGATTTCAGCAGGTTGCCCAGCATCAGCGAGTGCACGGTAATCCCGTATTCGGCCAGATCCAACGCCAGGGACTGCGTCAGCCCCACGCCGCCAAACTTCGCCGCGCTGTACCCGGAGTTGTGCTTGCTGCCCACTTTCCCGGATTTTGAGTTGATCTGAATGATGCGCCCCTGAATCCCGTCGCGGATCATCAGGCGGGAAAACTCGCGGGCGCAAAGGAAATAGCCCACCAGATTCACCTGCAGCGAACGGTCAAAATCCCCCAGTTCGAAATCGCTGATAAACGCCGCTTTCGCAATCCCCGCGCTGTAGACCAGCAGATCGGTGCGCCCAAAAATCTCGTCCACGCCGCGGGCCAGCGCCATCACGCTCTGCTCGCTGGTGGCGTCAGCACCAAACCCGTACGCCATCCCTTCGCCAAACTCGGTGTTAATGGTGTCCGCCACGCGGGCGGCTTTTTCACTCTGAATGTCCACTACCGCCACGCGGTAACCTTCTGCGGCAAGCCCACGGCAGAGGAACTCGCCTAAGGTTTGTCCCCCACCAATGACAACGGCAACCTGACTCATGTGATTCTCCTTAATTACGCAACAAATTTTAACGTGCAGCCTGGGGTGACAGACTGCGGAACCGGGCCATCCACGTGAACCGTACCGGGGTATTCCGCCTGCGGCTGGCCGTCGAAGCGCAGGGTGATGTGGCCGAGCTCGCGCAGGTTTTGCTCGGCCACGTCGCCGACGGCGGTGACGGCATAGCGCGCCTCGCCCAGCTCCAGCTGGCTTCCGGCCTTCAGCTCGCCGTTCAGTTCGCCGTGGCAGTGGATAAAGCAAAACTCTTCGATATCCGCCGGAGCGCCTTCGCGGAAGGTGATCAGCATTTGGTCGCTCAGCGCGTCCGCTGCGCTCTGGCCGATGCGGGTAATGGTGGTCTGGTAAATGACGTTCATTGCAGGAACCTCTTATTGATAGATAAAGCCGGAGACAAACCAGGCAATCAGCACCGTCGGCGCGCCCGTCAGGAAGCGGCTCACCAGCACGGACGGCACGCCCACGCGCACGGTGTCCTGGCGCGCTTCGGCCAGCGACAGACCCACGGGGATGAAGTCGCACGCCGCCTGGGCGTTAATGGCAAACAGGGCGGGCAGGGCGAGGTGCGGGGGAATGTTGCCCAGACCAATCTGCACGCCAATCAGCACGCCGATGACCTGAGCAATCACCGCGCCCGGGCCGAGGAACGGCGACAGCAGCGGGAAGGAGCAGATCAGCGCCAGCGTCACCAGCCCGAGCGGGTGGCTGGCGAGCGGGGCGAGGCCGTGGGCAATCCAGTCGCCCAGGCCGGACGCCATGATGATGCCGATCAGCGCCGAGACGAACGCCATAAACGGCAGAATCGTTTTCAGCACCGTATCGATAGTGTCGCGCCCGGACTGGAACAGCACCGCCACGGCGGAGCCCATCCCCATCCCGACCTTTGCCAGCAGGCCGTCGCTCTGCTCGGTGATCTTCTTGCTGGTGTCGTACTCGCGCGGGGCTGCTTTTTGCGGCGCGGCAGTGCCATTCACCAGAGTGATGTTGTCCTCCTTCACGCCCGAGACATAAATGTCCTCCAGGATGTACTGCGCCAGCGGACCGGATTTCCCGGTGGAGTGAATATTCACCGTCGGAATGCGGCGCTTCGGATAGATGCCGCAGCGCAGCGTGCCGCCGCAGTCAATCACCGCCACGCCGATGTCCGCTTCCGGCGGCTCGCCCTCTTTAAAGCCGTCAACCGCTTCCCAGCCGGTCAGCTCGCGCAGCTTGTCGACAATCGCCGGGCGCGTGCCCGCGGTGATGTAGACGATCTTTTTGCCTTCGGTGGCGTCGAACTCCAGCGGGCCGCCCCAGCCGCCCGTGCCTTTCTCAATGCGGATCCGGTTCATGCTGTCGCTCCTGAAAGATGGACCTTCTGTTCAAGCTGGATGCCCATTTTTTTCTCGAAAATAGCGGTGGTGAGGTCAGTCACCCAGCCGCGGAAGAAGTTGGTCACCAGGCCAACCAGCAGGTAGCTCACCGCCAGCGGGCCGAGCGGTAGGCCAAGCGTGGTAAGGCCGCTGGCGATCCCGAGGTAGACAAACAGCTCTCCGGGGTTGATGTGCGGGAACAGGCCGTTCATCGAGTGGCAGCTGTAGGAGGCGGCGGCGTAGTAGCTCGGCTTGTACTTTTCCGGCATAAAGCGGCCGAGGCTTAAGGTCATCGGGTTACAGAAAACAAAGGTGCCGATGAATGGCAATATCAGGTAGCGGGACAGCGGGTTACCGGCGCAGCGCTGGGCAAAGCGTTCGATGCGCTGCTGGCCGATAAAGTTGATCAGCGCGTTCATGATCACCAGCAGGCTGATCAGCAGGGGCAGGATCCCGGTCACCATGCCGGTGAACACTTCTCCGCCTTTCTGAAACAGCCCGATGAACCACTCGGCGCCGTGGGTGATGGTCTCTATCATTCTTCTCTCCTGTGGGGCTTTTTTGTTTTTGTATAACTGCGGCTAATAATAATCACTTTGAAAGGTTTTAAAGTGTTAGTTAGATCTCACAATGAAAGAAAAATGTATTATTTTGAAAGTTAATTGATGAGGTGAATGATTTTCGGTGGAAAAAAGCGCGGATTTGCGTTGTGGAGGCGCGTACCGCTTCCTTGAGGTGTTGCGGATGCTTTACCATACTGGGTTCTTGTCGAACCCGTTAAATGGATGTCTCATGTTCAAGCGTCGTTATGCAGCGCTGTTGCCTGCGCTTATCCTGCTGTCTGCCTGTAGCAGCAAACCTAAGACCGAAGCCGTTCAGCAAACGGCGGGCGCACCTTCCGGGGGATTCCTGCTGGAGCCGCAGCACAATATGATGCAGATGGGAGGCGACTTCGCGAATAACCCGGCGGCCGAGCAGTTCATCGATAAAATGGTGAGCAAACACGGTTTCGACCGCCAGCAGCTGCATGAAATTTTGTCTCAGGCGAAGCGTCTGGACTACGTTCTGCGCCTGATGGACAGGCAGGCACCATCCGCCCAGGTGCCGAGCGGGCCGAACGGCGCATGGCTGCGCTACCGCAAACAGTTTATTACCCCGGACAACGTGCAAAACGGCGTGGTGTTCTGGAACCAGTATGAAGATGCGCTCAACCGCGCGTGGCAGGTTTACGGCGTGCCGCCGGAAATCATCGTCGGGATTATCGGTGTAGAGACCCGCTGGGGGCGCGTGATGGGCAAAACCCGCATCCTCGACGCACTGGCGACGCTCTCCTTTAACTACCCGCGCCGCGCGGAGTATTTCTCTTCCGAGCTGGAAACCTTCCTGCTGATGGCGCGCAACGAGCAGGACGATCCGCTCGATCTGAAAGGGTCATTTGCCGGCGCGATGGGCTACGGCCAGTTTATGCCGTCCTCCTATAAGCAGTATGCCGTCGACTTTAACGGGGATGGTCACATTAACCTGTGGGATCCGGTGGATGCCATCGGCAGCGTGGCGAACTACTTCAAAGCGCACGGCTGGACGCCGGGCGGCCAGGTTGCCGTGCAGGCGAACGGCGAAGCGTTTGGTCTGGAAAACGGCTTTAAAACCAAATACAGCGTTGCGCAGCTGACGGCGGCAGGCTTAACGCCAACCCAGCCGCTGGGCAACGTTGACCAGGTGAGCCTGCTGCGTCTGGACGTGGGAACCGGCTACCAGTACTGGTACGGCATGCCGAACTTCTACACCATCACCCGCTACAACCATAGCACCCACTATGCGATGGCGGTGTGGCAACTGGGGCTGGCGGTATCGCAGGCTCGCGTCCCGGCGGCGTCGCCGTTTAGTCAGTAACTCGCCTTATTCCGCCCTCTCCCTGTGGGAGAGGGCACCCGCGCGCACCTCTTTCCCGCAGAAACATTTCGCCACACTCCCATTTCATTCCCGCCGTTTACATCTTCATCGTCTTTCATTATTGTTATGTTATAACATTATTTTTGAGTTGAAATATCCATGTCCCTGTTTTCTCTCTCATCCCCGGTTCGGCTGCTGCTGGCGATGGTGCTCATTCTGTTTCTCGGGCTGGCCGTGCGCTGGGCGGTGGCGCTGCCATGATCGTGATGAACGCACTGGTTGCGGGCTACGACCGCCAGCCCGTCACGCGTCCGCTTTCGGGCGTGATTGAACGCGGCAGCATGACCGCGATTATCGGCGCCAACGGCTGCGGCAAATCCACGCTGCTGAAAACCCTCGCCGGATTTATTCCGCCCGTCAGCGGCAGATTTCACTGGCAGGGTAGACGACCGGTAATCGGCTGGCTGGCGCAGCGTCACGCGCTGGAAGCGCAGTTTCCGCTGACCGTGCAGGACGTGGTGAGCATGGGCTGCTGGCCCGGAATTTCGCTTTTCGCCGGTTTTCGTCGCGAAGCGCGTCTGCGCATTAGTGGTGCACTTGAGCGCGTGGGGCTGGAGTCGATGGCGCTCTCCACCATTGATGAACTCTCCGGCGGCCAGTTTCAGCGCATGCTTTTTGCCCGCGTGTTAGTACAGCAGGCGCCGCTGGTGATGCTCGACGAGCCCTTCACCGGCGTTGATGAAGCGACCTGCAACGTGCTGATGGATCTGATGCTGGAGATGTATATGCAGGGGCAAACGCTGCTCGCGGTACTGCACGACAGCGAGTGCGTGGCGCGCCACTTCCCGCAGACGCTGCGGCTGGATGCTGACGCCCCCCAGTGGAAAACCGAACGGGTGAGGGTGGCATGATCTGGCACACATTCTTCCAGCCGTTTATCGAATTCGGTTTTATGCGCCGCGCGCTGGTGGTTTGCCTGGCGCTCTCTGTCAGCACCACCGCGCTCGGCGTGTTTCTTCAGCTGCGCCGGATGAGCCTGATGGGCGATGCGCTTTCTCACGCCATTTTGCCCGGCGTCGCCGTGGGATATTTGCTCAGCGGGATGTCGCTGTTGGCTATGACCGTCGGCGGGTTTATCGCCGGGATTGCCGTTGCGCTGGTGGCCGGGCTGGTCAGCCGCCGCACGCCGCTGAAAGAGGATGCCAGCTTTGCCGGTTTTTACCTGGGGTCACTGGCACTGGGCGTCACACTGGTATCTCTGCGCGGCTCGAATGTCGATCTGCTGCATCTGCTGTTTGGCTCAATCCTCGCGGTGGACAACGACGCCGCGCTGTTTGTGACCGGCGTGTGCATCTTCACCCTTATCATGCTGGCTCTTTTTTACCGCGGGCTGGTGACGGAGGCGTTTGACACCGCCTGGCTGCAGGTGAATGCCCGCTGGCTACCCGGGCTGTTGCACGGCCTGTTTCTGGCGCTGCTAGTGCTTAACCTGGTGGCCGGTTTTCAGGTGCTCGGCACGCTGATGGCCGTCGGGCTGATGATGCTCCCGGCGGTGGCGGCGCGCTGTTGGGTCCGCACCTTACCCGGATTACTCCTGATGGCTGGTATCAGCGGTATTTTCTGCGCGTGGCTGGGGCTAAGCCTCTCCTGGGCGGCAAGTTTACCCGCGGGGCCATCTATTGTGCTGACCGCCAGCGCGCTGTTCTTTATTTCCGTTTTATTTGGCACGCGCAGCAGGCTGGCTGGCAGCCTGCGGGCGCTTTATTAACGCAAGGGGAAACGATGAAAAGTACAGGATTAATCATGGCGCTAGCGCTGGGGATGATGTCGCATAGCGTGATGGCGAAAACGCTGAATGTGGTCACCAGCTTTTCGATACTTGGGGATATCGCGCAGGAGGTGGGGGGCGATCGTGTAAACGTGACGACGCTGGTGGGGCCGGACGGCGATCCGCATACCTTCGAACCGTCGCCTAAGGACAGCGCGGCGCTGAGCAAGGCTGACGTGGTCGTGGTCAACGGTTTGGGGCTGGAAGGCTGGCTCGACCGCCTGGTGAAAGCCTCCGGGTTCAAAGGCCAGCTGGTCGTCGCCTCAAACGGGGTGAAAACCCACACGCTTGAGGAAGATGGAAAGACCGTGACCGATCCGCACGCCTGGAACAGCGCGGCGAACGGTGCGCTGTATGCGCAAAATATTCTGAACGGGCTGGTGAAAGCCGATCCGGAAGACAAAGCGGCGCTGGAGGCTTCAGGAAAACCATACATTGCGCAACTGACCCAACTGGACAGTTGGGCCAAAACGCGCTTTAGCCAGATCCCGCAGGAAAAGCGCAAAGTGCTGACCAGCCATGACGCGTTTGGTTATTTTGGCCGCGCTTACGGCGTAACCTTCATGGCACCTCAAGGACTCTCTTCAGAGAGCGAGGCCAGCGCGTCGCAGGTGGCGGAGATTATCAAGCAGATTAAAGCCGACGGCGTGAAAACGTGGTTTATGGAAAACCAGCTCGACCCGCGTCTGGTGAAGCAGATTGCGTCGGCGACGGGCGCACAGCCGGGCGGCGAACTTTACCCGGAAGCCCTGTCGGCAAAAGGTGGGGCAGCAGACACCTACGTTAAGGCGTTTCGCCATAATGTCGATACGCTTGCGAACAGCATGAAATAATATTTCTACAGCCGGTGCGCCCGCACCGGCTTTTTTCTGAAGCCCCCTCGTAAAACCTGAAGCGCATCCCCATATCTGACGAGAAAGTGCTATCTTGTGCTGCACGTTTTTCTCAAGCCTGGAGCAAGAATGACTGACCATGAATTGATGCAGCTTAGCGAGATCGTTGGCCTTGCCCTGAAGCAGCGTGGCGCGACTATTACCACCGCGGAATCCTGCACCGGCGGCTGGGTGGCGAAAGCGATTACCGATATCGCCGGCAGTTCCGCCTGGTTTGAACGTGGCTTTGTGACCTACAGTAACGAAGCTAAGGCGCAGATGATTGGCGTGCGCGAAGCCACGCTGGAACAGCATGGCGCGGTCAGCGAACCGGTTGTCATTGAAATGGCCATTGGCGCGCTGAAAGAGGCGCGGGCAGATTACGCTATTTCCATCAGCGGCATCGCGGGGCCGGACGGCGGCAGCGACGTGAAGCCTGTCGGCACCGTCTGGTTCGGGTTTGCCACGTCCAAAGGGGAAGGGATCACCCGCCGGGAGTGCTTCAGCGGCGATCGCGAAAGCGTGCGTCGTCAGGCTACCGTTTATGCGTTAAAAACGCTCTGGCAACAATTTCTACAAAATACTTGATACTGTATGACTATACAGTATAATTGCACCAACAGAACAGAAGTCCATGGTGAAGCGCAGTTGCTTCTCCCGGCATGACAGGAGTAATAATGGCTATCGACGAAAACAAACAGAAAGCGTTGGCGGCAGCACTGGGCCAGATCGAAAAGCAATTCGGTAAAGGCTCCATCATGCGCCTGGGTGAAGACCGTTCCATGGATGTGGAAACTATCTCCACCGGTTCGCTTTCTCTGGATATCGCACTGGGCGCGGGCGGTTTGCCGATGGGGCGTATCGTAGAAATCTACGGTCCGGAATCCTCAGGTAAAACGACGCTGACCCTGCAGGTTGTTGCAGCGGCGCAGCGCGAAGGTAAAACCTGTGCGTTTATCGATGCCGAGCACGCGCTGGACCCAGTCTATGCCCGTAAGCTGGGCGTTGATATCGACAACCTGCTGTGTTCCCAGCCGGACACCGGCGAGCAGGCGCTGGAAATTTGTGACGCGCTGGCACGCTCCGGTGCGGTTGACGTGATCATCGTCGACTCCGTTGCGGCGCTGACGCCAAAAGCGGAAATCGAAGGTGAAATCGGTGACTCTCACATGGGCCTCGCGGCACGTATGATGAGCCAGGCGATGCGTAAGCTGGCCGGTAACCTGAAGCAGTCCAATACGCTGCTGATCTTCATCAACCAGATCCGTATGAAAATTGGTGTGATGTTCGGTAACCCGGAAACCACCACCGGTGGTAACGCCCTGAAATTCTACGCCTCTGTCCGTCTGGATATCCGCCGTATCGGCGCGGTGAAAGAGGGCGAGAACGTGGTGGGTAGCGAAACCCGCGTGAAGGTTGTGAAGAACAAAATCGCAGCACCGTTCAAACAGGCTGAATTCCAGATCCTCTACGGCGAAGGTATCAACTTCCTCGGCGAACTGGTTGACCTGGGCGTGAAAGAGAAGCTGATTGAAAAAGCGGGCGCCTGGTACAGCTACAACGGTGACAAGATTGGTCAGGGTAAAGCGAATGCTATCTCCTGGCTGAAAGAGAACCCGGCTGCGGCGAAAGAGATTGAGAAGAAGGTGCGTGAGCTTCTGCTGAACAACCAGGACTCCAAGCCTGATTTCGTGGTGGATGCCGCGGATGCTGAAGAAACCAACGAAGACTTTTAAGTCTCTCGTGTAAAGATGAAGGGCTGCTGACGCGGCCCTTTTTGCATTTCTGATTCTGCAGGTTTTTTATGAGTGAACCGACATCACGCCGACCCGCCTACGCGCGCTTGCTGGATCGTGCGGTACGCATTCTCGCCGTGCGCGACCATAGTGAACAGGAGCTGCGGCGGAAGCTGTCAGCGCCCGTCATGAGCAAAAACGGGCCGGAAGAGATTGATGCCACTGCGGAAGACTACGACCGCGTGGTGGCCTGGTGCTATGAGCATCATTACCTGGACGATGACCGGTTTGCCTCGCGTTTTCTCGCCAGCCGTGGTCGCAAAGGGTATGGGCCCGCGCGCATCCGCCAGGAGCTAAGCCAGAAAGGGGTGGCCAGGGAGTCCATCGAAAAAGCGATGCGCGAAAGCGACACGGACTGGTGCGAACTGGCAAAAGAGCAGGCGATTCGTAAGTACGGCGAACCGCTGCCGCGTGAATTTTCAGAAAAAGTCAAAATCCAGCGCTTTTTGCTCTACCGCGGCTTTCTGATGGAAGATATTCAGGATATCTGGCGTAATTTTGCCGATTGAACGCATGCGGGATTTTACTTCCCACTAAAGAAAACTTATCTTATTCCCACTTTTTCCAGTAGCTGGTCCGTCCAACGGTTTACCGATACAGGCTGGCTACGACATTTCGTTAGCTTGATTTCAGGATAATTATGAGCAAGAGCACCGCTGAGATCCGTCAGGCGTTTCTCGATTTTTTCCATAGTAAGGGACACCAGGTTGTTGCCAGCAGCTCCCTGGTACCGAACAACGATCCGACTCTGCTGTTTACCAACGCCGGGATGAACCAGTTCAAGGATGTGTTCCTTGGTCTCGACAAGCGTAATTATTCCCGCGCCACAACCTCACAGCGTTGCGTGCGTGCGGGCGGTAAACACAACGACCTGGAAAACGTCGGTTACACCGCGCGCCACCACACCTTCTTCGAAATGCTGGGTAACTTCAGCTTCGGCGACTACTTCAAACATGATGCCATTCAATACGCATGGGAGCTGCTGACCGGTGAAAACTGGTTCAACCTGCCGAAAGAGCGTCTGTGGGTGACCGTCTACGAAACCGATGACGAAGCGTTCGAAATCTGGGAAAAAGAAGTGGGTATCCCGCGCGAGCGTATTATTCGCATCGGTGATAACAAAGGCGCGCCATATGCGTCTGATAACTTCTGGCAGATGGGCGACACCGGTCCTTGCGGTCCGTGCACCGAGATCTTCTACGATCACGGCGACCATATCTGGGGCGGCCCTCCAGGCAGCCCGGAAGAAGACGGCGATCGCTATATTGAGATCTGGAACATCGTCTTCATGCAGTTCAACCGCCAGGCTGACGGCACCATGGAGCCGCTGCCGAAGCCGTCCGTTGATACCGGTATGGGCCTGGAGCGTATCGCCGCGGTTCTGCAGCACGTTAACTCCAACTACGAGATTGACCTGTTCAGCACTCTGATCAAAGCCGTTGCGAACGTTACCGGCGCGACCGATCTGAACAACAAATCGCTGCGCGTTATCGCAGACCATATTCGTTCCTGTGCGTTCCTGATTGCCGACGGCGTTATTCCGTCGAATGAAAACCGTGGCTACGTGCTGCGTCGCATCATTCGCCGTGCGATCCGTCACGGCAACATGCTGGGCGCGAAGGACACCTTCTTCTATAAACTCGTTGGGCCACTGATTGGCGTGATGGGGTCAGCCGGCGACGAGCTGAAACGCCAGCAGGCGCAGGTTGAGCAGGTTCTGAAAACCGAAGAAGAGCAGTTCGCTCGTACGCTGGAGCGCGGTCTGGCGCTGCTGGACGAAGAACTGGCGAAGCTTAAGGGCGACACGCTGGATGGCGAAACCGCTTTCCGCCTGTACGACACCTACGGCTTCCCGGTTGACCTGACGGCGGACGTTTGCCGCGAGCGCAACATCAAAGTTGATGAAGCAGGCTTTGAAGCCGCGATGGAAGAGCAGCGTCGTCGTGCGCGTGAGTCCAGCGGTTTCGGTGCAGACTACAACGCGATGATCCGCGTTGATAGCGCGTCTGAATTCAAAGGTTATGAAGCGCTGGAACTGACCGGCAAAGTGACCGCCCTGTTTGTTGACGGTAAAGCCGTAGACAGCATCAGCGCGGGTCAGGAAGCCGTTGTCATTCTGGACAAAACGCCGTTCTATGCGGAATCCGGCGGCCAGGTTGGCGATAAAGGCGAACTGAAAGGCAACGGTTTTAGCTTCAGCGTCAGCGACACCCAGAAATACGGTCAGGCGATCGGTCACCAGGGCAAACTGGTATCCGGTTCTCTGAAAGTGGGCGAGGGCGTACAGGCTAACGTTGATGAAGCACGCCGTGCGCGCATTCGTCTGAACCACTCTGCAACCCACCTGATGCACGCAGCCCTGCGCGACGTGCTGGGTACCCACGTTGCACAGAAAGGTTCTCTGGTAAACGATAAAGTGCTGCGCTTCGACTTCTCGCATTTTGAAGCGATGAAGCCGTCTGAAATTCGCGCGGTGGAAGACCTGGTGAACGCGCAGATCCGTCGTAACCTGCCAATTGAGACCCACATCATGGATCTTGAGGACGCGAAGAAAAAAGGTGCGATGGCGCTGTTTGGCGAGAAATATGACGAGCGCGTTCGCGTGTTGAGCATGGGCGACTTCTCTACCGAACTGTGCGGCGGTACTCACGCCTCGCGCACCGGTGACATCGGCCTGTTCCGCATTGTTTCCGAATCCGGTACGGCTGCAGGTGTGCGTCGTATTGAAGCGGTGACCGGTGAAGGCGCAATCGCCAGCCTGCATGCGCAGAGCGATCAGCTGCACGACATCGCGCAGCTGCTGAAAGGCGATAGCCAGAATCTGGGCGAGAAAGTGCGCGTTGCGCTGGATCGTACTCGTCAGCTGGAAAAAGAGCTGCAGCAGCTGAAAGAGCAGGCTGCGGCGCAGGAGAGTGCAAACCTCTCCAGCAAGGCTGTAGACATTAAGGGCGTCAAACTGCTGGTCAGCGATCTGGCGGGCGTTGAGCCTAAGATGCTGCGTACTATGGTCGACGATCTCAAGAACCAGCTTGGTTCTACCGTTATCGTGCTGGCGACAGTGGCAGAAGGTAAGGTTTCTCTGATTGCGGGCGTCTCTAAGGATGTGACCGACCGCGTTAAAGCAGGGGAACTGATTGGTATGGTCGCTCAGCAGGTGGGCGGCAAGGGTGGCGGTCGTCCGGACATGGCGCAAGCCGGTGGTACGGATGCGGCGGCACTTCCTGCGGCATTAGCCAGCGTTGAAAGCTGGGTAAGCGCGAAACTGTAATAACTACAAAGCACAAGCAGACGCCATAGCGGCAACGTTATGGCGTCTTGTTCACTGTGCTATCGATAACGATAAAGTCAGGTTGAGTTTGTGTATATCGGCTAAACTTACGTTTAACAGAATGTGATGCCGTGACTGCTTACACTTTACGTGTTTGTCATCGCTTACTTTTTGGCGTTATATGATGGATAATGCCGGGATACAAGAGACCCGACTCTTTTAATCTTTCAAGGAGCAAAGAATGCTGATTCTGACTCGTCGAGTTGGTGAGACCCTCATGATTGGGGATGAGGTCACCGTGACAGTTTTAGGGGTAAAGGGTAACCAGGTACGTATTGGTGTTAACGCTCCTAAAGAAGTATCTGTCCACCGTGAAGAGATCTACCAGCGTATCCAGGCTGAAAAATCCCAGCAGTCCAGTTACTGATATTGTCGCGTCTCGCTGTCGGGCGAGACGCAACCCTCCCGCTATTTTTCCTGCTCAAAGTTACCGTTTAATTTCAATCGCTCTCTTTTTAACCACTCCGTTACCCTTAACTCGTCTCAATACCGCCATTTCGGCAGATGTTTTCTGTGGCGTTGCCTGCAAAATCCGCTTATAAAACACCCTCTTTGCGGCTTTTACATGCGAATTGCGTGTGATTTGTGCAAACGATAAAAGCTTTTGGAAAATTGTTTGACTTATAAGTCCCAGAAAGTAATATATGCGCCACGCAGCGACGAGAAGCTCTTAACGAGTCACTCGAAGCACTCGAAAGAGGCGTTGTGTGGTGAGGTGGCCGAGAGGCTGAAGGCGCTCCCCTGCTAAGGGAGTATGCGGTCAAAAGCTGCATCCGGGGTTCGAATCCCCGCCTCACCGCCATTTTGCATCCGTAGCTCAGCTGGA
>NZ_JADCLF010000006.1:0-196 GCF_014982345.1 Enterobacter cloacae complex sp. P1B | reverse complement strand
GAATCCTCCCGGATGCACCATATTCTCCGAGATAACAGCGATGCTGTTTTTTCAAGGTCTGCGAGTTAATCGCAAGCACCAGGGAGGATAACGTTGCTTTAGCAACGGCCCGAAGGGCGAGGCGCAGCCGAGTAATCCTCCCGGATGCACCATTTACTGTTTCTAAAAGCATTTCCCCGATGCATCCGTAGCTCAG
>NZ_JADCLF010000005.1:0-88713 GCF_014982345.1 Enterobacter cloacae complex sp. P1B | reverse complement strand
ATCCTCCCGGATGCACCATCTTCTCTTCTTTTGTCTATTCCTTCGACGTTCCGTCAGCAATCACACTCTCTGTCAGCGACAAAAACCCCCTTTTACGATAAAGTAATGCTTTGTTAATCGTTTAGCGAGAGCACGATGTACGCACAGTATGACGGTTTGATCTTCGACATGGATGGCACCATCCTGGATACTGAACCCACGCATCGTCAAGCCTGGACCGAGGTCCTTGGCCGCTACGGCATGCGTTTCGACCTTCAGGCGATGATTGCCCTCAACGGATCCCCAACCTGGCGTATTGCGCAGGCCGTGATTGAACTGAATCAGGCCGATCTCGACCCACACCTTCTCGCGCGTGAAAAAACCGATGCGGTAAAAGCCATGCTTTTAGATACCGTACGCCCTCTGCCACTGATTGATGTGGTAAAAGAGTGGCACGGGCGTCGCCCGATGTCTGTCGGGACGGGCAGCGAGAGCGCGATAGCAGAAGCGTTGCTCAACCATCTTGGCCTGCGCCACTATTTTTCTGCCGTGGTGGCCGCCGATCATGTTAAAAATCACAAGCCCGCGCCGGATACCTTCCTGCTTTGCGCAGAATTAATGGGCGTACCGGCGGCAAAATGCGTCGTGTTTGAAGATGCCGACTTCGGTATTCAGGCCGCGCGTGATGCCGGAATGGCGGCGGTGGATGTGCGCTTACTGTGAGTGACGCGCTGTCACTTGCCTCATTATTCGCCAGCAGTTTTCTAAGCGCCACGCTGTTACCGGGAAATTCGGAAGTGGTACTGGTGGCGATGCTGTTGTCCGGCGTGAGTCAGCCCTGGCTGCTTGTATTAATAGCAACAATGGGTAATAGCCTTGGAGGGCTGACTAACGTTATTCTTGGGCGTTTCTTTCCGCTGCGCGAAAAATCGCGCTGGCAGGAAAAGGCAGTCGGCTGGCTAAAACGCTATGGCGCTGCCACGCTGTTATTAAGCTGGATGCCTGTAATAGGCGATTTACTGTGTCTGCTGGCGGGATGGATGCGCATCTCCTGGGGACCGGTGCTCTTTTTTTTGTGCCTTGGCAAGGCGTTGCGCTATGTTCTCGTGGCGTGGGCAACACTACAGGGTATGACGTGGTGGCACTAATTGGTGGAATGAATACGCGACCTTCAATCGTCAACCATTACAATTATGCTGAGTAACATTACTTTGACAGGCGGGAGGTCAATTTGATCCCGGACGTATCTCAGGCGCTGGCCTGGCTGGAAAACCACCCTCAGGCTCTGAAGGGTATTCAGCGTGGTCTTGAGCGTGAAACGCTGCGCGTTAACGCGGACGGTAGCTTAGCGACGACGGGTCACCCGAAGGCGTTAGGCTCGGCGCTGACACATAAATGGATCACAACCGATTTCGCTGAAGCGCTGCTGGAGTTCATTACGCCGGTGGACGGCGATATTGATCATATGCTGACGATCCTGCGCGACATCCATCGCTACACCGCGCGCAATCTCAGCGATGAGCGTATGTGGCCGCTCAGCATGCCGTGCTATATCGAGCAGGGCCAGGAGATTGAGCTGGCGCAGTACGGCACGTCAAACATCGGTCGGCTGAAAACGCTCTATCGCGAAGGTCTTAAAAATCGCTACGGCGCGCTGATGCAGACGATCTCTGGCGTGCATTACAATTTCTCTTTGCCGATGGCGTTCTGGCAGGCGAAGGGGGGAGAAACGGATAAAGAAGCGATCTCCGCCGGTTATTTCCGTCTGATCCGCAACTATTACCGTTTTGGCTGGGTGATTCCGTATCTGTTTGGCGCGTCGCCTGCCATTTGTTCATCGTTCCTGCAGGGGAAACCGACCACGCTGCCGTTCGAAAAAACCGAGTGCGGCATGTACTATCTCCCGTACGCGACTTCTCTGCGCATGAGCGATCTGGGCTATACCAATAAATCGCAAAGCAATCTCGGTATTACGTTTAACGAATTGCACGAATATGTGGCAGGATTGAAGCGGGCGATTAAAACTCCGTCGGAAGAGTACGCGAAAATCGGCCTCGAAAAAGACGGAAAGCGCCTGCAAATCAACAGCAACGTATTGCAGATTGAAAACGAACTGTATGCGCCAATTCGTCCGAAACGCGTGACGCGCAGCGGTGAAACGCCGTCGGATGCGCTGCAGCGCGGCGGCATTGAATACATTGAAGTGCGCTCGCTGGACATCAACCCGTTCTCACCGGTTGGCGTTGACGAGCAGCAGGTTCGCTTCCTGGATCTGTTTATGGTCTGGTGCGCGCTGGCGGATGCGCCGGAAATGAGTTCAGACGAACTGCTTTGTACGCGCACGAACTGGAACCGCGTGATTCTGGAAGGTCGTAAACCGGGTCTGACGCTGGGTATTGGCTGCGAAACAGCGCAGTTCCCGCTGGCTAAGGTTGGTAAGGATCTGTTCCGTGACCTGAAGCGTGTTGCCCGCACTCTGGACAGCATCGACGGCGGCGACGCGTATCAACAGATTTGCGACCAGCTGGTGGAATGCTTTGATAACCCGGAACTGACGTTCTCTGCGCGCATTTTGCGCACCATGATCGAGCAGGGGATTGGCGGCACGGGGCGTTCACTCTCAGCGGAGTATCGTGAGATGCTGATGCAGGAGCCGTTAGAGATCCTGAGCGAAGCGGATTTTGTCGCGGAGCGCGACGCGTCCCTGGTGCGTCAGAAAGAGGTTGAAGCGGCGGATACGGAGTCGTTTGAGGCGTTTCTGGCGAAGCAGGCTTAAGCAGAAAAGAAAAAGGCCACATCGCTGTGGCCAAAATATACATCTCTGAATTCAGGGATGATGATAACAAATGCGCGTCTTTCATATACTCAGACGTGCATTCTGTAGAAGAGTTCAGTTTATTTTAAAAAAAATCACTATCGGAGGTGACGTATGCCGTTATTAGATAGCTTTACTGTCGACCATACCCGTATGGAAGCACCTGCAGTCCGCGTGGCGAAGACCATGCACACCCCGCACGGCGACACGATCACCGTCTTCGATCTGCGCTTCTGCGTGCCGAATAAAGAAGTGATGCCGGAGAAAGGCATTCACACCCTGGAACACCTGTTCGCCGGTTTCATGCGTGACCACCTGAACGGCAACGGCGTTGAGATCATCGACATCTCTCCGATGGGCTGCCGTACCGGCTTCTACATGAGCCTGATTGGTCAGCCTGAAGAGAAACGCGTCGCCGATGCGTGGAAAGCGGCGATGGAAGACGTGCTGAAAGTGAAAGAGCAGAACCAGATCCCTGAGCTTAACGTTTACCAGTGCGGCACTTACCAGATGCACTCTCTGGAAGAAGCCCAGGAAATTGCCCGTCACATCATCGAGCGTGACGTTCGCGTGAACAGCAATGAAGAGCTGGCCCTGCCAAAAGAAAAACTGCAGGAACTGCACATCTAGTATTGTGCCTGTGGATGCCCGGTGGCGCTTCGCTGGCCGGGCTTACAATCCTCATGACGACAACCACCACCTTCTCCTTTACCCATCGCCCACTTGTGCCGTTTTCGCATGATTATGCTCATGGCGATAGCGAGCCGTGGCATGAGCACGACTGCGCGCAGCTGCTGCACAGCCTGGCGGGCGTCGTGCGGGTCGATACCGCATCCGGCTGCTGGGTAGTGCCGCCTGGGCGCGGCGTCTGGCTACCGGCGGGGACACAGCACTCGCTTCGCATCACCGGCAACGTTGCAGCCCGCACGCTGTTTATCGATCCGCTGGCGCGAGCCGATCTCCCGGCGACCTGTCAGATCGTGCAGATCTCCCCGCTGCTGCGTGAGCTGATCCTCACCTCCCTGACGCTACCTGAGTCGTACTCGCCGGGAAGCCGTGACGAGCGCGTGTATGAGCTCATTCTGGATGAAATTCGCATCATGCCGGTGCTGCCGTTTCACCTGCCGGAGCCGGAAAGTGAAGCGTTACGCCAGCTGTGTCGGCAGGTCCGTCAGTTACCAGGTGAAAGCTGGAGCGGTCAACAGAGCGCGAGCTTGCTCGGCATGAGCGAGCGTACGCTGAACCGCCATTTTCAGCAGCAGACCGGGTTAAGCTACGGCGAGTGGGTGAGAAGGGCGCGCCTGCTGGAAGCCTTAGTGCGGCTGGCGCAGGGCCAGCCGGTGCTGCGCGTGGCGCTGGATCTGGGATACGGCAGCCACAGCGCCTTTACGGCGATGCTCCGCCGGGCGATGGGTATCTCTCCCAGCGATTACTTTAAGAACGACTGACCGCGTTAAACAGCGCCTGAAGCGACGCGCGCGCCACGTCGCTGTCAATGCCCACGCCCCAGCTGCTGGTGCCGTCCTGGAACAGGCAGCGGATATAGGCCACCGAGCGGCTGTCGCTGCGTTCGCCCAGCGTATGTTCGTGATAATCCTTAATCACAAACGGCGCGTTGACCCAGCGGCTCAGGCCCTGCGCGGCAGCGGAGAGCAGACCGTTGCCCTGACCCTCCAGCTGGCGCGTTCCCCCCTGCGTGACGACATTTGCCGTCAGCCGCAGCTGGCCGTCCTGCTGGCCGTCGCTGCGGTAGGATTGCAGCGCCAGCTGCGGCGTCGTTACCAGCCCGTAGCGGGTGCGGAATAGCTGCCACAGCGCGTTCTGCGTCATTTCTTTCCCGTGGCGATCCGTTTCCTGCTGCACGTGCTGGCTAAAATCCTGCTGCAGGGCACGGGGCAGCTTCAGGCCGTGGTTTTGCTCAATAAGCCAGGCGCTGCCGCTTTTTCCTGACTGGCTGTTCACGCGGATCACCGCTTCGTAGGTGCAGCCGATGTCCTGCGGATCGACGGGCAGATAGGGCATCTCCCAGCGATCGCCAGGCCTGCGGGCATCAAAGCCTTTCTTGATGGCGTCCTGGTGCGAGCCGGAGAAGGCGGTATAGGCCAGCCGTCCAGCCCACGGATGGCGCGGATGGACAGGCAACTGGTTGCAGGCCTCTACCGTTTCGACCACCCGATTCATATCGCTAAAGTCCAGATTGGGACTAATGCCCTGGCTGTAGAGGTTCATCGCCAGCGTTACCAGGCAAACGTTGCCCGTGCGTTCGCCGTTGCCAAAAAGGCAGCCCTCTACGCGGTCGGCCCCGGCCATCACCGCCAGCTCCGCGCTGGCGACGCCCGTTCCGCGGTCGTTATGCGGATGCACGCTGATGCACACGTCGCGGCGGCGGCTGAAGTGGCGGCAGAAATACTCGATCTGATCGGCATAGACGTTCGGCGTACTGACCTCGACGGTAGCGGGTAAGTTGATCACCATTGGCCGTTCATCGCACGGCTGCCAGATCTCCGCCACGGCTTCACAAATCTCCAGCGCAAACTCCGGCTCGGTAAAGCAGAAGGTTTCCGGGGAGTACTCGTACTGCCAGCGGGTTTCAGGGTTCTCTTCACAAAGCTGGCGGATAAGCCGCGTGGCGCGGGTGGCCAGCTCGACGATCTGCGCTTTCTCCATGCCGAACACCAGGCGGCGGAACAGCGGGGCGGTGGCGTTATACAGGTGGACGGTGGCCTGCTTCGCGCCGCGCAGGGATTCAAAAGTACGATGGATAAGATCTTCCCGCGCCTGTGTTAACACCTGAATCGTGACGTCATCCGGAATGCGGTTCTCTTCGATAAGCTGGCGGACAAAGTTGAAGTCGGTCTGCGAGGCGGACGGGAAGGCGACCTCAATCTCTTTAAATCCGCAGCCCAGCAGCAAATCCCAGAACTGCAGCTTGCGCGCGCTGTCCATCGGCTCGGCAAGCGCCTGGTTGCCGTCGCGTAAGTCTGTCGAGAGCCAGCGCGGCGCGCGGGTGATGGTCTGCTCCGGCCAGCGGCGGTCGGGCAATGAAACGGTGGGATAAGGCTGGTATTTGTCGGCGGGTGTGTTCAGCATAATGCGCTCCTGTTGTCTTTTCACTATCGTGAAGTGATTTCAGGAGCGCTGCTTTATCGAAACTGACAATCGCTGTCGCGTTCTGGACAACGCGAATTAGTGCGCCCCTCCGCCGCCGCCACCGGCGCCAAACGGCGGTCTGGCAAACCACACCAGCCCCAGCAGGACGATGAAGATCCCCGCAGATATCCAGAAAATCTCGTTGGCCGAGATAATCAGCCCCTGGTTGGTGATCTGCTGGGCAATCCAGCCGGACGCCTGCTGCTCCGTCATCCCCATTCCCTGAAGCTGGTTGTACATTTCGCGGGAGTTCGGGTTGAACGGGTTCACCGCTTCGGTCAGCTGGGCGTGGTGCATCGATTCACGGTTGGTCCACAGGGTGGTGGTGATCGACGTCCCGATAGAGCCCGCCAGCGTACGGGTGAAGTTCGACAGGCTCGACGCGGCCGCCAGACGCTCAGGCGGTAAGCCAGAGAGCGTGATGGTGGTCAGCGGCATAAAGAAGCACGCCACCGCGAAGCCCTGAATGAACTGTGGCCACGCCGAGGCGCCAAAGTCCATTCCCGGCTCAAAGGTGTACGCGCGCCAGTAGAAGCACACGGCGTACATAATGAAGCTGAACGTCACCAGCCGACGCATGTCGAGCTTGTGGGCGAAGCGGCCAATAATCGGCGACAGCAGAACCGGGATCACCCCAACGGGCGCTGAGGCCAGACCCGCCCAGGTCGCGGTATAGCCATACACCTCCTGCAACAGCTGCGGCAGCAGAACAATCGCGCCGAAGTAGAGCATATAGGCGAGGCTGATACACAGGCAGCCGATGGTGAAGTTTCGCGATTTGAAGAGCGAGAGATCGACAATCGGGTTGTCGTCCGTCAGCTCCCAGACAATCAGGAAGCTTATCGACACCACCGCGACAATGGTCAGGATGATGATCTCCTGCGAGTTGAACCAGTCGAGCTCTTTACCGCGGTCGAGCATGATCTGCAGACTGCCGATACCCAGGATCAGCAGCGCCAGCCCGATGCTGTCGATACGGCGCTGTTCGGTGCGCGTCTCTCGTCCCCGCAGCGACTGCAGCGTCATCAATACCACGACGGCGCCAATCGGTACGTTGATAAAGAAGATCCAGCCCCAGTGGTAGTTATCGCTGATGTACCCGCCCAGAATCGGTCCGCAGATAGGTGCGACGATAACGGTCATTGACCACAGCGCCAGCGCGACCGAACGTTTTGCTGGGGGGTAATTGCTCAGCAGCAAACTCTGCGACAGCGGGATCAGCGGCCCGGCGACAATCCCCTGAATGACGCGGAAGAAAATCAGCATCGTCAGGCTGCTGGACATGCCGCACGCCCAGGAGGCAAGAACAAACGCTACCGTGGACCAGAGGAACAGCTTCACCTCACCGACGCGCTTCGCCAGCCAGCCGGTGATAGGGATGGAGATGGCGTTTGCCACCCCAAACGAAGTAATGACCCAGGTCCCCTGGCTCAGCGACGAGCCAAGGTTGCCGGCGATGGTTGGGATCGCCACGTTTGCGATGGTGGAGTCCAGCACCTGCATGAATGTCGCCAGCGACAGCGCAATGGTCATAATGACCAGCTGCGCGCCTTCCAGCGGTTTTTGCGGCTTTTGCTGTTGCATAACGCTCACCTTCGGTTTAACCGGCGTTTGCCTTCACGATGTCATCGATCAGTTTGTTGACCGGATCGAGGCTAATTTCACGGGCGTTACTTTCATAAACCGGGCTGCTACGCACCTGGCTTGCCAGGATCTGACCGTCGCGGTTGGCGGTATCGACCGTTACAAGCGTTGAGAGGCCGATACGCAGCGGGTGATCCGCCAGCTGTTTGGCATCCAGCTCGATACGCACGGGCAGACGCTGAACCACTTTGATCCAGTTGCCGGTGGCGTTTTGCGCAGGCAGCAGGGAGAAAGCGCTGCCGGTCCCCATATCCAGACCCACCACTTTCCCGGTGTACTTCACGTCATCGCCGTAGATGTCGCTGACCACGGTTGCGGTCTGGCCGATACGCATATGGGCGAGCTGCGTCTCTTTAAAGTTGGCGTCTACCCACAGGTTGTCTGCCGGCACGACCGCCATCAGCGGCGTGGTCGGGCTAATCTGCGCCCCTGGCTGGACGGAACGGCGGGAGACGTAGCCGGTCATCGGGCTGACGATTTTGGTACGCTGCAGGGCAAGCCATGCGTTGCGTACTTCAGTCGCCGCCTGTTGTACGGCGGGCTGGTTTTCGAGGCTGGTGCCGAGCACCATCGCCTGGTTGGCGTTGTACTGTTGAATCGCCACGTCCAGCTGTGCCTGGGCACTGGCAACCGCGTCGCGCGCGTGCTGCAGCTCTTCACGGCCAATCAGGTTAGCGGTGCCGAGCGGTACACGGCGGTTCAGGTCGCTCTGCGCCTGCGCGAGTGCGGTTTTCTGCACGTCGATGTTGGCCTGCAGCTGTTTACTGTTGATCATCAGCTGGCGGGTCTGACGGACGCTGGAGGCCAGCGCGGTCTGGGCTTTCTCAAAGGCCTGCTGGGCGTCGGTTGGATCGAGGGTCACCAACACATCGCCTTTTTGCACAAAGTCGGTATTGTCAGCCCAGACTTTCGTCACGCTGCCCGACACCTGCGCCATAATCTGTACCTGGTTCCCTGCCACGTATGCGTCGTCAGTCTCTTCTGCATGACGCAATACTAAAAACCAATAGATCCCATATGCCACGGCAATAATAATAAAGAGCAAGGTCAACAGAAGAAGGGCACTTTTACGTTTGCCTTTCTTATTGGCCGGTTGCTGCGGGGTAGTGCTCTCCGCATTTGCGCTCATTGTTGTTCTCCACGATCTTCTTATTTTCACATCGGCTGAGCCGACCTGTTGTCAGAAAGGCCAGCAGTGTGACGTGCTGGCCTGTCGGTTTTCTTATATAAATCTGGATTGTTGAGCGTGTCGTCGCGTTAGCGCAGCGCCTCAAGAACAGCGCCTTCTTCATCCATCTGGTCCAGACGGGTGAGCAGCTTGCGAGTGATATGCTCAAGCTGGTCGCGCTCGGAAGTACTGAGGGCAGACCAGAGTTTGTGCAGGCAATTGTGCTGAGGTGGCAGCACCTCACGCAGGAACTGGTGACCTTTATCGGTCAATTGCAGATGCAGGCAGCGGCGATCGTTATCGCTTTCACGGCGCTCAATCCAGCCGCGCTTTTCCAGCTCATCGGCAATACGGGTCGCATTGGTACGGGACGATCCCAGCGCGCAGCTCAGCTCAGAAGGCTGAATGCTATGGTTTTCCTGAGACTCCAGCGTAATCAACGCCATAAACAACGTCTCGTTAATCCCTTGAGCTTTCAGCATTTTATTACGATTTTCCAGCAGCTTACCCTGCATGTGCATGCACAGGCGGGTCAGCAGGATTTCCTGATAAGGGAAGTCCTCATGACGACTGGCGCGGAATTTAAGCATTTGTTCAATGGGCGTAAACGAACTATCCATTTTGGGCATAACCTCATTAATTACAGCTGATATAGTAACGATGGTGACAAATAATGTAAATGAATTATTTGTGCGGTTATATCCGCCAAACGAATGCCACCATCAAAGAGCGCCGGGTAAGTCCGTGACCCGGTGAGCACAGAAAGCGTAGGGTATAAACCCGCTGAAGAGAGGATGTGGGGACGGGGGTCTGAACTATTCATGCCAATTGTAGATATGTCACCCACATTAAAATTTCTGGGATAAATGATTACGTTTACATTAACAGACTGCCGGGCCCCTTTACACCCTAAGAGGCCCAAAGCTATGTAAAACTTAATGAATTGCTTCCTGACGATGATAGCCGCGCCACCATACAACCAGGTTAAGCGCGGCGACGAGTGCTCCTATCCCGCACACACCTGACCAGCCGGCATGCTGCCACGCCGACGCTGATATTAACGAACCCGCCGCACCACCAATGAAGTAGCTGGTCATGTATCCGGCCGTGAGGCGGTTACGCGCCTCGGGCTTCACGCGGTAAATCACGGTCTGGTTGGTGATGTGAACACCCTGTACGGTGAGATCGAGCACCAGAATACCGACGATCAGCGCCAGCACCGAGACGTGCCCATACCAGATGGCCGCCCAGGAGAGCAGGAGCAAAATCAGTCCGGCTGTCGTGGTCATGTGCGATTTGCCTTTATCAGCCAGCCCGCCTGCCGGGCGAGCGCCCAGTGCACCTGCTGCACCGGCCAGACCGAACAGACCAATCACCCCTTCGGAATAATTGAACGGCGGTGCTGCCAGCAGAAATGCCATCGACGTCCAGAGAATGCTGAAGTTGGCGAAGGTTAAACACCCCAGCAGAGCGCGGGTGCGCAGCAGTTTATCCTGCGTGAACAGGCTAAACACGGAGGCCAGAAGCTGCGGGTAATTCAGGTGGTTCTCCTGCTTCACCTTCGGCAGCCCGCGCCACAGCGCCAGCGCCATCACCACCATCAATACGCTCGCCACCCAGTAGACGGTGCGCCAGCCGCCGAGGCTTGCCAGCAGCCCGGCAACGGTTCGCGCCAGCAGAATGCCCAGCAGCAGGCCGCTCATGATAGTGCCGACCACTTTGCCGCGTTTTTCCGGCGAGGCGAGCGTTGCGGCGAGAGGCACCAGGATTTGCGCGACGACGGAGAAAAGCCCCGTTAGCGCGGTACCGACGATCATCATCGTCAGCGACTGGCTGCTGGCGGTGATCAGCATGCCGCCTGCCGCCAGAAGCGTCATAGAGACGATAAGCATCCGGCGCTCAAACATATCGCCCAATGGCACAAGGAACAGCAGCCCTGCCGCATAGCCTAGCTGCGCAGCGGTGACGATAAAGCCGGCGGAGCTGGCTGAAAGATCGAAGGCGCGCGCGATAGTATCAAGCAGAGGTTGTGCGTAATAGTTGCTGGCGACTGCCAGACCCGTTGCCACGGACATTAAAAGGATGAGTGCGGGGCTAAGCCCCTGAGATGTTTTTGTCATTAGTTTCAGGAATCGTGAGTTAAGTGATTATTTTTCCGGAAACCATAATAGCTAATGATTGAGAATGTTGGGGGATTGTTATGTGTGTGTTTGTGCGGTTAATCCCCTCACCCTAACCCTCTCCCCAGAGGGGGGGACGGGCTGGGGGGAGGGGTAAGGTTGTGTTGTGTTTTTACTTCTGCGCCGCAAGCGCCTCTTTCACCCAGCCATCAAACTGCTGCTGGTGGGCTTTGATCCAGCCGTCCACGTGGCCTTTGACATCCGCCTCAGAGGATTTGCCCGCATGCATCATCGCATTCTGGGCGTTGATGTCCGCCAGCGGCAGCTTCATCACCGAGAACAGCTTCGCCGCAGCCGGGTTTTTCTCCGCCCAGGCTTTGTTCGCCACGATGTGCATGGTGTTCACCGGGAAGCCATAGTTCATGCCGTTCGGCAGTTTGGTATCGATATCTTTCTGCTCGCCCGGCAGGGAGGAGAAGGGCACCTGTAACCACACCACGTCTTTGCCCGGCTTCAGCACGTCGCTCACCCAGTACGGCGTCCAGGTGTAGTAGATCACCGGCTTGCCTTCTTTAAAGCGGGCAATGGTGTCGGCCATCATCGCGGAGTAGTTGCCGTGGCTCACGTCGACGGTTTTCGCCAGATCGAACGCTTTGTTCTGGTGGTTAATCACCGCTTCGCAGCCCCAGCCCGGCGAGCAGCCCATCATGTCGGCCTTGCCGTCACCATTGGTGTCGAACAGTCTGGCGATCTTCGGATCTTTCAGCTGCTCAATATTGGTGATGTGGTACTTATCAGCGGTTTTCTTGTCGATCAGATAACCCTGCGCCGCGCCGGTCACGAAGGTGCCTTCGCGATAGAATTTCTTATCGCCACCTGCGGCGGCATACATGTCGTCGTGCAGCGGCTGCCAGTTCACGGCGGTAAAGGTGGCATCACCGGAGGCAATCGAGGTGTAGCCCACGTTGTAATCCACTTCGCTCGGCATGTTGACCGTATAGCCCAGCTTCTCCAGCGCGCGGCTGACGATCAGGGTCTGGAAGCTCTCTTCCGAAATGGTGCTCTGCACCGGCTGCACGGTAATGCCTTTGCCCGGCAGGTCAGCGGCAAACGCGCTGGTGGAGACAAGGGTGGCAAACGCTGTGGCAAAAAGTACGTTATGTCGCATCGTTGTTCCTTATTTTGTAAATGGGCGGGTCAGTAACCCGACAGGGCCGGTGGTGTACCAGCGACGGTTGCCGCGACTGCGTGAATCACGACCGACAGCTTGGGTCAGGCGGTCAAGGATAATGGCGAGGATCACAATCCCGACGCCGCCGACGGTCGCCAGCCCCATGTCGAGACGGCCAATACCGCGCAGCACCATCTGGCCGAGACCGCCAACGGCGATCATCGAGGCGATCACCACCATGGACAGTGCCAGCATCAGCGTCTGGTTAACGCCCGCCATAATGGTCGGCATCGCCAGCGGAAGCTGAACCTTAAACAGCATCTGACGCGGGCTGGCGCCGAACGAGCGCGAGGCCTCGATCAGATCCGCAGGCACCTGGTTAATGCCCAGGATCGTCAGGCGAATAATCGGCGGCAGGGCGAAGATAATGGTCACCACCACGCCCGGCACGTTACCGATGCCGAACAGCATCACGATAGGCACCAGATAGACGAACGCCGGGGTGGTCTGCATCGCATCCAGCAGGGGACGAATAATCTTCGCCGCCCGCGGGCTGCGCGCCAGCCAGATCCCCATAGGCAGGCCGATGACAATGCAGAAGAGCAGGGCAGTCAGCACCAGCGCCAGGGTAATCATCGCCTGAGACCACGCGCCAATCGCGCCGATGGCAATCAGGGAGATCAGCGTGGCGACGCCCATACCCGCGCTACCGAACTGCCATGCGATCAGCGAGAACAGGATTATCGCCACGGGCGCAGGCATGCCCAGCATCAGCTGCTGGAAGCCGTTCAGGATGTAATCCACCGGGATGCGGATCCCCTGGAACACCGGGCGGAAATGGGTAACGACCCAGTCGATCCCCTCTGTCACCCAGCTGTCCAGCGGGATCAGCGTCTTGTGGAACGGATCCAAAATATTGAAATGCTCTGGCGCAGGCGCGGGTGCGCTGTTGAGCCAGTCCGCCGCGCCGCCTCCTTCGGCAGGTGCGGGCGTGGAACCCCACGCATCGGCAGATTGCGCCGCGCTGTCCGCAGCTTCAGTGGTACCCCATGGGTTTGATTGATCAGCCATTGTTTGCCCCCTCGCGATCTAAAGCCTGTAGCAGCATCCGTTTTGAGATGATGCCAACGTACTGTTGTTCTTCACCGACAACCGGCACGGCGCAAGGCGCCTGACCCACGTGAGAGAGCAACTCGCTAAGCGGCGTTTCGGCATCCACGGCAAGCGGAGCGTCAATCAACGCCGCATCGATTCCCTGGTTTTCGCTCAGGGCGGTTTTCAGAGAGTCGATGGAGACAACGCCGACAAATTTATTGCCGCGTTCAACCAGATAACCGTATTCACGGTCTTCATCCTGCAACAGCTTCAGCGCGGAGCGCGGGCCGAAGCCTGGCGTTTTTCGAATAATGCCGTTTGGCGTTCGGCGGGCAATATCTTTCGCGCTAAATACCTGGCTAATATCCACGCCGCGGAAGAAGGTGCGCACGTAATCATTCGCCGGATTATTCAGAATTTCATCCGGCGTGCCGACCTGCACCACTTCGCCATTTTGCATAATGGCAATGCGGTCGCCAATACGCATGGCTTCATCGAGATCGTGAGAAATAAAGACAATGGTGCGCTGGTGTTTGGCCTGTAATTTTACCAGCTCATCCTGCATCTCGGTGCGAATTAAAGGATCGAGGGCTGAAAAGGCTTCATCCATTAATAATATGTCTGGATTAATGGCTAACGCGCGGGCTAATCCGACGCGCTGACGCATCCCGCCCGAAAGCTCGTCCGGGTAGGCATGAGCGTAATTTTCCAGCCCTACCTGACGCAAAGCATCCAGGGCTTTTTCCTGACGTTCCTGAGCGGGCGTGCCGGCTAATTCCATACCGAAGGCGGTATTATCGAGCACCGTCATATGCGGCATGAGCGCGAATGACTGAAACACCATTGCGATCTTCTTTCTGCGCACCTCGCGGAGTTCTGCGTCTGAGATTCTGGCGATATCCACGCCGTCAATCAGCACCTGTCCGCGGGTGGGTTCAATCAGGCGATTGAGAAGGCGAACCATAGTGGATTTACCCGAACCGGATAACCCCATGATGACAAAAATCTCGCCTTCTTCAATGGCCAGACTGGCGTATTTAACGCCAAGCGACAGCCCGGTTTTTTCCAGAATTTGCTCTTTCGAAAGCCCTTTCTCAATATATTTGAATGCGCGCTGCGGGTGCTCGCCAAATATT
Organism: Enterobacter cloacae complex sp. P1B; assembly: GCF_014982345.1. Lineage (NCBI taxonomy): Bacteria > Pseudomonadati > Pseudomonadota > Gammaproteobacteria > Enterobacterales > Enterobacteriaceae > Enterobacter > Enterobacter cloacae complex sp. P1B. Next base: position 74,435 of record NZ_JADCLF010000005.1, on the reverse strand, counting down.
TTATAAAGATTTTTCACTTCTAATTTAATTGCCATGCAATAGAGAGTGTCCTGTTATTTGTTTATGTCGATATGATTACCATGGTAAATTGTTAACGGGCATAACCCTAACATACTGAGAATCTGAGACAACCCTGAGTTGGCCTGACGCCGGAATTTTGCTGCAAGCGAAACGGCTGAATTTCCCATGAATAAAGGGCTGAGGGCGGTTTGAATTTTTCTCAATTTTTTGCTGCTGCGTCGGGAAATTCGCCTGAATCGGTGTGAATCAGGCGAATATGACGGGGAAATTACAGTGTAGTGCCTGGTGAAATAGTGGTGTGGAAATAATGAGATTTATATTTAATTAATGAACGTTAATTCATACATTAAAAATCCCAATCCTCATCTTCTGTCTCCACCGCTTTACCCATCACGTACGACGATCCGGACCCGGAGAAGAAATCGTGGTTTTCGTCCGCATTGGGCGACAGCGCCGCGAGGATCGCCGGGTTTACCTCCGCCATCTCCGGCGGGAAAAGCGCGTCGTAGCCCAGGTTCATCAGCGCTTTGTTCGCGTTGTAGCAGAGAAACGCCTTCACGTCCTCTTCCCAGCCCGTTCCGGCGTACAGCTCTTCGGTATAGCTCAACTCGTTGTCATACAGATCCATCAGCAAATCGAGGGCGAAACCTTTGAGTTCCTCGCGTTTTTCCGGGCTGACTTTCTCCAGCCCTTTCTGATACTTATAGCCGATGTAATAACCGTGCACCGCCTCGTCACGGATAATGAGGCGAATCAAATCGGCGGTGTTGGTGAGCTTGCCCCGGCTCGACCAGTACATGGGCAGCCAGAAGCCGGAATAGAAGAGGAAGGATTCCAGGAACACGCTGGCGATCCTCTTCTTCAGCGGCTCGTCGGCGCGGTAATACTCCAGCACCAGTTCCGCCTTGCGCTGCAATGACGCGCTCTCTTCACTCCAGGCGTAGGCCGCGTCCACGTCTTTGGTCTGGCACAGCGTCGAGAAAATCGAGCTGTAGGAGCGGGCGTGCACCGCCTCCATAAAGCTGATGTTCGACATCACCGCCTCTTCGTGCGGCGTCAGCGCGTCGCTCATCAGCGCGGGCGCACCGACGGTATTCTGAATAGTGTCCAGCAGCGTCAGACCGGTAAAGACGCGGATCGTCAGCTGCTGTTCGGCGTGGCTCAGCGTCTGCCAGGCTGGAATATCATTGGAGAGCGGCACCTTTTCCGGCAGCCAGAAGTTGCTGGTCAGGCGGTTCCACACCTCCAGGTCTTTATCGTCCTGAATCTTGTTCCAGTTAACGGCACTCACGCGTGACAGTTTCATCCTTTCTCCTTACAGCGCGCAGGACACGCAGCCTTCGATTTCGGTGCCTTCCAGCGCAAGCTGGCGCAGGCGAATGTAGTACAGCGTTTTGATGCCTTTCTTCCAGGCGTAAATCTGCGCTTTGTTGATATCCCGCGTGGTGGCGGTGTCCGGGAAGAAGAGCGTCAGCGACAGCCCCTGGTCCACGTGCTTCGTGGCCTCGGCGTAGGTATCAATGATTTTCTCCGGGCCGATCTCGTACGCGTCCTGGTACAGCGCCAGGTTCTCATTGGTCATAAACGGGGCAGGGTAGTAGACGCGTCCGGTTTTGCCTTCCTTACGAATCTCAATCTTCGACACGATCGGGTGAATGCTCGACGTGGCGTGGTTGATGTAGGAAATCGAACCGGTTGGCGGCACCGCCTGCAGGTTCTGGTTATAAATGCCGTAGCGCATCACGTCGTCGCGCAGCTGCTGCCACATCTCGCGCGTCGGCAGGGTAATGCCGGCGCGGTCAAACAGCGCGCGCACTTTTTCGGTTTTCGGCTGCCAGTCGCCTTCCAGATACTGGCTGAAATACGCCCCGCTGGCGTAGCGCGACTGCTCAAAGCCTGCGAACCGCTGGTTGCGCTCGCGCGCCAGCATCATTGAGGTATGCAGCGCATGCCAGGTGACGGTGTAGAAATAGAGATTCGTGAAATCCAGCCCTTCCGGGCTGCCGTAGGCGATGCCTTCCCGTGCCAGATAGCCGTGCAGGTTCATCTGCCCCAGGCCGATGGCGTGCGACGCGGCGTTGCCCGCCTCGATGGACGGCACGCTGCGGATGTGGCTCATGTCCGATACCGCCGTCAGCCCGCGAACGGCAGTTTCCACCGTGCGGCCAAAATCCGGCGAATCCATGGTGTGGGCAATATTGAGCGATCCGAGGTTGCAGGAGATATCTTTGCCGATCTCCGCGTAGTCCAGGTTTTCGTCGTAAGCGGAGGCGCTGTTGACCTGCAAAATTTCCGAGCACAGGTTGCTCATGTTGATGCGCCCGGCAATCGGATTGGCGCGGTTTACCGTATCCTCGTACATGATGTACGGATAGCCGGATTCAAACTGAATTTCCGCAAGCGTCTGGAAGAAATCGCGGGCGTTGATGTATTTCTTGCGGATGCGATCGTCTGCAACCAGCTCGTCATAAAGCTCGCTTATCGCCACGTCGCCAAACGCTTTGCCGTAGATCCGTTCAACGTCATACGGCGAGAAGAGCGCCATGTCGGCATTCTCTTTGGCCAGCTTAAACGTGATATCCGGGATCGTCACGCCGAGCGAGAGGGTTTTGATGCGGATTTTTTCGTCGGCGTTTTCACGTTTGGTATCCAGAAAACGCAGAATATCCGGGTGGTGCGCGTGCAGATAAACCGCGCCCGCACCCTGGCGTGCGCCAAGCTGGTTGGCGTAGGAGAAGGCATCTTCCAGCATCTTCATCACCGGAATGACGCCGGAAGACTGGTTTTCGATGCGTTTGATCGGCGCGCCCGCTTCCCGCAGGTTCGAGAGCAGAAACGCCACGCCGCCGCCGCGTTTGGAAAGCTGCAGCGCCGAGTTCACCGCACGGCCAATCGACTCCATATTGTCTTCGATGCGCAGCAGGAAGCAGGAGACCAGCTCGCCGCGCTGGGCTTTACCACAGTTGAGAAACGTCGGCGTGGCGGGCTGGAAGCGGCCGGAGAGGATCTCCTCCGTCAGCCGTTCAGCCAGCGCTTCATCGCCCTGGGCCAGCGTCAGGGCCACCATCACGGTGCGATCTTCAAAGCTTTCCAGGTAGCGTTTGCCGTCGAAGGTTTTCAGGGTGTAGCTGGTGTAATACTTCCATGCGCCAAGAAACGTCTGGAAGCGAAAACCGCTGGCGTGCGCACGTTCAAACAGTCTTACCACGAAGGGACGATCGTAGCGGGCCAGGACGCGCTCCTCGTAGTAGCCCTCGTTAACCAGATAGTCGAGACGTTCATTCTGGCTTGCAAACGTCACGCTGTTGGGCCGCACGTGGGCGGCGAAAAAAGCCTCTACCGCCTCGCGATCTTTGCCAAACTGAATGCGCCCCTCCCGGTCATAGAGGTTAAGCATCGCGTTTAATGCGTGGTAGTCCGGCGTCGCCTGAATTACCCGTTCTGCGGTTGTCGTTGCCAAAATTCGTTCACTCCTTTACGCACGTTTTCTACGTCCTGCTGTGTCCCCATCAGTTCAAAACGATAGAGATACGGCACGCCGCATTTTTGAGAGATGACATCCCCGGCGCGGCCAAAGGCATCGCCAAAATTACGATTGCCCGCCGCGATCACGCCCCGAATCAGTACCCGGTTATGAGGATCGTTCAGAAAGCGGATCACCTGGCGAGGTACTGCTCCTGCCGTACCGCCGCCGCCATAGCTGGGCACCACCAGAATGTAAGGTTCGTCTACCTGAATGCGCTCCCGCTCGTTGAGCGGAATACGCACCGCAGGCAGCCCGAGGCGCTCAATAAAGCGGAGCGTGTTTTCTGAGCTGCTGGAGAAGAAGACCAGCCCACTCATGCACGCGTGGCCTGAGCGCTCAGGCGATTAATCATGTCCGGGCGAAAGCCAGACCAGCTGGTATCACCGGCAATGACCACCGGAAGCTGACGAAATCCCTGTTCGCGCAGGGTATCCGCGGCATCGGGCACCAGGTCGATATTTACCATCTCAAACGCCACGCCGCGGCTCTCCATCGCCCGTTTGGTGGCGTGGCACTGAACACAATCGTTACGAGTGTAAATAATAATGCTCATGATTCGTATTTCCATTTAGAATGAGAAAACGGCGCGAGTTAACGCGTCATAGAGTGTGTGTCTTTCTTAAGGGAATACTAGATGTAGTCGAGAAAAGATTCAACCATACAAGATATGGGAAATTCAGATTAATGTTGCCCTGATGATGAGCTCAGCGGGGCAGGGCGGGCTGTACGGGTTTTTCAGGATTACAGGCATAAAAAAGCCCCGGCGCCTGAGGCTACCGGGGTTGAGAATGCGGGCTTACTTACGCAGGCTGAGCAGGGCTCCGACAAAAATGCCGACCGCCGCGACGGTTCCCAGCGTACACAGTGGTTTTTCACGTACGAAGGTCGTAGCACAGCTTGCCATGTCGCAGGCCGCCTGCGTAGCGCGTGAACGTCCGTTCATACGGGCGCGGGTTTCACGGAGCAGAGACTGAGCCTTACGTTTCGCAGCATCTGCTTCATCCTTCGCATCGGATCCCCAGGATTTCAGCACTTCCTCAAGCGTGTCCGCTAATTGGCTGACATCATTACGAATATCCTGCGCGTCGTCGTTAATATCGTTTCGGTTCGGTCTGTTAAACATACGATCCTCCGTAATTTTGTGTTCCCGTTTAGTTTAGTTCAGAAATTTAATATCTGAAGCGCGTCACGCGTTATCCGCCAGTTTATGGACTATTCTGAAAGCCCTGCTAATGCTGATTACTGTAAGGTTGCCGGGCAGGAAAAGATAACGAGGAAAAGATATGTATTTACGACCTGACGAGGTGGCACGCGTTCTTGAAAAAGAGGGATTCACCATGGATGAGGTGACGCCAAAAGCGTATGGATATCGCCGCGGCGAGAATTATGTTTATGTTAATCGTGAAGCCAGGATGGGACGTACCGCTCTCATTATTCACCCGACGCTGAAAGACAGAAGTCTGTCATTTGCTGAGCCTGCCTCGGATATTAAAACCTGCGATCACTATCAGCAATTTCCGCTCTATTTAGGCGGTGAACGGCATGAGCATTATGGTATTCCGCACGGTTTCAGTTCGCGTATGGCGCTGGAGCGGTTTCTGAAGGGACTGTTTGGCGACGTACAGTAAATCTGCGACTGGCTTTCGCCAGTCGCTTCACATTACGCTTTTACCTGGCCGTACTGGCTGACCTTAAACAGGCGGCGGCAGTAGTCGAGGAAATAGCCGTATACCGCACCCATCAGCATTGATACCACGATATTCGAACTGACCGCTGCGGCGATCTGGTGCCAGTCCGCGCCCACTGTCAGGAGAATAGCCACGTATACCGGCGACTGGAACGTGACGTACGCCAGCACGTCGGCAAGATTTTTCATCCAGCCCGCCGGGCTGATGCGGCGCGCGAAACGCATAACGGCATCGCGGTACAGCCCGTAAGGCCATGCGATAATAATATTGACCGGGATCGCCACCAGACGAGAAGAAAGTGACTGCTCGAAGGTCATTCCGGAGAGGAATATTTCAATCAGCATGTTCACAACGGAACAGTAGACAACCATCGCGAAAGTATCCGCCACCGCGTGGCGCAGGCGAGATTGCGGCGAGAACATGTCTGAACTCCTTGAGAAGAACGCAGTGGAATCGGTTTTCCTTCAGCGGCTAGTGCTTTAGGTTGGTTTGTTTGAGGTGTATAGCGTATATCTCTATGTTTGAACTAACAACTAGTGATTAATTTTTATTTACTCGCCTTTTGTCCACAAAATTCTCTAAAATCGGTTGTTTTTTATCCGGTTCGTTATAATCTGTCTCATCAAATGTTTTACTTATATAAATCAGTGTCTTAGGTGTTTTGCTTTTGACGCAGAAATCCACTCCCCTGATGAGAGCGCAGTATGCTGTGATTTGGATTAAAGTTGACCATTTATATTGATTTGGTGATTAGATCTACGTGTTTCCCGCCAATGCTATGCGCTATTATTAACGGCGATATTTAAATATATTTACATTTATGCCCGTTTGGACCTTTGGGTAGATATTTCAACTGAAATGAATTATTCTTGGGGCGATTTATCTATTTACCCCAAAGAAAAGGTTTTCAATAATATGTCTTTGACGTTACAGAATCTTAATAATATCCGAACCCTGCGCGCGATGGCGCGAGAATTAACCTTGGACGTTCTTGAGGAAATGCTGGAAAAGGTCAGGGTCGTTACTGAAGAAAAACGCAATGAGCTGGCGGAATTAGAGCAGCAGCGCGCTGAACAGCAGGAAAAAATTAATACCCTGCTGGAACTGATGAAAGCCGATGGTATTTCTCCGACTGACCTGCTGGGTTCAGAACTGGCGCAGGCGGGTAAACCGACTAAAAAGCGTAAACCGCGTGAAGCGAAATATCGCTTTATTGACCAGAACGGTGAAGAAAAAACGTGGACCGGCCAGGGCCGCACGCCGAAGCCTATTGCCAGCGCGCTGGCAGAGGGTAAATCACTGGATGATTTTCTGATCTAATACGTGGACCGGGCGGAACAAGCCGCCCGGTTGTCTGTTCAGCAGACGCCGAAATCACCTTCTTCGGTATACGGCGCCAAATCGGCCGCTTTCAGCGTATATTTCTCGCCTTGTTCATTGCTGGCCTGTACCGCCACCACGTTTTCACCGTTCACTTCGAGCACTTTCAGCTTTGGGCCGCCTTTTAGCGGTTGCACATAATCACCGACAGAAAACATATAACCTCCTCATCGTTTTAGCGATCTTCACCTTAGCCGACGTCTGATGTCGGGTACAGCGTAATTCATTGATTACTGCTTATGAGGTATGACGGTTCCACGGCATCACTTTCAGCAACCGTGCCATACCGCAAAAACCTGTCACACCGGCGAACAGCAGCCCGGCACCGACGAAACCGCTCAGCAGGAAAAAGCCGCTGGAGACGCTATAACCCAGCACCACGCCGCAGAGGATCAGCAGCCCGGCGGCAATTTGTACCTGCCGCATCAGCGGGAGCGGCTGGGATTTATCTTCAACGGTCAGCAGCCCGGCCTGCTTCCAGCCCTGAATGCCCCCCTCAACCACGAAGGCCTGAGCCGGCAACGCTGCCTGCGCAAGTCGCGCAGCATTGTTTGATGTCCGTGTCCCGGACTGACAGTGGAAAATCACCGTTTCACCAGGGGCAGCGTTGAGCCCGCCGGGTAAAGAATCCAGCGGTATGGAGCGTGCTGCCGGAATATGCTCGCGGGCATACTCATCGGGATCGCGAATATCAATCAGTTTTGCGCCTTCTTTAATAAGCGCGTTCGCCTGCTGTGGCGAAATAAGAGAAAGAGACATGGTGTTTCCTTACGGTCAATTTATGAGTAGTAGAACATTTAAGGAAGGGCTTAAGCCAGTGTAAAGAGGGTAAAGGCAGGTAAAAGCGCGAGAGACGAATGGCAGTAACCCGTAAACTGGCTATGCTTAGAGAAATGTCTCTTTTTAATTTTCAATTGGTTAGCTTGCACGGAGTGATTATGGGTTTTTGGCGCGTTGTTTTTACGATTATTCTCCCGCCGCTGGGCGTGCTGCTTGGCAAGGGACTGGGCTGGGCGTTTATTCTGAACATCCTTCTGACCATCCTGGGTTACTTCCCGGGCCTTATCCACGCGTTTTGGGTGCAGACGAAAAACTAAGCACGCCACAGTAAATCACTGTATATACCGGTTAATACGCCTTCCGGGCCAAACTGCTGTTTGATCCAGCGCGTCACCTGGCCGGTCGCCGCATGCTGCGTGGCGAGCAGCATGCGCGAGTCCTGACGCGGATTGTTAATACGCCGCGTGATGAGCAGACCGTCTTCCATCGCTTCTCTTGCCATGTATTCCGGCAAAAAGCCAATCCCTTCCCCCAGAATCTGGCACTGGCACTTGGTGTTGAAATCCGGCACCAGAATCGCCTCCTGCCCGTGCAGCAGCCAGCCGACCTTCTTGTTGATGGTATGCGCTGTATCTTCCACCATGATGTTGGGGTACAGGCGCAACTGGCTCTCCGCTATCGGTTCGGGAACAAAGGCGAGGGGATGTTCCGGCGCGATGGCAAACACCCAGCGAATGGCGCCAATTTCGGTGTAATCAATCCCGCCGCCGTCCAGCAGCGTATCCGGCGCGCCAATCGCGATGTTGGCCTGATTGTTGATGATCGAATCCCAGACGCCGTTATACACCTCGGTCGTCACCGTGATCTGGCAGGTGGGAAACTGCTTTTTCAGCACCTGCAGCAAACGCGCGGTATGGCGCGGCGTATACAAGAGCTGATTAATGCAGATGCGCACTCGCGCCTCGATGCCCTGCGAAATGGTATCAATCCCGCGCTTGATGGCGTGGAAGTCATTCAGCAGATCGGTGGCTTTACGGTAAAAATAAAACCCGGACTCCGTCAGCTCGATGCTGCGCGTGTTGCGCACAAACAGCACCACATCCAGCCCGGTCTCCATGCGCTTAATGGTGTAGCTAATGGCGGAGGTCGTCACACCCAGCTCGGCGGCGGCTTTGCTGAAGCTGCCGAAGCGTGCCGCGGTGGTGAAGGCCAGCAGGTTCTCTTCGGTAAAGATGGAATTCATATCACAACATCCTCAGCCATCAGTTTTGAACATATTTTAACAGCGCCGTTACATCATATTTGAAGTGTGTCACAGTTCTGACTATTTACGCGGAGCCGCGTCCTGCAAGGCTTTTACAACCATAAGGATAATGCTGCCTGAGGCGCTAAAAAACGGTAAACCATAAGAAAAAGGTTGCACAGACGCACGTTTTAGCCTGACTGTTGAATTTAACTCAATAATGAATTGCGTGTCGATGAATCATTTTTAAGCGGATTCTTTTGTGACCAGGCTGTTGCTATTCTCAGGTCATCAGAAGTGAAACATTGGGAGACTGAATATGTCTGCAAACGCACTCGTTACGGAATTTCTGCTGGCGGCAGAAGAGGGCAACATCGACGCGCTAAAAGCCTGCCTGGATAACGGCGTGGATATTAACGCCACCAACCGCCAGAAAAGAACCGCCATTATTATTGCCAGCCTGAAAAAGCATTATGCCTGCGTGGAATTTTTAATTGCCGCCGGCGCGGATATTGATAAACAGGACCAGACCTGTTTTAACCCCTTCCTGATAAGCTGCCTGACTAATGATTTAACCCTGCTGCGCATCGTTCTTCCGGCGAATCCGGATCTCGACCGTCTGACGCGCTTCGGCGGCGTGGGCATTACCCCTGCCAGTGAAAAAGGCCACGTTGAAATCGTGCGCGAGCTGCTGGAAAAAACCGATATTAACGTCAACCACACTAACTTTGTCGGCTGGACGCCGCTGCTGGAAGCCATCGTGCTGAATGACGGCGGCGCAAAGCAGCAGGAAATTGTGAAGCTGCTGCTGGACCACGGCGCGAATCCGCACATGACCGATAAATACGGCAAAACCCCGCTCGAACTGGCGCGGGAAAAAGGCTTCGATGTAATAGCCGACCTGCTGCTGGCGGCGGGCGCATAACGCATTCGGCCAGCCACGTCCGGCTGGCCGTTAATTCAAACAGTATTTTTACCGACGTGCATTCTGCGCGACGGCGGCCCCCTTTTATCCGTATTCAGGAGAAAACAATGCCAACCAAAATCGTCATAAAAAAGAACACGTATTTCGATTCGGTTTCCTTAATGTCGGTTTCCACCAAAGCCAATAAATTGCCGGGCGTCGAACAGGCGTTTGTGGCAATGGCGACGGAAATGAATAAAGGCGTTCTGAAAAATCTCGGGCTGCTCACGCCGGAATTAGCGGAAGCCAAAAATGGCGACCTGATGATCGTGATTAAAGGCGACGCGGCGAACGATGAAACGCTGGGGGAAATAGAAGCTTTATTTACCCATAAAGCGAGCAGCGGCACCCATGAAGCACGCTACGCGACGATTGCCAGCGCCAAAACTCATCGCCCGGACAGCAACCTGGCGGTCATTTCCGTCAACGGCACCTTTGCCGCCCGCGAAGCGCGTCAGGCGCTGGAAAACGATCTTAACGTCATGCTCTTTTCCGATAACGTGTCGCTCGACGACGAGCTGGCGCTGAAGCAGCTGTCGCATGAGAAAGGGCTGCTGATGATGGGGCCTGACTGCGGAACCGCCATCATCAACGGTGCGGGGCTGTGCTTCGCCAACGCGGTGCGTCGCGGGCCGATTGGGATTGTTGGCGCCTCCGGCACCGGCAGCCAGGAGCTGAGCGTGCGCATTCACGAGTTCGGCGGCGGCGTGTCGCAGCTGATCGGCACCGGCGGGCGCGATCTCAGCGAGAAAATCGGCGGCCTGATGATGCTCGACGCCATCGACATGCTTGAGGCGGATGAGGGCACCCGGGTGATTGCGCTCATCTCCAAGCCGCCTGCGCCAGCGGTGGCAGAAAAGGTGCTGGCCCGCGCCAGAGCCTGCCGCAAGCCGGTGGTTGTTTGCTTCCTCGGCCGCAGCGAACCGCCCGCCGATGAAGACGGCCTGCAGTTTGCGCGTGGCACCAAAGAGGCGGCGCTGAAGGCGGTGCTGCTTACCGGCATTAAAAAAGAGTCTCTGGATCTGCATCCGCTCAACTGGCCTTTGATTGAAGAGGTGCGCGCCCGCCTGACCCCACAGCAGAAGTACATTCGCGGCCTGTTCTGCGGCGGCACCCTGTGCGACGAAGCGATGTTTGCCGCGCTGGAGAAGTTCGACGATGTCTGGAGCAATATCCAGCCCGATCCGGCTAAGCGCCTGAAGGACATTAGCGTCAGCCAGGCCCACACCTTCCTTGACTTCGGTGACGACGACTTCACCAACGGCAAACCGCACCCAATGATCGACCCGACCAACCGCATCAGCCGCCTGCTACAGGAGGCGCGCGATCCGCAGGTGGGCGTCATCGTGATGGACTTCGTGCTCGGCTTCGGCGCGCACGAGGATCCGGTGGGGGTGATGATCGACGCGATCAAAGAGGCACAGGCGATCGCGAAAGCCGATAACCGTCCGCTGGAGATCCTCGGCTACGTGCTTGGCACCGACCAGGATCCGCAGTCGCTGGCGCAGCAGTGCCAGCGGCTGACCGACGCAGGCGTCATCTGGGCCAGCAGCAGCACCAACACCGGATTACTGGCACGCGAATTTATCTGCAAAGGGGAGAACGCATAATGACCACTTTATTCAACCAGCCGCTTAACGTCATTAACGTCGGCATTGCGATGTTCAGCGACGACCTCAAAAAGCAGCACGTTCCCGTGACCCAGCTCGACTGGACGCCGCCGGGGCAGGGCAACATGCAGGTGGTAGAAGCGCTCGACCAGCTGGCAGAGAAACCGCTGGCGGAGAAGATCGCCGCCGCGAACAAAATCGCCCTTGAGCGCATTATCCAGTCTCACCCGGTGCTGGTGGGCTATGACCAGGCAATTAACGTAGTGCCGGGCATGACCCGCACCACCATTCTGCACGCCGGTCCGCCCGTCGCATGGGAAAACATGTGCGGCGCGATGAAGGGCGCGGTTACCGGTGCGCTGGTATTTGAAGGGCTGGCGACGGATCTGGAGAACGCGGCAAGGCTGGCGGCTTCAGGCGAGATCACCTTCTCGCCGTGCCACGAGCACGACTGCGTGGGCTCCATGGCGGGCGTCACCTCCGCGTCAATGTTTATGCACATCGTTGAGAACAAAACCTACGGCAACCGGGCGTTCACCAACCTCAGCGAGCAGATGGCGAAGATCCTGCGCATGGGGGCTAACGACCAGAGCGTGATCGACCGCCTGAACTGGATGCGCGACGTGCTCGGCCCGATGCTGCGCGACGCGATGAATATCATCGGCGAAATCGACCTGCGCCTGATGCTGGCCCAGGCGCTGCACATGGGCGACGAGTGCCACAACCGCAACAACGCCGGCACCACGCTGCTGATCCAGGCGCTGACGCCGGGGCTGATTCAGGCGGGCTACCCGGTGGAGCAGCAGCGCGAGGTGTTTGAGTTTGTCGCCAGCAGCGACTATTTCTCCGGCCCGACGTGGATGGCGATGTGTAAAGCCGCGCTGGATGCCGCTCACGGCATTGAATACAGCACCGTCGTGACTACCATGGCGCGCAACGGCTACGAGTTCGGCCTGCGCGTTTCCGGCCTGCCGGGGCAGTGGTTTACCGGTCCGGCGCAGCAGGTGATTGGCCCGATGTTCGCAGGCTATAAGCCGGAAGACTCCGGGCTGGACATTGGCGACAGCGCCATCACCGAAACCTACGGCATCGGCGGCTTTGCGATGGCGACGGCACCGGCCATCGTTGCGCTGGTGGGCGGCACGGTGGAGGAAGCCATCGACTTCTCGCGCCAGATGCGCGAGATCACCCTCGGCGAGAACCCGAACGTCACCATTCCGCTGCTGTCGTTTATGGGCATTCCAACCGCCATCGACATCACCAGAGTGGCGGGCAGCGGCATTCTGCCGGTGATCAACACCGCCATTGCCCACAAAGACGCGGGCATCGGCATGATTGGGGCGGGCATCGTTCACCCGCCGTTTAGCTGTTTTGAAAAGGCGCTGTTGACCTTCCGCGATCGCTACGTTCTATAAGGTATGCATCCATGAAAAACATGAAACTGGAGTGGAAAAGAGGTGACTGGGCGGCCTATTTCGGGTTGATGACCAACAACCTGACTAATTTGCTGACCATGATGGGGTTGCTCATTTTTGTCGTCGGCATCCCGAAGGAGATTGTTTATGGACGCATCGCGCCGGCCTTCGGGCTGGCGGTGCTGGTAGCGAGTTTATGCTACACATGGTTTGGTCTGCAAATGGCGCGCGCCACCGGACGTACGGACGTCACCGCGCTGCCGTCCGGCCCGAGCGCACCCTCGATTTTTACCGTGACCTTCCTGGTCCTGATGCCCGTCTACCAGCAAACCGGTGATGCGGATTTCGCGATTCAGATTGGCCTGGTGTGGTGCTTCGTGGAAGCGATGATCCTCGCGGGCGGCTCGTTCCTGGGTGAGACCATCCGCAAGATGATCCCGCGTACCGTGCTGCTGTCGTGCCTGTCCGGTCTTGGCCTGCTGCTGCTGGCGATGAACCCGATGTTGCAGGCGTTCGAAGCGCCCACCGTGTCGTTCATCGTTCTGCTGCTGATCTTCATTAACTGGTTCGGTAAAAAGCCGATTTTCGCCAAAATCCCGACCGGCCTGCTGCTGCTGATTGCCGGAACGGCGCTGGCGTGGATTTCCGGACTGCAAAGTCCGGATGCCATCAAGGCGTCCATGTCATCCTTCGGCTTTAACCCGCCGGAAGTGCACGTGGACAGCTTTATGCAGGGCCTGCCGCACGCTCTGCCTTATCTGGCGTCCGCCGTACCGCTGGGGCTGGCGAACTACATCTTCGACCTGGAGAACATCGAAAGCGCCCACGCAGCGGGGGATGAGTACCCGACCCGCAAGGTGATGCTGGCGAACGGCCTGGCTTCCATGCTCGGCTGCCTGATGGGCAACCCGTTCCCGGTCACGGTCTATGTGGGCCATCCCGGCTGGAAGGCGATGGGGGCGAGCATCGGCTACACGCTGGCGTCCGGCGTGACCATGTTCATCGTGCCGCTGTTCGGGCTGGGGGCGTTTATGCTCGCCATCATACCGATGACCGCTATCGTGCCGATTCTGGTGTTTATCGGCGTCGTCACCGCCAACCAGGTGGTGCGGGAAACGCCGAAAGTGGAGGTGCCCGTCATCTTTATCTGCCTGTTCCCGTGGATCGCTAACTGGGCGCTGACCATGATGAACAGCGTGATGAGCGCGGCGGGAACCAGCGCGGCGAAAATTGGCACCGACGTGCTGCACAGCAAAGGGATCTACTACGAGGGGCTGATGCACCTCGGCAACGGTGCGCCGCTCGCCAGCATGCTCTGGGGCTGTATCGCTATCTTCGCCATCATTAACAAACCGCTGCGCGGGGCCGTCGCCGCCGCAGGAGGCGCGCTGCTGGCGCTGTTTGGCGTGATCCACGCGCCAGTGGTGGGCTTTGCCGAGGGCAGTTCCCTGATGTTCGTCACGGCCTACCTGATGATGGGCGGCATGTTTGTGGTGAAGCATTTCCTCGACAGCCGAGAAGTTGCGAGCGCTGAAGTTACTGTTGCGAAGGAAAACGTATGAAAGAGCTTATGGTCGTCGCCATCGGCGGCAACAGCATTATCAAAGACAACGCCAGCCAGTCGGTTGAACATCAGGCGCAGGCGGTCAAAGCGGTGGCCGAGTCGGTGCTTGAAATGCTGGCCTCCGACTATGACATCGTCCTCACCCACGGCAACGGCCCGCAGGTGGGGCTGGATCTGCGCCGCGCCGAGATCGCCCACGAGCGGGAAGGGCTGCCGCTGACCCCGCTGGCAAACTGCGTGGCGGATACCCAGGGCGGTATCGGCTATCTGATCCAGCAGGCGCTCAACAACCGCCTGGCGGCGCGTGGCGAGCAAAAGGCGGTCACGGTCGTCACCCAGGTGGAGGTGGATAAAAACGATCCCGGCTTTACGCACCCGACAAAACCGATCGGCGCGTTCTTCAGCGAGGCGCAGCGCGACGAGCTACAGCTCGCGCACCCGGACTGGCATTTTGTCGAGGATTCAGGCCGGGGCTATCGCCGCGTGGTGGCCTCGCCCCAGCCGCTGCGCATCGTCGAGGCGGATGCGATTAAGGCGCTAACGCAGAAAGGTTTTGTGGTCATCGGCGCGGGCGGCGGAGGCATTCCCGTGGTGCGCAGCGAGCAGGGGGATTATCAGAGCGTGGATGCGGTTATCGATAAAGATCTCTCCACCGCGCTGCTGGCCCGTGAGATTTGCGCCGACGTGCTGGTGATAACCACCGGCGTGGAGAAAGTCTGCGTTAACTTCGGCAAGCCAGACCAGCAGGCGCTGGACACCGTCAGCGTGGCACAGATGACGCGCTACATGGACGAAGGACACTTTCCGGCGGGCAGCATGCTGCCCAAAATCGTCGCCTCGCTGGCATTTTTACGCCACGGCGGCAGGCGCGTGATCATCACCTCGCCGGACTGCCTGCCCGCGGCGCTGCGCGGTGAAACGGGTACCCACATTGTTAATGAAGGAAGATAAGATGAGTGAAAACAAAAGCCGCCGCGAGTTTATCAGCCAGAGCGGCAAAATGGTCACCGCCTGCGCGCTGTTTGGCGCCACCGGCTCCGTCGCGTATGCTGCCGACACTGCAAAGGCAACCTGCGAGACGGGGAAACCGATGAACATCACTGCAAAACATTACTATCTGGACAACGTGCTGCTTGAAGCCGGGTTTAATTTCGAGGGCAGCGTGGCGACGAGCACCCGCACCGAGCTGAAAACGCTGGAGATCAAAGACGGGAAAATTGTCGCCCTGCGCGATAACGGCAGCCACGCCGACGCCGCGCTGCCGCACTACGACGCGGGTAAAAAGCTGATGCTTCCGGCGATGCGCGACATGCACATTCACCTGGATAAAACCTTCTACGGCGGCCCGTGGCGCTCCCTGAACCGTCCGGCGGGCACCACCATTCAGGACATGATCCGCCTGGAGCAGACGCTGCTGCCGGAGTTACAGCCCTACACGCAAGAACGCGCCGAAAAGCTGATCGACCTGATCCAGTCGAAAGGGTCCACCATCGCCCGCAGCCACTGCAATATTGAGCCGGTTTCCGGCCTGAAAAACCTGGAAAATTTGCAGGCGGTGCTGGCGCGCCGCAGCGCAGGTTTTGACTGCGAAATCGTTGCCTTCCCGCAGCACGGCCTGCTGCTCTCCAACGCTGAAAAGCTGATGCGCGAGGCGATGCAGGCGGGGGCGCACTACGTAGGCGGGCTGGACCCAACCAGCGTTGACGGCGCGATGGAGAAATCGCTCGATACTATGTTCCAGATTGCGCTGGATTACGACAAAGGGGTGGATATTCACCTCCATGAAACCAGCCCGGCGGGCGTGGCGGCGGTGAATTACATGGTGGAAACCGTGGAGAAAACGCCGGAGCTGAAGGGGAAGCTGACCATCAGCCACGCCTTCGCGCTGGCGACGCTCAACGAGCAGCAGGTGGATGAGATTGCCACCCGCATGGAGGCGCAGCAGGTGACCATCGCCTCCACCGTGCCGATTGGCACCCTGCACATGCCGCTGAAGCAGCTGCGGGAGAAGGGCGTGTTTGTTATGACCGGCACCGACAGCGTGATCGACCACTGGTCGCCGTACGGTCTGGGGGACATGCTGGAGAAAGCCAATCTGTACGCCCAGCTCTATATTCGCCCGAACGAGCAGACGCTCTCCCGCGCGCTCGGCATCGCCACCGGCGACGTGCTGCCGCTGAACGATAAAGGTGAACGCGTATGGCCGAAAGCGCAGGACGACGCCAGCTTTGTGCTGGTGGACGCCTCCTGTTCCGCCGAGGCCGTGGCGCGCATTTCTCCGCGTACCGCGACGTTCCACAAGGGGAATCTCGTCTGGGGCACGGTCGCCTGACGCCACGATGGGGTATCGCTACAGGTGATACCCCGACAATCGCAACTCCCGATCAATCCACTCGACGAACTGCTGGATCTTCCACGCGCGTTCGTTCATGTGCGGCATTACCAGATGATGCGCGTTAATGGCGATTCCCATCTCATCCGGCAGCACCTGTACCAGCGAGCCATCCTTCAGGTGATCGGTAGCCATCATTTTGCTCTCCAGAATAAACCCCAGCCCCATGCGCGCCGCTTCAAAGCTCATATAGGAACGGTCGAAGCTGAGGCTGAAATTGAGCCAGGGCCTGTCGATATTGTGCCAGGCGAACCATTTTTCCCAGTTCACCAGAGTGCTGGTGGAGGAGATAAGCGACTGTTGCAGCAGATCGGCGGGCGTGCTGATGGGATGCTCTTCTGCATAGCCCGGCGAGGCCAATACTACCAGCGTGTCGTTTTTAATGGTCATCACCCGGTAAGCATCCCAGTCCGGAATACCATGACGGATATCAATGTCGATATTATCTCTGGCGAACTGCAGGTTCTCATAGGAGCAGGTGAGATTGATGGTGATATCAGGATATTCGGCGCGGAATCTGCCCAGACGGCGCAACAGCCATGACAGTCCGAAGGTGGGGGAAGAGTGCACGCGAAGCACAGCATTGTCTTTTTCTTTCACGATCTGATCGGTGGCGCGCCCAATGGCGCTCATCGCCGCCGAGACCTCCCGCAGATATTTTTCTCCCGTCGGGGTGAGTTGAACCCCTTTGCCGCTGCGGATAAATAATTTCTTGCCCAGCCACGATTCCAGCGACGCAATCTGGTGGCTTACCGCCGAAGGCGTGACGTTGAGCTGTTCCGCCGCCTGATGGATGCTCAGGGCGTTAGCAACGGCGATAAACGCCTGCAAATTTCTGAGCGAGGGCAGCGATAACGTCTGGCGATCCTGCGCGGACATGGCCTACTCCTTACACGATAATTGATAAAAAACATAACATTGAGACTGCGAGCGGGCAATTTTATCCCGATGTTATTTTTTTGAGCTGTATCGCGAATCAAATTTATCTCAGCAATAAATGAGCTTTATTGAATGGCGTTTCATGGGTGAGCCGATATATTGACGTTGAACGCAATAATAAAACGACTCACGGTGTTCGAATAATGAGGTAAGTTATGTCTCGTATAGAACAAGCTGTCCCCTACATAAAGACTAAAAAAACCAATTACCGTTTCGTTGTGCTGGCATTAATTTTTATTGTTTATGCCATTAACTATGCTGACCGAACAAATATTGGTGCGGTACTGCCGTTTATCATTGACGAATTTCATATCAATAATTTCGAAGCCGGTGCCATCGCCAGCATGTTTTTTTTGGGATACGCCCTGAGCCAAATTCCTGCGGGCTTTTTTATTGCCAAAAAGGGAATTCGCGGCATGGTGGCACTGTCGATATTCGGCTTCTCTGCCTTTACCTGGCTGATGGGCACCGCAACCTCGGTTCTGGGCCTGAAGTGTATCCGCCTGGGGCTGGGGTTAACAGAGGGGCCATGCCCGGTTGGGCTGGCCTCCACCATCAATAACTGGTTTCCGCCAAAGGAGAAGGCCACGGCCACGGGCGTCTACATCGCCGCCACCATGTTCGCGCCCATCCTCGTGCCGCCGCTGGCCGTGTGGATCGCCATGACCTGGGGCTGGCGCTGGGTCTTCTTCTCCTTTGCGATCCCAGGATTGGTCATTGCCGTCCTGTGGTATCTGCTGGTACGCACGAAGCCGTCCGAGAGCGCATTCGTCTCTAAAGCGGAGCTGGAGACCATTACCGCCGGTCAGGAGACGCCGGACGCCAGACGTGAAAACATCGTGATTTCACCGGGCTTTGCACGCCTCGATCGGCTGATCCGCGTGCGGGAGTTAGCCCCGGTAAGCACGGTGAAAGGGCTGTTTACCTCAAAGAATATTCTCGGCGACTGCCTGGCCTATTTTATGATGGTCAGCGTGCTGTACGGACTGTTGACGTGGATCCCGCTCTATCTGGTGAAAGAGAAAGGCTTTACGTTTATGAGCATGGGGCTGGTCGCCAGCATGCCGTGCATCGGTGGATTTATCGGTGCGATTTTTGGCGGCTACGTCTCAGACAAACTGCTCGGCCGCCGACGTAAACCGACCATGATGTTTACCGCCATCAGCACCGTTTTAATGATGGTCATTATGCTGAATATTCCGCAAAGCACCGTGGCGGTTTGCGTCGGACTATTTTTTGTCGGTCTCTGTCTGAATATTGGCTGGCCCGCTTTTACAGCTTATGGCATGGCTGTTGCGGACAGTAAAACCTATCCCATTGCCGCGTCCATCATCAATAGCGGCGGTAATCTCGGCGGATTTGTTTCCCCGATGCTGGCAGGTTATCTGCTGGATAAAACAGGTAGTTTTAATTCCGTGTTTATTTATTTCGGTATTTGCGCAGCCATTGGCTTAATTATGATTATGCTGCTGGAAGAGCCGAAATAAATCATTAAATCTCTCTTGTCCGAATGGAGTAAATATATGCTACTGAAAAATAAAGTCGCCGTTATTACCGGCGCGGCTTCCGTACGCGGTTTGGGTTTCGCTACGGCGAAATTATATGCCGAACAGGGTGCGAAAGTGGTGATTATCGATTTAAACGCTGAAGCCAGCCGGGCTGCCGCCGTGAGCCTGGGCGACGAACATCTGGGCCTTGCGGCGAACGTCAGCAATGAATTACAGGTTAATGCCGCCATTGAGCAGGTGCTGGGGAAATACGGGCGCATCGATATTCTGGTGAATAACGCCGGCATTACTCAGCCGATCAAGCTGATGGATATCAAACGCGAAAATTACGATGCGGTGCTTGACGTCAGCCTGCGCGGCACGCTGCTAATGTCCCAGGCGGTTATTCCCACTATGCGCGCGCAAAAGTCGGGCAGCATCGTCTGCATTTCATCGGTATCGGCCCAGCGCGGCGGCGGCATCTTCGGCGGCCCACACTACAGCGCTGCAAAAGCGGGTGTGCTGGGACTGGCAAAAGCCATGGCGCGTGAGCTGGGGCCCGACAATGTGCGGGTAAACTGCATCACGCCGGGTCTTATCCAGACAGACATCACCGCAGGCAAGCTGAGCGATGAGATGAAAACGTCCATTCTGGCGGGCATTCCGCTTAACCGCCTCGGAGACGCGCAGGATATTGCCCGCGCCGCGCTGTTCCTCGGCAGCGACCTCTCTTCTTACTCCACCGGTATCACGCTCGACGTGAACGGCGGGATGCTGATCCATTAAGGAGATACGACGATGACGGATACCACAGTTCAACAGGTTGCCGCCGCGGCCTGGCGCATTCGCCGCTACGCGCTGCGCATGGGCGAAGTGCAGGGGCAGGGCTACATCGGGCAGGCGCTGGGCTATGCCGATGTGCTGGCCACCGCGTTTACCCACGGAATGAACCTTAAGCCGGGCGAGCCGGAGTGGGAAGGGCGTGACCGTTTTCTGCTCTCCCACGGCCATTACGCCATTGCCTGTTATGCGGCCCTGATTGAAGCCGGGATCGTTCCTGAAGAGGAGCTGGAGACCTACGGTGCGGACGACAGCCGCCTGCCGATGTCCGGTATGGCAACCTACACGCCAGGTATGGAGATCTCTGGCGGTTCGCTGGGGCAGGGCTTAAGCATTGGCGTTGGCATGGCGCTGGGGCTGAAGCACAAGCAGAGCGCGGCATGGGTCGTTAACTCCATGTCGGACGGCGAGCTGGACGAAGGGTCAACCTGGGAAGCGGCGATGTCGGCGGCACATCACGGCCTGTCGAACCTGATCGTGCTGGTGGACATTAACCGCCAGCAGGCGGATGGCAACTCGCACGCGATCCTCGGCTTTGAGCCGCTGGAGGATAAATGGACCTCCTTCGGCTGGTACGTCCAGCGCGTGAACGGCAACGATGTTCCTGCGCTGGTGACGGCGTTTGATAATGCCAAACGCTACCCGGAAAACCAGCCGCGCGTCATTTTGTGCGACACGCTGATGGGCAAGGGCGTGCCGTTCCTCGAAAAGCGTGACAAGAACCATTTTATTCGCGTGGATGCTGACGAGTGGCAAAAGGCACTCGCCGTGCTGGATGCCAACAAACCTGAAGGAGTGCTGTAATGAGCCAGACCACGGAGAAAAAACCGCGTTTAACCACGTCGGCGATGATTGCCTCTATCGCGGAAGAGGGCCAGGAGACGCGCGCCGCACCGTTCGGTCACGCGCTGGTGAAGCTGGCGGAACAGCGACCGGAGATCGTCGGCATGACGGCGGATCTGTCGAAGTACACCGATCTACACATTTTTGCCCAGGCCTACCCGGAACGCTTCTTCCAGATGGGCATGGCCGAACAGCTGCTAATGGGGGCCGCGGGCGGCATGGCGAAAGAGGGCTTTATTCCTTTCGCCACAACCTATGCCGTCTTCGCTACCCGCCGCGCCTACGACTTTATCCATCAGGTGATTGCTGAAGAGCACCTGAACGTGAAGATCTGCGCGGCGCTGCCGGGGCTAACCACCGGTTACGGGCCGAGCCACCAGGCGACGGAAGATATTGCGATTATGCGCGGTATTCCGGGCATGACGATTATCGATCCCTGTGACGCAATCGACACGGAACAGGCGGTGCCGGCGATGGCAGCGCACGATGGCCCTGTCTATATGCGCCTGCTGCGCGGCAAGGTGCCGGTGGTGCTGGACCAGTACAACTACCAGTTTAAGATTGGCAAAGCTGCGCTGCTGGAAGAGGGGAGCGATGTCCTGATCGTCGCCTCAGGCCTGATGACCATGCGTGCGCTGGAGGCGGCGAAGCAGCTGCGTAAGGATAACGTCAGCGTGGCGGTGCTGCACTCGCCCACCATTAAGCCGCTGGACGAAGAGACGATCCTGGCGCAGGCCGCGAAGCCGGGACGGCTGGTCATTGTGGCGGAAAACCACAGCAGCGTAGGCGGGTTGTGCGAAGCCGTCGCGTCGCTGTTGATGCGCAACCGCGTGAACGTGGATTTCGATACCGTCGCGCTGCCGGACGCGTTCCTTGATGCGGGCGCGTTGCCCACCCTCCATGACCGCTACGGGATCTCAACCACAGCCATGGTGGAGAAAATCCGGCGTAGGCTGTGATTTATCAGACGGATACGTTGCCAACGGGCGAGGGGTGCTTTACCCTCGCCTCTGTTGCGATAAAGGAGTCCGTCATGGCACAAAACATCTACGACAACCCGGCGTTTTTTGAAGGCTACGCTCAGCTTCCGCGCTCGGTGCAGGGGCTGGACGGTGCGCCTGAGTGGCCTGCGCTCAAGGCAATGCTGCCTGATTTAACCGGCAAAGCGGTTATCGATCTCGGCTGCGGTTACGGCTGGTTCTGCCGCGCGGCGCGCGCGCTGGGCGCTAGCGACGTTACGGGCGTCGATATCTCAGAAAAAATGCTTGCCCGCGCGGCTGAACTGACGGATGACGCGCAGATTCACTATCAGCGTAGCGATCTGGAATCTCTTCAGCTTCGCGAAAACAGTCTCGATCTGGTCTACAGCTCGCTGGCGCTACACTACCTGCCGGAGCTGGACACGCTATTCGCCAACGTTCATCGCGCGCTAAAACCGGGTGGCAGCCTGGTCTTCTCGATGGAGCACCCGATTTACACCTGCGCCACCCGTCAGGGCTGGCTGACCGACGACAGCGGCGAGCGGTTCTGGGGCGTGAACCATTATCAGGACGAAAGCCAGCGCGTTAGCAACTGGCTGGCGGATGGAGTGATTAAATACCACCGCACGCTGGGCACCACGCTTAACGCGCTGATAAAGGCCGGGTTAACGATAAGTGAAGTCAATGAGTGGGGACCAACGCAGGCGCAGATTGACGCCTGGCCTGCATTGTCCGAAGAGGCGGAGCGCCCGATGCTGGTGCTGATTTCCGCCCGTAAGGCTCAGTAACCTACCTTGTACACCCGCCCGCTCTGCACCCCTTCCACGCTGCGGCGGTAGGCCTGAGCAACGGTCGCGGCGGGAACGCTTTCAAAGCCAGGGAAGAACCCGTCATACGCTTCGGCGGATTCCGTCAGTACCGTTGGGCTAATCAGGTTAATGCGGATCCCGCGCGGCAGTTCGCAAGCTGCGGCGCGGACAAACCCTTCCAGCGCCGCATTGACCGTGGTGGCATTTACGCCCTGCGCAATCGGCTCGTGCGCCACAATCCCGCTTATCAGCGTAATCGAGCCGCCTTCGTTCAGATAATGCTGGCCGGTCAGCGCCAGACGCACCTGCCCGAGCAGCTTGTCCTGCAGGCCCTGGTTGAAGTCGCTGTCCTTCATGGTCGCGAGCGGGCCAAAGTAGAGACCGCCGCTGGCGGAGACAATCGCATCCACCGGGCCGATTTTCTCAAACAGCGCCTGCACGCTCGCCTGCGAGGTGATATCCACCTGGTAGTCGCCCCGCGTGCGGCCCACGCGGATGATCTCGTGACGACGGCTTAACTCTTCGGTTACGGCACGACCGACCGTACCGCTGGCACCAATAATGACGATTTTCATATCCGACTCCTCATGTTGTGAGCCCTCATTCTTTAATAAATAAAAAGTCAGATAAACTGGGCTAAAGTTAGATGATTACTAACCAGGGGTTTGGAATATGGATAAGCTTCGCGGCATGGAAACGTTTATCGCGGTGGTAGAGAGCGGCAGCTTCACCGGCGCGGCGGCGCGGCTGGAGATGTCGGCGGTGATGGTCGGGAAATATATTGCGCTGCTCGAATCTCAGCTCGGCACGCGGCTGCTGGAGCGCAATACCCGTCGCCAGAGCCTGACCGACGCCGGACGCGTTTATTTCGAAGAGGCCAGGCGCGTGATGGAGCAGGTCTCGATTGCCGAAAGCGCGGTTGAACGGCTGCGCGCGGGGCCCGCCGGCACCCTGCGCGTCACCGCCCCCACGTCGTTTGGCGGCTGCGCGATCGCCCCTCTGACGGCCACATTTTTGCAGCGCTACCCGGAAGTGCGTATCGAACTGGATCTCACCAACCGGATGGTCGATCTGGTGGAAGAGGGGGTCGATCTGGCCATTCGCATTGGCGATATCCGCAATGACGATCTGGTGGCGAAATATCTGTGTCCCTACAACATGGTGATCTGCGCCGCGCCGGATTATCTGGCGCGACACGGCACGCCGCAGACGCCCGCCGATCTGGTGGATCATCTGTGCCTGTCGCACACGGTGTGGACCGCGCGCAACGAGTGGCGGCTGCCGGGTGCGGAAGGGGAGGTGCGCTGGAAGCGGGATGCGATCTTAAGATGCAACGACGGCTACGGCTTACGCATGGCGGCGCGAGCCGGGGCAGGGCTGCTGCTGCAACCGGAAGTGCTGGTGGCGGAAGAGCTGGCAAGCGGCAGGCTGGTGCGTGTGCTGGAGCCGTTCACGCCCGCGCCGAGGCCGGTGCATTTACTGTGGCGTCAGGATTTGCGTCCCCTTCCTAAGCTAACGGAATTTATTGCTCATATTCTGCTAAGATTGGGCACAATATAAAAAAAGAAGGTAATCAAAGAATGTCTGCAAACAAACTCGCCAGCAGCGCGCAGGGCCTGCAATCATCTGCCATCCGTGAATTATTAAAACATAGCAAAATGGCGGGCGTGATTTCGCTGGGCGGCGGTATTCCCAATCCGGACCTGTTCGATCGCGAAGGGCTTAAAATTGCCGCCGATGCCGTGTTGTCACAGAATTTTGGCGAGGCGTTCCAGTATGGCCTGACGGAAGGTGTACCGGGGCTGCGTGAAGAAATTAAACGCATCTGCGAGGGGCGCGGCATCGCCTGTAAGGCCGATGACGTGGTCATTACTTCCGGCTCTCAACAATCTCTGGACGTGCTGGCGCGTGCGTTAATTAATCCGGGCGATACGGTTGTCGTTGAACGTCCTACCTATCTCGCCGCGCTGCAGGTCTTTGGCCTGGCACAGGCGAATTTTGAATCCGTCGGCACCGACGGCGACGGCATGAAGGTCGATGAACTTGAAGCGCTGGTAGCGAAGAAAACCATCAAGGCGGTTTATATCGTTCCAACCTTTGGTAACCCTGGCGGCGTAACGCTTTCCGAAGCGCGCCGTAAACAGCTGGTGGAATTATCAAAGCGCTATGATTTCGTGATTATCGAAGACGATCCGTACAGCGAAATTAACTACACCGACGACGTGTTCCGCCCGCTGATTGCCCATGCGAAAGATATCGGCAATGAAGATAACGTGGTGTACACCTCTACCTTCTCCAAAATCCTCGCGCCGGGCACCCGCGTGGGCTGGGTGCTGGTGCCGGAATGGCTGAAGCGCGCGGTGGTGAACCTCAAGCAAACCACCGATCTGCACACCAGCACGCTGTCCCAGCTGATGACCTACGAGTATCTGAAAACCGGGCGTCTGGCGAACCAGATTAAAATGATCCGCGAAGCCTATCGCCAGAAATACCAGACGTTTGCAACGGAACTGGAAGCCGAGCTGGGTGATGTGATGTCGTTCCACAAGCCGAAGGGCGGGATGTTCCTGTGGGCAAAAATGAACAACGGCATGAATACGACGAAATGGCTGGAAAAAACCTTAAGCAACGGCGTGGTGTTTGTACCGGGCGAGTTCTTCTACTGCAACGAACCGGACCCGACAACGCTGCGCATGTCATTCGTCACCCCAACGGATGAGCAGCTTAAAGAAGCGGTTCGACGCCTGAAGATCTCCCTGTAACAGAGCGCGCATAACGGCAGTTGCCGTTGTGCGCGCAGGGTGAGCTTATTGCGTGGCGTGGGCGAGCGCGCGGTCTGAAGCATCGCCGCCGATCGTCTGCGTCACTTCATGGATACGACAGATTTTCCCCTCACGCAGTGCGGCAAACATATACACCTCTAATTCCGCCTGGCGACCATCTGGATACGTCACCGTAGCCCAGTGCCGGTCTGCTAAAAGATTCTCGTGACAGGCCAGCTCTTCTACCCTGAATGCGATCGCGCGGATCTGCGAGCGGACGTGGTTCAGGTGCTGCACAAAACCCCGATAATCAAGCGCGTGACCATCCGTGTACTGCTGGTAATCGGGTGTGAACACCTCTGCGGGATCTAATTCGCCTTTGAACAAGCGGCTTAACAGGCACGCCATTTTTTCGCGCTGTAGGGTATTGTCAGGCTGGGCTATCAGGGTTGTGATGATGCTCATGTTGGCTCCTTGTGTAGTTGAGCCACCATTATCCTTGACAGTCGACGGCGCAGTTTCTGTAATACGTCGATGAATAACGATTTTCGGCCAGGATAAGATGATCGGTACAGAGACGCTCCGCCATCCCGGCGGTTACCGCACCGCGTGGCACAGCCATCCCACCGGACAGCTCTGGCGTATTGCAATGGGGCTGCTGGTGATTGAGTCCCAACAGGGGCGTTCGGTTGTACCGGCAAACCATATTGGCTGGATCCCGCCGGGCCAGCAGCACGCCGCCTTTTCTGAAAGCGCGATAGAAGGCTGCGCTATCTATCTTGACCCTGCGTGCTGTGCAATGCTTCCCGATGCCCCCGCGCTGTTCGAGCCCGACGATCTCACTCATGCACTGTTTTCCCGCTTAAGCGTTGCAGAAAACGAGTACGATCCGCGAAAGCTCACCCTGCTGCTGGATGAGCTTGCCCTGACGCCTCAGGTGAGCTTTTATCTGCCCGTACCAACGGATCCGCGTCTGAAGAACGTGGTCAGCCACTTGCTGCAGTGTGTCGATGATAATCAAACGGTCAAGAGCCATGCCAGCCATGCCGGGATGAGCGTGCGTACCTTTAACCGTCGATTTAGCGCCCAGACGGGAATGAACTTCGTCAACTGGCGGCAGCTGGCGCGCGTCATGCAGGCAATGGAGTGGCTGGCGGCGGGGAAGCCGGTGGGATGGATTGCGCTGTCCTGCGGCTACAGCAGCGTCAGCGCATTTATTGAGGTTTTCAGAATGTGGACCGGAAAAACGCCGGGGCAGTGGGGGATTAAAGGTGGCGCTATAGAGCCGGTTTGATTCAGGCCACATCCGGCTGGCCTGATTTCCTTTTTGCCATGATTTCTGCAATCGTTTTTATACGGCTCAACTCCTCCTGAGTCCGGGAATTAGTTTGTGCTTCCCAGACGTCGACGTTTAGCTGCAGGTTCAACCAGAATTCAATGGTGGTATCGAATGCCTTGGCCAGTCTGATTGCCATATCGGCCGTCAGTTTACGATTATTATTAACGAGAGCGCTGATGGTGTTACGGTGCACGTTAAGCATTTCCGCGAGATCGCTAATTTTCAGATTGAGTGGCTCAAGATATTCATACTGCAACACATCGCCCGGCGAAGACTATCGCTCCCTCAGCGCCTCCTTCGCCCGGTTAAACGGCTTGATCAGATAATCCAGCACCGTTTTCTCTCCGGTCTTAATGTCCACCGTCGCAATCATCCCCGGCACGATCGAGAAATGCCTGCCCGCCTTGTTCACCAGGTAATCCTGGCTGGTGCGGATAAACACGCGGTAGTAGAACACTTCCGGCTTGGCCTCGTCCTGGATAGTGTCCGGGGATATAGTCTCCACCACCCCGTGCAGCCCGCCGTAGATGGCGTAATCGTAGGCGGTGATCTTCACCAGCGCCTCCTGGTTCGGGTGGATAAAGGCGATATCGCGCGGCGAGAGGCGGGTTTCAATCAGCAGATGATCGTCCACCGGCACAATCTCCATCAGCTCGCCGTTGGGCGGGATCACGCCGCCGATGGTGGTGACTTTGATGTTTTTCACGATCCCGCGCACCGGGGATTTTACCGTCAGGCGGGTGACGGAATCCTCGCGGCCTTTGAGGATCGCCGAGACCATATCCACCTCGGCGTTGGCCTTGGATAACGCCTCGCGCGCCTGAACGTAATACTGGGAACGCACGTCGGTGAGCTTCAGCTCCAGGTCGCTTTTCTGCCGCTGCAGGCGGAGCACTTCCACGTGGCTGGCGGCACCGGTTTTTACCAGCCGCTGGGTGATCGCCAGCTCTTTGTTTGCGAGATCTAACGCTGAACGCAGTTCACGCTGCGTGTCCTCAAGCTGCGCGCGGCGCGAATTGTAGAGCCGCGTTTCGGCGGCGGTCAGTTCGGTCCATTTCTCCAGCGAAGGCGGGAACTTCAGCGGCAGATCGTTCACCTCGGCGTACAGACGGGCGCTGGAGGCAAGCGACGCGCGGTAGCGCGCCGCGCTTTCGCCGACGTTAGATTCCGAGCGGGTAGGATCCAGCCGCGCCAGCACCTGTCCGGCCTGCACCTGATCGCCTTCGTGAACGTTCAGCTCGGTGAGGATCCCCCCGTCCAGCGACTGCAGCACCTGCTCGCGCGAGCTGGGGATCACTTTTCCGGTTCCCGTTGAGACTTCATCCAGCATCCCAAACCACGCCCAGACGCCCAGCGCCACAAACATCAGCAGCGAAAAGATCACAATCCGCCGCGCGCCGGTATAGCCGCTTTCGGAGTCGAGCGCATTATCCAGATCGTCCATCGCGGCCACGTCACGCTGACTGATTTTCATTTTTCCACTCCCGTCCGGTTGCTGCCTGCTGCTGTTGCTGCATGCGGCTGTTGTTCAGCGCCTGCGCTTTTGGCGCGTCCATGACCAGCATCCCATCTTTCAGCACGACCACGCGCTCCACCAGCTCCAGAACCGGCACGCGGTGGGTGGCGACAACCAGCGTCCGGTTGCCGAGCCACGCCCCCAGGCGCTGGATAAATTCCCGCTCGGTGTGTTCGTCAAGGGAGGCGGTCGGCTCGTCCATCAGCACGATATTCGGATCGCGCAGCAGCATCCGCGCCAGCAGAATCGACTGCCGCTGCCCGCCGGACAATCCCACGCCGTTCTCCATGATCGGGTAGTCCAGACCCTTTGGCAGCTTCTGCACAAAGCTGGCCGCGCCGCACATCTCCAGCACCTCGAAGATCTCTTCGTCGGTGGCGCGCGGCATGCCGAGGGTGATGTTCTCACGCAGGGTGCCGTAAAACAGCCGCGCGTTCTGGGTCATAAAGCCGACGTTTCGCCGCACGTCGGCCACGTCCAGATGCGGCAGGCTGAGGTTGTCGAGCCGCAACTCGCCGGCGGCCAGATCCATGCCGCCCGCCATCGCCTGCAGGAGAGTGGATTTGCCCGCGCCGTTACGCCCGAGGATCGCCACTTTCTCGCCCGGCCTGATCTCCAGACGGTTAATGCGCAGCGCCATGCGCGGATCTTCCGGCTGATAGCGGAACTGCGCCTGCTCGAAAAGATAGTGTCCGCGCAGCACGTCCTGGCGGATCGGCGTCTCTTCACGCTGATTTTCAGTAGGAAGCTGCATAATGCTGTCCAGCCCCTCTTTGGCGGCCTTAACCTGCTGCCAGCGGGCGAGCACGCCGCACAGCGTCGCCATCGGGGCGATCATCCGGGAGGCCAGCATTGAGGCGGCTACCACCGAGCCGGTGGTCAGCGTGCCGTCAATCACCATCGGCGCGCCAACCACGATCACGGCGGCGTAAACCAGGCTCTGGACGGTCATCCCCCAGCTGATCAGGTTCTGGGTCAGCTCGCGGGTGCGCAGGCCGGATTCCGCGGCGATCTGGATATAGCTGTTCCACTGCTGCAAAAAGCGGTTCTCCGCCTGCATCAGCTTGATGTCCTCCAGCCCCTGCACGCTCTCCACCAGCACCGCGTTGCGCAGGGTGGATTCATGCGCCGACTGCTTCGCCAGCTCCGCCAGCTTTTTTTGCAGCAGCAGGCCCGGCAGCACCATGATCACTGCCGCCACCGGGGCGATCCACGCCAGCTGCGGCGCGATGATCGCCAGCACCACCACAAACAGGAAGAAGAAGGGCAGATCGACAATCGTCGAGATGGTGGAGGAGGTGACCATCTCGCGGATCTGCTCCAGCTCGCGCAACTGGGAGATAAAGCTGCCGGTGGAGCGCGGAATGGCGCTGTGGCGCAGCCGCAGCGCGTGGCCGAACACGCGATCAGAGACGCGCAGATCCGAGCGTTTGCCCAGCAGATCCATAATGTGCCCGCGCGCAACGCGCAGCACAAAGCCAAACAGGGTGGCGATCAGCACCCCGATGGTCAGCACGTAAAGCGTCGGGTAGGACTGGGCGGGGATCACCCGGTCATACACCTGCATGGAAAAGACAATGCCGGAGAGGGAGAGCACATTGATAAACAGCGCCGCCAGCATCACCCAGCTGTAGGGGCGCAGGTCGCGCATCACCAGCCGGTAGAGCCAGTCCGGACGGTACTTTGAGATGTAGGCGTCCACGCGGCTGTCCTTAAGCGCGGCCAGCGGACGCAGGGCGATAACGTGGCGGATGGCGGGCAGCATTGCGCTCATCGACAGGCGGTTGGTGTATGTCTTGTCGTCGAAAAAGCTGACCTCGAGCGTATCTTCTCCGTCGAAATTCTCGATCACGCCGATTTTTCCGTCGTTCAGCGCCACCACCACCGGCAGACGCCAGCTGTTGATCGACTGCTGATCGGCCGTCAGCAGCTGGAACGTCAGCCCGGCTTCACGGGCAAGCTGAGTCAGCGCGGGCACCATCGGTTTGCCTTTCAGCCACGGCGCGCCCGCGACGAGCGAGCCTGGCGAACAGGCAACGCGGTAGCGCGTGGCGACAAAGCCAAACGCCTGAGCCCACTGCTCCAGCGCCTCATCCGTCATCGTTTCCCCCTGCGGGATGTCGCGTTGCTTCATGGCTGGATCTCCACGGTCTGGATGGTGCGGTTATCAAGATCGAACGCATGACGCAATTGCCCGGTGTTATAGAGGCAGTTGAGCTGCAGCTGATGCAGCTGACCGAGGGTCTGCTGCTGGGTAAAGCGCGCCTGATAGACCTCCTGCTCGGCGTTGAGCACGTCCAGCAGCGGGCGCGAGCCGAGATCGAGATACTGCTGCTGGTAGAGCTCGCGGGTGCGGGCGCTGAGCGCCTCCTGGCGGCCCTGAATTTGCAGCGTGCTTTGCAGGCTCATGACCTGGCTGCGGGCCTCCAGCAGCTTCTGGCGGACATCGAGGCGCGTGCGCTGAATGGTCGACTGCGCCGCTTCCACCGCGTGACCGGCGGCGTTGCGTCGGGCGGTGAGCCCGCCGCCCTGATAGAGCGGCATCTGGACTTTCACCCAGGCGGAATATTGGGTGCGGTCCCGCGTTTCGTTACCTGCGTAGCGATCGTTCAGATAGTGACGAACTTCCGGCTCCAGCGAGACGGTTGGCGTCATCTGCGCGTCGGCGTAGTCAAGGTTAGCCTGAGCGACGTTCGCCTGTGCCCAGGCGGCGAGGACCGCAGGCACCAGACGATCGTCCGGCTCGGCGATATCGCAGCTGCGGGCCAGCTTTTGCGGAAAGTCATTGCTGATATCGTTCAGGCTGTTCCAGCCCAGAAAGCTCATCAGCGTGGCGCGGGCGCTGTCGAGGCTGGCCTGATACTGCATCAGCTGGGCGCGTGCCCCTTCAATGCGCGCGTCGGTCTGCACCACGTCAGAGAGCGAGGTGGCCCCTTCGTCGTTACGCTGGCGGGTCAGGGTGCCTATTGATGAGAGGGCGTCAAGCTGCTCTTTGGCGGTGTCGACCATCTGCTGCCAGGTTTGCACCTGCACCATGGCGATAGCGGTATCGTGGGCGATGGTGTCGATACTGACCAGCACGTTGGCCTGCTGCTGGGCGACCCCGGCGTTTTCGGCCCGCACCTGGCTTGCCACTTTGCCGAAGTCGTAGAGCATCTGTGAAAGAGAGAGCACCAGCGACGGCGTAAAGCCGTTCTGGTCGCCGTCGTGGGAATACCCGTTGTCCATGCCGGCGTTGATTTGCGGATAGTATTTCGATTTGGCGACGTCGACCTCTTCGTTCTGTTCGTAGAGTTTGCCCACGGCTTCAGCGATCGCCGGGTGCCAGGTGACGGCGCGATTAACGGCCTCGCCAAGCTGTAGTGAACCGGGAGCGGCTTTGCCTGCCACCGGGGCGACGCGGCCATTCAGTGAGGGGAGTTCCTGCGTTTCGCGGAGCTGTCCGGTATTGATGGTTGCCGCCGGGTTTGCCGCGATGGCGGGTACAGATATCAGGCAGCACGAGAGCCACCAGTAAGGCATCTTTATTCCCATGTCTTGTCCCTAATAAATAAGTACAGCTTTATTATTTATGCCCGGGCGCTGTGCGCCCGGGTCATGTCCTGCAGGTGCTATCAGGTAATGATGTGTTGCTGGTTCACAAGCTCGTCGTACGTGGTCTGCACGTTATCAAGCGTAACGAGTGCAGTATTAGTGTAGGTGCTCCCTGCGCCGTCACGGTCGATGGAGATCACAGTGTTGCTACCGCTTTGCGTGACATTGATATAATTCCCCAGCGAGGCGGTATTCCCGTCCCAGCCCACCAGCAGATCGCCAATGTCGATCTTGTCTCCCTGCGCCAGGGAGAAGTTCGTCCAGTGGTCGCCGCCAGCGCTGGTGATGTTGCCCCCCGTCGCGTTGCCCGCCGTGCTGTTCAGCACCTGATAAATCAGCGTGTCGCCATAGGCCGTACCGCTAATCACATCGTTATGCTCCGAACTGATAAATTTCGGCGCCATGTTGATGGTCAGCGACGCGGTGTCCGTGGTGCCGTTGGCATCGGTCAGGGTGTAGTTAAAGACCTCCTTCGTGGTAATGGTAGAGAGCGATATCCCCGGGTTGAGCGTATAGGTGTAACTGCCGTCTGCGGCAATCGCCAGCGTGCCGTAGTGACCCGTGATGCTCGACTGCGTGCTGCCGGTGTAGGGATCCAGCGTAGTGGTAACGCCGTCGTAGCCGGTAATGCTCACGCGGGTATCCACCGAGTGCAGCTGGTCCATCGTCCCTGCGGAACCGGTGCCGTCGAAAATGTTTCCATCAACGGTGTGGGTGCCCGTGGCGTCGAATTGCGACAGCGAGTAGCTTGTGCCGGTGACGCTTGGGGTGATGGTGATATTTCCTACTCCCAGCGGCCCCATTCTGCCGGTATAGCTCAGGGTGTAGGTCCCCGCCTCCAGGTCGAGACCCGTCAGGTTGACCGTTGCCGTGCCGCCCAGCAGCAGCCCGCCGTTGAACGAGCCGGTTCTGACGGTGGTGGCGCCGTTGGTCAGCGTCCAGTCAACCGTCAACCCTGTAAGCGTCAGCAACGAGGCGACGTTAAACGACAGCACCACGTTGTGCAGCGCGGTATTGGCATCCACCACGAAGGTGCCGGAGCCGGAGCCCTGGGTTGAAGCGAGCAGCGCGGCGTTCCAGCTCGCCGACCCGACGGTTGTATCCGAGTACGCGGCGGTGTGGTGTACCGACGTCACGTCCATTGCGGTGCTGACATCATTCACCGCATTCATCGGCTGCGCGGTTGGGGTGATGTTGAGCGAAGCCGTGTCTTTCGTACCGTCCGGCGCGGTAATGGTGTAGACGAAGGTATCCGGGGTGCTGATGTGGTCAACGCCGACGCCGCTATTCAGGGTGTAGGTGTACTCCCCGGCCGCGTTGATGCTCAGCGTACCGTACTCGCCGGTAATGTTCGTCAGACCGCTGCTGTTCACCGCTACGCCGTTAACTTCCGTCACCAGCGTGCCGACTGGCGCAATATCATCCGACAGAACGTCCCCGGTAGTGCTCGCGCTGACGCTCGCCACGCTGTAGACATGATCCTGCAGCACGTTCAGCGTGTAGGCCGTCAGGGCGGTGATCCCTGCAGCCGTATTCAGCAGGAACAGGTACTCACCGGCCGGCAGTTGCAGCGTCAGCTGAGGCGAGGTGCCGCCCAACAGCGGCGCGCGCAGCCAGCCTGGTTCAACGCGCATCTGCTCGAAGGTCTGGGTCGCGTTGTTGAACTTATAGACGTACAGATCAAACACCGACGCCAGCGCCACGCCGCCCACGGAGGCCTGGATGGTCATGGTGCGGGTAGTGCCTTCCTCCACGTTATAGATGATGGGATTGGTCATATCGTCCAGCAGGTTCAGCCCCAGCGTGTTGCCGAGATTGATTCCCACCAGGGTAAAGCCGCCCTGGGACGACGTACCGTTGTCAATCGCGTTGACGGTGGTATCGAAGGTCAGCGAGTTCGTATCGTCAACCGCGACAATACCGCTGGTGGCGGTACCGGTGCCCAGCGACAGCACCAGATTCGCCGACGCGCTGACGCCGTTATGCGTGATGGTGTAGCTGAAGCTCTCCG
Source organism: Enterobacter cloacae complex sp. P1B (assembly GCF_014982345.1). Taxonomy (NCBI): domain Bacteria; kingdom Pseudomonadati; phylum Pseudomonadota; class Gammaproteobacteria; order Enterobacterales; family Enterobacteriaceae; genus Enterobacter; species Enterobacter cloacae complex sp. P1B. The sequence continues at coordinate 40,732 of NZ_JADCLF010000005.1, read as the reverse complement.
TCCGGCCAATCACCGATGCGCTGGTGTTGGTCAGATCGTAGGTGTAACTGCCGTCGCGGTTAATGGTCAGCGTACCGTACTGACCCTGGATCACCGTGCCGTCGGCAGTGACGCTGGTGGTGACACCCTGGGCGTTAGTGACGGCCGTGACCGTTGCCCCTGCCGGAGCGTTGTCGCTGCCTGCGGTTGGGTCAACGTCGGTGATCACGTTACCGCCGAGGCTGGTATCGCCCGTAACGGTGCCCGGCCCGGTCTCTTTCACCGCCACGTCGAGGCTGGTGTAGGAGCCGGTTGCCAGCAGGTTAGTGTTATAGCTCAGCACGCGGTAGTTGCCGTCCGCCAGCCCGGTCAGGTTCAGCGAAACGCCTGTTGCCCCCAGGGTCAGCAGGTCGGCAAACTGCGGCTGTCCGGTATCGACTACGGTAGTCCAAGTGTTGTTAACGGTGTCAAAGCGCTGAACCACCAGCTCAAGGGTGTTGAGCAGAGAGAGCACCGCGCCCGTGGCGTTAGCGTTCACGACGATATCCGCGCTGCCGCCGCTGCCCACGGTGAAATTGACCTGAGCGGTGTCATTACCGAGCAGCGTCAGGACGTTGCCCACGGCACCGACCAGCAGGAAGCCGTAGTCGCTGTACTGGCTGTTGGTGACGGTGGCCGTGGTGCTGAGATCCAGCTCTTCGACATTATTGCTGGCGGAGAGCGGCACCACTGGCGCAAGCGCCGAGCCGGGCTGCGAGATATTGCCCGCCGCGTCGGTGGCGGTGATTTGCAGCGTCTGGCCTTCTGTCTGTTTGTTAACGAAGGTGTAGCTGTACGTGCCGTTGCTGCCCGCTGTGGTCGTGACCGTCGAGCCGTCCGTGAGTCGGATGGTGACGGTACTGCCTGCTTCAGCATTCCCGGTTAATACGCTACCGTCGGCGTTGAAGGTTCCGGTTGGGGCCGTTGGCGCGGTCAGATCGACGATAATCGTCGTCACGGCCGATGCCGGGCTGGTGTTGCCTGCGGCATCGGTGGCCGTGGCGGTGAAGTTGTGGGTGCCCTGCGTCAGCGTGGTGGTTTCCGGCAGCGTCCAGTTGCCATTGCCGTCGGCGGTGACGGTGCCCACCAGCGTGATGCCATCGTAGATCCGTACCGTTGCATTCGCTTCGGCGGTCCCGCTCAGCGCCGGACGCGTGTCGTTGGTCGGGTTGGTGCCGGTTACCGGGCCGATGACGCTGCCGACATCATCAATTACCGAGCTGATGACTGGCGCTGCCGGGGCAAGAGTATCGACGTTAATCGTGTACCCGGCGGTTGGCGCGCTGGCATTGCCCGTCGCATCGGTGGCGGTAAAGGTCAACGTGTGCGGGCCGTTGCCCAGCGCCGGAGAAGGCGTATAGCTCCACGCCCCGCCGGTGGCGATCACGCTGCCGATCTGCACGCCGTTATCGAAGATTTTCACCGTAGAACCCGCTTCCGCCGTACCGCTGAGGGTTGGCTGCGCGTCGTTGGTTATTCCTCCGTTCGCGACTGGCGTTGCCGCATTGCCGACGTCATCCAGAATGCTGGTGAGCACCGGCAGCGCTGGCGGCGCGGTGTCAATCGTCAGACTGAAGCTTGCGGACGACGCGCTGGTGTTGCCTGCGGCATCCGTAGCCTGCGCGGTGAAGCTGTGCGCCCCCTCTGTCAGCGTGGTATTGAGTAAGATACTCCAGCTGCCGCTGCCGTCTGCGGTGCCCGTCCCGACCAGCGTGGTTCCCTCATAGATATTCACGGTGGCAAACGGTTCGCTGGTTCCGACCAGCCGCGGTACGGTGTCATCGGTCGTCTGCCCGGACGTGATTGGCCCGGTAATGCTCCCCACATCGTCAATCGCCTGGCTGATAACCGGCGCGGTGGGTGCCGTGCTATCGACAACCAGCGTAAAGCCTGGCGAGGCGGGGCTGATGTTCCCTGCGGCATCGGTGACCGTGGCGGTCCAGGTGTGGCTGCCAGCCGCCAGCGGCGTGGACGGCGTAAAGCTCCATGCACCGGTACCGTCAGCCAGCGCGGTGCCGACAGGCTGCCCGTTTTCATAGATAGTGACCGTGGCGTTGGCCGTCGCGGTGCCGCTCAGCGTTGGCGTGGTGTCGTCGGTGCTTTGCCCGGAAGTGAGCGGGGTTTGAATACTGCCCACGTTATCTGCCGCGGCTGAAATGACCGGCGCAGACGGCACGCCCGTATCCACCGTCAGGTTAAACGGTGCCGTTGCAGTACCCACGTTGCCCGCCGCGTCGGTGGCGTTGAAGGTAATGGCATGCGGTCCGTCGATTAGATCGGTACCCGGCGTGAAGGTCCAGCTGCCCTGGGCATTGACCACGGCGGTGCCAATTTCGTTGCCATCAACAATCACGTGCACCGTAGAACCCACGTCGCCCGTACCGTTGAAGGTCGGACGCGCGTCGTTAGTGCTGTTACCCGACGTGAGCGTCCCCGTGGTCGGTGCGACATCGTCAATCACGCTGGTCACCACCGGCACGCCGGGGCCTGCGGTATCGACGGTGAAGGCGAAGACCGACGAGTTCGCCGAGGCGTTGCCCGCGGCATCCGTTGCGTACGCGCGCAGGGAGTAGCTGCCGTCGTCCAGCGGCGTGGTCGGGGTGAAGGACCAGTTACCGTTTACGTCGACGGTCGTCGTACCCAACTGCGTACCGTTATTCATGATGTAGATGGTGCTGCCTGCCTGTCCGGTGCCGCTAATCGTTGGGGTATTGTCGTTGGTCGCCTGCCCGCTGGTGAGGTTGCCCGTAACGCCGCCAGGGACGTTATCACTTACCGTATCCAGCGTTGGAACTGTCGGCGCCGTGAGGTCAACCACCACGCTCCACGGGGCGGAGGCCAGGCTCAGGTTACCCTGCGGATCGGTTGCCTGAACCGTGAACGCGTGTGGCCCTTCGACAAGCGCGGTCTCTGGCGTAAAGCTCCACGCGCCGGTGCCATCAGCCGTAACCACGGCAATCTGGGTAGCGCCATCGAAAATGGTCACGATGCTGTTTGCGTCCGCTGTCCCCGAAAGGGTTGGCGTGGCGTCGTTCGTTTCGCTGCCGCTCGCTACCGGGGTGGCGGTATTGCCCACATTATCCGTTACGCTGGTGATGACCGGCGTGGTGGAAATGGAATCTACCACGATGGTGAAGTCCGCCGAAGGACCGCTCTGATTTCCCGCCGGATCGGTCTCGCGGATGGTCAGAACATTACTGCCTTCTGGAAGGGCGGGCGTGGTGTAGCTCCAGGTGCCGGTATTACCAACCACCACGCTGTCCAGCAGCACGCCGTTGTTGTAGATGGAGATGGTATCACCCACCGCGCCGGTGCCGGTGAGGGTCGGCTGGCTGTCGTTGGTGGTCTGGCCGCTGGTCAGCGGACCGGTGACAGGACCCACGTCGTCAATGACCGAGCCAATGGTTGGCGTGCCCGGCGCGGTCAGATCGACGGTTACGCTGGCCGCCGGAGAGCGGCCGCTGGTGGCACCGTTGAGGGTCGCGGTCACCTCAAAGGTGTGCAGCCCCTCGCCAAGCGCGGCCGGCGTATAGCTCCAGTTGCCGCTGCCGTCGGCGGTCACCGTTGTTAATGGCGTCGTGCTACCGTCCTGATAGATAGTAATCACGCTGCCCGCTTCGGCCGTACCGGTAAGCGTTGGCGTGGTGTCGTTGGTGGTTTTGCCTTTCACATCGCCGGTGACCGGGTCCACGTCATCGACGATGGCCGTAATGACGGGTACCTGGGGCAGCTCAAGCGGCGAGTCGGTAACGATAAAAGGCACGTCAGCGCTGGCATTTCCTGCTGCGTCCGTGGCGGTCACGGTCAGCGTGGTTGGATCCAGCTGCGCCGGGCTCAGCGCAATGGAGAAGCTGCCGTCGCTGCCGACAACGCCAGTACCAATGACCGTAGTACCGTTTGTCACGGTAATGATGCTGCCCGCTTCACCGGTACCGGTCAGCGGTGTTCCTTCATCTGGCAGGCTCATGTTGCCCGGATCTGCCGGGGCAACGGTATCTACCGTCACGCTCACCGGTGCGGAACTCCCTGAAATATTGCCCGCCGGATCGCTGGAAGAGACGGTGAAGGCATACTGGCCATCCGGTAGCGTTGTGCCTGCGGTCCAGCTCCAGCTGCCGTCCGACTGTATCGTTACCGGTGCTCCTGACGGGGTACCGTCGATGGAGACGATAACGGTGGCGCCGGGCTCGCCGGTCCCGGTCAGGGTCGGCGTGCCGTCATTCGTATAAAGCAGGTTATTAGACAGCTGGCTGCCCTCAACCTCGGTAATGGCCGGGACTTCAGGCGCAAGGGTATCGAGCGTGACGGAAACGACCGGGCTCGGCGCGCTGACGTTACCTGCGGCATCGACTCCCGCAACGGTGATGTTCAGCAGGCCGTCCTGCTGTGGTGGCAGGACAAAGCTCCATTCTCCGTTAACGACATCGACACGTCCTACCTCAACGCCGTTGTTGTAAACGATGACCGTGTCGCCAGTCGTGCCGGTACCTCCGACGGTTGGCGTCGCATCGGTGATTAAGCCCCCATTCGGCTGGCCCCCGACGGCGTCAAACACCGGGACATCCGGTGCTACGGTATCCACGGTAATCGTAATCGCTGGCGACGGGTCAGAGACGTTGCCCGCCTCATCGGTGGCGGTGGCGGTATAGACGTGGCTGCCTTCCCCAATATTACTGTCAGGACGCCAGCTCCAGTTGCCGTTGCTGTCTACCGTCACGGTGCCCACGATGGTCGGTGTGCCGTTAACGGTATCAGTGATGTTGATAACGTCATTCGCCGTACCGGTGCCGCTCAGGACCGGGCGCGGATCGTTGGTGGTTCCGCCATCGGGAACGGGGCCGGTTATCTGGCTGACGCTGTCGGTAATCACCGGTGCTGCTGGTGCTGTTGGCGCATCGGTATCAATGGTGATGGTGACCGGCTGCGACGGGGCGCTTTCGTTGCCCGTGCCGTCCATATTGGTGACGGTCAGGGTAATGTCATAGGTGCCGTTAGGCAGCGGGGTAGCTGGCGTCCAGGTCCAGTTGCCGGTGCCGTCCACGAGCACATCATCAAGCTTGACCCCACCGTTGTAGATGGTCACGGTATCGCCCGGATTGCCGGTGCCGCTCAGGGTCGGCGTGGTGTCGCGGGTGGTTTCTCCCGGGTTCAGCGGCGTTTCTGTGCCGTCAGGATTGACGGTGATTGCCGGGATCTCCGGCGTGGCTGGCGGAACGGTATCTACCGTCAGTTCAAACGGCGTTGAGATGGTGGTATTGCCCGCGGCATCCGTGGCATGCACCGTCAGCGTATGCGGGCCGTCGGTGAGCGGGATAACGGGGGTAAAGCTCCAGCCGCCGCTGCCGTCGAGGGTCGCGGTGCCGAGCAGGGTGGTGCCGTCATAGACGGTAATCACCGCATCTGCCGGCGCGGTGCCGCTCAGGGTAGGCGTGGTGTCGTCGGTGGTGTCGCCGCTGGTAAGCGGCCCGTTAACGCCGCCGACGTCATCGGTTACGGTGGCGATGGTGGCCGCCGCTGGCGGCGTGGTATCGACGGTCAGGGTAAAGCCGCCTGACGGCTGGCTGGTATTACCCGCTCCATCGGTGGTGACGGCGGTAAAGGTATAGGTGCCGTTAACAAGCGGTGTGGTTGGGGTATAGGTCCACGTGCCGCTGCTGTCGATCACAATTGTCGTGAGATCGACGCCGTCCTGGCGGATGGTGACGGTTGAGCCCGGCTCCGCGGTGCCGTTGAGCGTCGGCGTGGTGTCATTGGTGCTGTCGCCAGAGTTGAGCGCGCCGAGGCGCTCTGGCACGTCATCCACCACCTGGGTAATGACCGGCGCATCCGGGGCAACGCTGTCAATGATGATGCCCCAGCTGTTGGAAACGTCGCTAATGTTGCCCGCCGCGTCAGCTGCGACGGCGGTCAGGGTATGTTGACCCTCAGCGATCGGGGTGTCCGGAGTAAAGCTCCACGCGCCGAGGCCATCGGCGACGGCGGTTCCAATATCAACCCCATCCACGCGGATGGTGACCGTGGCGTTGGCCGCGGCGGTACCGCTGAGCGTCGGAGTTGAATCATTGGTGGTCTCATTGAGGTCGAGCGAGCCAGTACGTTCAGGCACATCGTCAACGACCTGCGTAATCACCGGGGCGGCTGGCGCCGTCCCGTCGACAATAATGGTCCACGCGTTCGATTGTTCGCTCGGGTTACCGGCGGCATCCGTCGCCGTTGCCGTCAGCACGTACGTACCATCGGCCAGCGGTGAGGGCGGCGTAAAGTTCCACAGGCCGGATGAGGGGACGACCACCGTGCCGATGATATCGCTGCCGTTGAAAATCGTGATGGTCGAACCGGGTTCGCCCGTGCCGTTCAGGGTCGGCGCCCGGTCGTTGGTCAGCCCATTCTGGTCCACGGGACCGGTTGTGTTCAGCACGTCGTCAATCACCGACACGATAACCGGGGCCTGCGGAGGGGTGACATCCGGCGCAGCTGCGGAGGTTGCTGGCCCCGTGTTGCCCGCAGCGTCGGTGGCGTCTGCGGTCAGGATTTCGCCGTTGAGCTTAGGCGGGGTCAGCGTCAGGCTAAAGTTGCCCTCGCTGTCGGCCACCGGGGTGCCAAGGATAGCGTCGCCTTCACGGATGGTTACCGTGCTGCCAGGCTCCGCGGTGCCGGTGATGGTGCCGCCATCATTCGATACGACGAGGTCGCCGGGGGCCAGCGGCGGCGTGGTGTCCACAGTGAAGATGATTGGCTCTGAGGCCGCACTCTGGTTTCCGGCTGCATCGGTTTCAACGACGGTTATCGTGTGCGTTCCGTCCGCGAGCGGGCCGTCTGGTGTGACGCTCCAGGTGCCGTTCGGCAGCACCGTTGTGGTTCCAACCGCGACGCCGTTATCGTAGATAGTGATTGTGCCACCGGGCTCGCCCGTTCCTGCCAGGATCGGCTTTGACGCATCGGTAGGCGTGCCTGCGGTTATGGTCCCTCTGATCGCACCCGTGTCGTCGGTCAGCACAATCGCGGTTGGCGCGGTCGGCGGGGTAAGATCCACGGTGAGGGTAAATACCGGCGAGGCCGGTCCGAGGTTGCCGGCCGCGTCGGTTGCCCGCACGGTAATCTGGTGGGTGCTTTCAGTCAGATCGGCTGACGGGGTAAATGTCCAGGTGCCGTTGCTGGCGACGAGCGCCGTGCCAATGGCGACTCCGCCGTCATAGATGGTTACGGTGGAACCCGCCTCCGCAGTGCCGCTGAGCTGCGGGCGTGGATCGTTGGTGCTGCCGCCGTTTGTGACCGACCCCGTTTGAGGATCAATATCGTCCGTCACGCTGCCGATCGTTGGGGCATCGGGTGCGGTGAGATCCGGCGCCGTAATCGTTGTGCCCTGGCTGGTATTCCCGGCTGCATCCGTCGCGGTGGCGGTCACCTGTTCGCCGTTGGTCATCGGAGTGCCGAGAGACACGGTAAAGTTGCCGTCACTGCCGGTTTTTCCGGTGCCAAGGACGTTGCCGTTCGCGTCTTTCAGCGTGATAGTACTGCCGGGCTCGGCGGTACCGGTGACGCTTTTACCGTCCGACGAGAACTGAAGGCTGGAGGGTGCATTCGGCGGTGTTGTATCCGGGTTGGTGGGATCGACTGGCGTACTGGGGTTAGGGTTAGGATTGTTGTTATTCCCATCATCGTCATCCCCGCCGCCGCCGCCACTGGAGCTTGCCACCGCCGCGATGGCGCCAGCCGCGACAATGCCGCCCAGCGCCCACGGCCAGATGGCGGCACCACCTGCATCACTCCCGGATGCGGCCAGCAAGGCGTCCGTGGACGCGATGGATTCGTACGTGGCGGCTCCGGTGGGATCTTCAATCCACCATAACGCACCGTCACTCTCCTGGAGCACCAGCTGGCTCACGCCCTGCGCGTCGGTGACATAGAAATTTTTAAGGGTGATCACTTCCCCTGAGTGCAGTGTCACCACCAGATCGTTACCACTTCGCGCGAAGTGGGAGACATCGGCTCGCTCTACATGAAGCTCAACGATAGAGGAATGGCTCAGCGTAACCTGTGTGCCTTCCGTAGTCGTTTCCACGCCAGTGAGTTTTGATATAACAGAGATTTGGCTCATTTAGGTATTACTCCAGCAGAGTTATCGTGAACGACGAGCAAGACGAGCCATCTCTGGAGAAGGTAAAGGGCGCCCCCGGCGGAGTTACTGTTTTTTAAACAGCACTCACCGTCTTTTTAGAGCGAACGATGCCCGCCAGGATTCAGAGTGGCAACATCAGAGCGAATGTAATTACTTACGAGACAGAATGTTTGTTATGCGTATTTTGTGCCTTATAAAACCCTGTAATTAATAGAGGATTTGGTTTTGAGAATATAAAAATGATATAGCCAGAAAACGGTGAATGTGCAAATTAAGCTTTCGTAAATAAAGAGGTAGGTCGTAAAGAGGCCATTAATTTATTGATGAGGTTTATGTATTTGTTTTATTAATAGATTGTTTTTGTTGGATATTTTCTGATTTCAGTATGCTTTTTTATTTATGTTTTAGATGTAGTTTAATAATTGGTAGTGTCGTTTTTGAATGCAATTAAAAATGTTATTATTTAAAGCTGCTTAATCATGGTTTAAGTTAGGATAACATTCTTGATGTAGGATATATTATATTAATAGGGATTTAAAATATATTCTTATGTGGTGTTGGAATTATGCTACTGCGAGCAGGAAATATAATAACCTGCTGTATTTTCAATACGGTCATTCATTAACCTGATACTGAGGGCGAAAAAAAATGACCGCAGGGATGGGCATCCGGACATTTGCATCAATCCTATCTGTCGTCATAAGGCGGCGAACAAAAAGGGGCAGATATACACGACGTATCGCTTTTATTCGAAGCAATAAAAAAGGCCGCTAACGCGGCCCTGAGGTGAGTATGTCGGTTATTCAGTGACTTTCTTTTCCAGCTCGCTGGCACCTTCTTTGGTTTTGTTCCAGCCTTTCTCTGCGCCTTCTTTAGTTGCATCCCACCCCTTCTCGGTGCCTTCTTTGGTTTTATGCCAGGCTTTCTGGGAATCTTCGCTGACTTTGCTGCCAAAGCTTTCGCTCTTACCTTCCGCAGCATGCTGCTGTTTCAGCTTCAGCTCTTCGCCTTTGTTCTGCTCTTCGTGCAGTTTTTGCTTCGCTTCGTTGGCGTTTGCGTTCGCCGCAGCGACGGTATCGTCAGTTGCATGTGTGGTCGCAGCAAATACTGGGGAAGCCAGCAGAACGGCAGATAATGCGATAATTGTTTTTTTCATAATATCCTCATTTAACGTTATCGGTTATGAGCGTGATTCAGCATGGCACAGACGAAGCGGGGTGGCTTTAGGAAAAAACTGTAATGAGATCAAAGTACCCAGGTAAGCGCCTCCTTGCTTGAGGATCACCCGAAGGATAAAAAACCTATTTCTATGAGGGCTGCAAGGGTCAGCAGAATAAAGAAAATAACGACCATGGGTCTGTACATTTTAAGGCTCCATCCTTGTGTGATGTCTTGTCCAGCATGCGGGCTACATCGTTAAGCCATCCCCGGCACGACATATCCCCTAAGTGAATTGTGTCCGTTTTTACTTTTCCATGGGAGGAGGGCGGTGTCGTTGATGTTTATCAAAGGGCAGCGGCAGGGTAAGGAAAATCTGCATGAAAGTTACTGGCCTTGTTAGCGTTGAACGCTGTGCGTTGCCGCTGGCTGTCGCCACTGGCGGACGTGCTCGATCAGGGCTCTTAGCTTGGGCGCCATATTGTGACGCTGGGGGAAATAGAGATAAAAGCCTGGAAAAGACGGAAGAAACGTATCCAGCAGGGCAACAAGCTGCCCCGTTTCGATATACGGAGTGAATGTATCCTCCGTGGCTAAGGTTATGCCGCCGCCGGCCAGTGCCAGGCTGAGCATAAGGCGCAGATCGTTTGTGGTGATCTGCGGTTCAATCGCCACATCGAAAGGAACACCCGCCTCCTCAAATTCCCAGCGATAGGGGGCAACGTCCGGGGCTGGGCGCCAGCCGATACACCGGTGAGCCACCAGCTCGCGGGGGTGCTCAGGTACGCCGTGAGTCGCCAGATAGGACGGTGAAGCCACTACCCTCTCACGCTGATGACCCGTAAGGGGAACGGCGATCATGTCTTTTTCAATAACTTCACCCAGCCTTACCCCGGCGTCATAGCCCGCCGCCACGATATCGAACTCCTCGTCCGACACGAAGATATCAAGCGATACCGCAGGATGCGCAGCCGCAAACGAAGCGAGCAGCGGGCCAGAGAGAAACGCTTCCGCGATTGAGGTGACCGCGATTCTGAGCTGACCGCGCGGTGTGCTGTCCGACGCGACGTCTTCAAATGCCGCTTCAATATTGGCGATGGGAGCCTGCAACGATTTACGCAGCCGTTCCCCTGCTTCAGTGAGGCTTACCGAGCGCGTGGTGCGCATCACCAACAGGGTTTGAAAACCATCTTCAAGACGCCTAATCCCCTGACTGACAGCGGAGCGGGTTATGCCCAGCCGCGCGGCGGCAGCGCTAAAGCTGCGCTCCTCGGCGACCGCCAGAAAAACAGGTAACAGATTGAGATCGATTTTCATTGTTTAACATTGCTAACCAGTGAGTCCAGTAAATGCAGGATACAAGAAACAATGGTGAGTATCTATTATCACGTTGAACCCAACGTAAGGAGCAAAACATGAACAAAGTTATCTTAATTACCGGTGCATCAAGCGGTATCGGAGAAGGTATTGCCAGAGAGTTAGGCAAGGCAGGCGCGAACGTTTTCCTGGGCGCTCGCAGGCTGGATCGCATCAACGCCCTGGCTGCTGAAATCCGCAGTGCAGGGGGGGAAGCAGAGGCCGCAGTCTTAGACGTTACCAGCCGCCAGTCGATGGCTGACTTCGTACAGGCAGCGCGTGAAAAGTGGGGCCGCATTGACGTGCTGATTAACAACGCGGGCATCATGCCTCTTTCTCCGCTGTCGGCAGGCAAGCAGGATGAGTGGGAGCGCACCATTGACGTGAATATCAAGGGCGTGCTGTGGGGGATAGGCGCCGTGCTGCCGATTATGGAAGCCCAGGGCTCGGGACAAATCATTAATATCGGCTCGATTGGTGCCTTGTCCGTGGTGCCCACGGCTGCTGTCTACTGTGCCACCAAATTCGCCGTACGGGCGATTTCGGATGGTTTACGTCAGGAAAGTTCGAACATCCGCGTGACCTGCGTTAACCCTGGGGTAGTGGAAAGCGAACTGGCCTCGACCATTACGCACCCGGAAACCATGGCGGCGATGGACGCGTACCGTGCTATTGCCCTCAAACCTGCTGATATCGCCCGCGCTGTGCGCCACATCATCGAGGCGCCTGAGAGTGTCGATACAACAGAAATTACGATCAGACCGACGGCATCTGCGAACTAATGTTGCGGATGAAAAAATGCAGGTTAGCGCAGCTGGTTTACAACAGATCTGACTGGTCTGCGAATCCAGACTACGCTTGCTAAAAAATGGTCGTCTGAATTTCGGTTGTGACGTTCATACTGAACGCTTAGATTCATTTTCAATCTATTGAGAGGAAATGAATATGAATTTTGCAGAACTCCACAACCAGGATCAGCCCCTGCTTATCGCTAACGTTTGGGACGCCGCCAGTGCTGCCGCAGCGCAAGAAGCAGGCTATCAGGCACTGGGAACGTCCAGTGCAGCAATAGCGTCCATGCTGGGATATGAAGACGGGCAGGGAATGCCGTTTGATGCGTTATTTTATGTAGTCACCCGTATCCGGGCTGTCAGCAGCCTGCCATTAAGCGTTGACATGGAAGCAGGATATGGTGATTCAGCCGAAGAGATAGTCGCTAATCTCAGGCGCCTTGCTCAGACAGGCGTAGCAGGCGTTAACCTTGAAGACAGCAGAGTCATTAATGGTAAGCGTCAGCTTGACGATATCTCTTATTTTTCCCGTAATCTGAGAACAGTATGCAATGCGCTGAGAAGTGAAAACTGTAGCCTGTTTCTGAACATTCGGACTGACACTTACCTGCTCGGGCATGAAGACGCATTGCAGGAGACGATATTACGGGGTCAGAGCTATAAAGCTGCAGGTGCTGATGGCCTTTTTGTTCCCTGTCTTACATCAGAGAAAGACATCAGCCTCATTGCAGAGGCAACGGGTCTGCCTCTGAACGTCATGTGTATGCCCGATCTTCCGTCGTTCGACAGGCTGAAACGGGCCGGGGTAAACCGCATTTCAATGGGCAATTTTGTTCATTCAGCCATGCAGTCAACGCTGAGTGATGTAATGCATGCGATTCGAACTCGTCAGTCATTTGCAGGACTTTTTAGCGATGAAAATAACCGATAAGAATTTGTGTGATATCTGGTATCAGGCATTACTCGAACGAGATTCAGAATATACCGGCGTATTTTTTGTTGGCGTCAAAACTACTGGCGTATTCTGCATTTCGGTATGCCGGGCGCGAAAGCCCAGGCGCGAAAATGTTGAATTTTATAAAGATGCCAAATCCGCCCTGGCGGATGGCTTTCGTCCCTGTAAGGTCTGCAGACCCGCTGAAAATGCGCACAGCGCGCCATTATTTGTTGAACAGGCGCTTGCGCTTGTCAGGCGCGATATTAAATCCCGTGTGGCTGACGCGCAGCTTCGCCAGCACGGAATCAGTCCGGAGCGGGTAAGACGCTGGTTCCTGCAACATCACGGCATCACTTTCCAGGCTTTCCAGCGAATGCAGCGGGTGAACGTTGCCATGCAGGAGCTAAAAAGCGGACGAGCGGCTACTGACGTGGCGCTGGACAATGGCTATGAATCCCTGAGCGGGTTTGGTTACATCTACAAGCGGCTTACTGGCGCAGCGCCGACTCAGGCAACCGAGGTGATTGTCATTCATCGGTTTACCACTACGCTTGGGCCTATGTTTGTCTGCGCGACTGAGCGGGGAGTGTGTCTGCTGGAGTTTACCGATCGCCGGATGTTAGAAACGGAATTCCGCGATATCCAGCGTTTATTTAACGCCAGAATTGTCACCGGAGAAAACAGCCATACCCGGCAGACAGTAAAAGAAATCAGCGAGTATTTTGCCGGAACTCGCCGACAGTTTGAGCTCTCTGTGGATGCCCCGGGCAGTGATTTTCAACAATCCGTCTGGCATGAGTTGCGTGCAGTTCCCTATGGACAGACTTCGCACTATCAGGCCATTTCGCTAGGGATGAATAAGCCTAATGCTGTGCGCGCCGTCGCTGCAGCTAATGGTGCAAACCGGATTGCGATTGTGATCCCTTGTCACAGGATAATTGGCAAAGATGGAAAGATGACGGGTTACGGCGGTGGTATTTCGCGCAAAGAATGGCTCATTGAGCATGAGCGAAACAATGTTTGATGGCGTAATGTTCCATTGTTGCCGGAATATTTTAAGAACTTCGCGGGATAAAATGCAGACACAAAAAAGCCCGCAGGGCTTGCGCCGTGCGGGCTCTTAGGACTTCATCGGATGACTCTGGTAATCACCGATGGAGAATTTTGGTGGAGCTGGCGGGAGTTGAACCCGCGTCCGAAATTTCTACATCCTCGGTACTACATGCTTAGTTTGTCTTTACATTCGCACGCCAGCTGCGGACAGACACGCCACTAACGAACTAGCCTGATTAGTTTTAACGCTTCAACCCCAGGCAGGGCTTCCACGCGATCTCTTTTGGGTTTGACCTCTCTTTGATCCCCGTCTTAAGAGCGGAAGCTAGGGAGAGAGGGCTCAGAGCAGGTTATTAAGCTGCTAAAGCGTAGTTTTCGTCGTTTGCGACTATTTTTTTGCGGCTTTTAACGAGGCAAACCGCCCCTCGGCATGCACCTTGGGTTTCGCAAATCCCGTCGAATCCAGAATCAGCCCCAATAGTGTTGAACTAAGTATACCAGATTTCACTTCCTGGATACCAGCCCGGAACGCTAACTTATTGAATAGTACAATAAGTGTGCAGAATCAACGTCCTGCGTTTTTCATAATGCGCGCTTTATCCAACTGCCACTCGCGTTCTTTCAGGTCAGTACGTTTGTCGTGCTGTTTTTTACCTTTCGCGACGCCAATTTTCACTTTGCACCAGGCATTTTTCCAGTACAGTGACAGGGCGACCACGGTGAAACCTTCACGGTTGATGCGTCCGTAGAGGGATTCCAGCTCACGCTTGTTCAGCAGCAGCTTACGGGTGCGCGTTGGGTCACATACGTAGTGCGACGAGGCGACGGTCAGCGGCGTAAAGTTCGCGCCGAACAGGAAGGCTTCGCTATCTTTAAGGATCACGTAGCTGTCGCCGATGTTGGCTTTCCCGGCGCGCAGCGATTTTACTTCCCAGCCCTGCAACGCAAGGCCAGCTTCGAATTCTTCTTCAATGAAATACTCGTGGCGAGCACGCTTGTTGAGCGCAATGGTCGCCGAGCCTGGTTTATGTGCTTTTTTCTTCGTCATAAGTGTCGTAAAGCCGTCGGTAATCTGATTTCAAAAAGTCACCTCATTGCGTCCTGTGAGGTCTAACGCGCTATCTTAGCACGAGATGAGGCTTAGCGTTTTTTTAACAGGTGATAAATGTTATTATTTGTCCGTTGTGTGACCATGGAAAATGCTATGCCTCAGATTAGCCGTACTGCGCTCGTTCCTTACAGCGCGGAACAAATGTATCAGTTAGTGAACGATGTTCAGTCTTATCCAGAGTTTATCCCGGGATGTACCGGGAGCCGCGTTCTGGAGTCTGGCCCGACGCAGATGACTGCGGCGGTGGATGTCTCCAAAGCGGGGATCAGCAAGACGTTCACCACCCGCAATACGCTGACTAACAATCAGAGTATTTTGATGCATCTGGTAGATGGTCCATTTAAAACCCTGATGGGTGGCTGGAAGTTTACGCCACTGAGCGCTGACGCCTGCCGCATTGAGTTCCATCTGGACTTTGAGTTCACCAATAAGCTAATTGAGCTGGCGTTTGGCCGCATCTTTAAAGAGCTGGCGTCAAATATGGTTCAGGCGTTTACCACCCGCGCCAAAGAGGTTTACAGTGTCGCATAAGATTGCTGTAGAGGTGGTCTACGCGCTGCCGGAGAAGCAGTACCTACAGCGTGTAATGCTGGAAGAGGGGGCAACCGTAGAGGCGGCTATCCGCGCGTCCGGCATCCTTGAGCTTCGCAGAGATATCGACCTGGCGAAGAACAAGGTCGGGATTTACAGCCGTCCGGTGAAGCTGGGCGATGTGCTGAGGGAGGGCGACCGGGTCGAGATTTATCGTCCGCTGATTGCCGACCCGAAAGAGCTGCGTCGTCAGCGCGCGGAGAAGTCTGCTAAGTAGCGTGTTTCCCCCTCACCCTGTCTCTCTTCCCAAAGGGGGGAAGGGATAAAGAAAAACAAAAAAGGTGCTCGTTGAGCACCTTTTTGCATTTCTGGCTTCTGATTATTTTGTCAGGGCAGGTTTGTTATCAATGTTGGTCAACACACCGGCGCTGCTGAAGGTCAGCGTCAGGGTCTGCTGGGTCACGCTTTCGTGGCCAGGCTGCTGACGGAATACATAGAACCAGGTGTTAGTGCCGAACGGATCGGTCATCATCGGGGTTCCCAGTGCATAAGCGACCTGCTGTTGTGTCATCCCCACGCGGATTTTGGACACATCGTTAGGGGTAAGGTAGTTCCCCTGGTTGATGTCAGGACGGTAAACCACTTTCTCCAGAGTGGAACAGCCTGCGGTCAACATCAGAAGAACCGCTGCGGCAGCGGTCAGCATTTTACAACGCATAGTGATTTGATTCCTTTTCGGGCCCGAGCAGAACGCGGCTCATATGTAATATGCCGATGATAATAGACCTTGCCCCACTTTGAAACCGGTCTGGCGGCGTTTTTGTTGTTCTGTATGACCCTGAGATCCCGAAAAAGTTTATGCCGCCAGCAGTTCTTTCGCGTTCGCGAGCGTATTACGCGTGACTTCACTGCCGCCGAGCAGTCGTGCCAGCTCCTGCAGACGCGCGCGTTTATCCAGCGGCTTCATGTGCGTTTCGGTCATTTCGCCGTCGGTTTCTTTACTGACAATAAAGTGATGATGACCACATCCCGCGACCTGCGGCAGGTGGGTGACACACATCACCTGCGTTGACTCACCTAGCTGGCGCAGCAGTTTACCCACCACTGCCGCCGTTGGGCCGCTGATGCCGACATCCACTTCATCGAAAATCAGCGCCGGGGTTTCCATTTTACGTGCGGTAATCACCTGAATAGCCAGCGCAATACGCGACAGTTCACCGCCGGATGCCACTTTGGAGATTGCCTGCAGCGGCTGCCCCGGGTTGGTGGTGACGCGGAACTCGATGCGATCCGCCCCTTCTGCCGTCAGGTGGTTCTCTTCAAAACGGACATCAATAGTGAATACACCGTGCGGCATCGCCAGCGTGTGCATGCTGTCGGTGATGTGCTGGCTTAGCTCCTGAGCGTAATGTTGACGGATCTCATGCAGTTTTTTCGCCGTGGTCAGCGCCTGCTGATGATGCAGGTTCACGGCCAGAGAGAGGGTTTCCTGCGAATCCGCCTGATCGTCAAGCTGCTGCTGTTCTTCGAGCAGAGACTGATAATAGCCTGGTAGTTCTTCCGGCGTGACATGGTGCTTGCGCGCCAGTGAAATCTGACGAGAAAGGCGCTGCTCCAGCTCAAACAGGCGGTTCGGGTCGAGGTCCAGCCGTTCACAATAATGACGCAGTTCGTCACTGGCTTCTGAGATTTGAATCGCGGCCTCTTCCAGCATATCCAGTACGCCAGAAAGTTTACTGTCCATGCCGGCAAGTTCGGTGACCAGTTGACGGACATTATACAGCTGGCTCTGCAGGTTAACGTCTTCGCCATCTGCCAGCATGTCGAGGGCATTCTGGCTGGTTGAGAGCAGGTGGCCGCTGTTGGCGAGGCGCTTGTACTCTTCGTCAATTTGTTCAAACTCACCCGCCTGCGGGTTGAATTCGTTCAGCTCTTTAAGCTGGTACGCCAGCAGCTCCGCACGCGCGGCGCGCTCCTGGCTTTGCTGCTGGTGCTGGGCGAGCTCGCGGCAGCTCTGATGCCACTGGCGGTAGTGCTCCGCCATAAGCTGAGTAAGCGCGTACTCACCTGCATAGCCATCAAGCAGGGCTTTCTGCTGTTCTGGTTTGACGAGTTGCTGATGCGCGTGCTGACCGTGGATCTGGATAAGCAGCTGGCCGAGTTCGCGGAGCTGGGAGAGCGGGACCGCCGTGCCGTTGATAAAGCCACGGGAGCGCCCGTCGCTGCTGATCACGCGGCGAAGTAAACATTCACGTCCATCTTCGAGCTGATTTTGTTCCAGCCAGCGCAGGGCTGCAGGGGTATCTTTCAGGGAGAAACGTGCGCAAAGATCGGCACGGTTTGCGCCCATGCGCACCATGTCGCCCTCTGCACGGCCGCCAAGGCACAAGCCGAGGGCATCAATGGCAATGGATTTACCCGCACCGGTTTCGCCGGTGATCGCCGTCATGCCGCTGTGGAAATCGATCTCAAGCTCACGAACAATGGCAAAGTTGCTGATGGTCAGTTGTGCCAGCATAATTGTTTTCCTGTATGAAAAACCATAACTGTGTTTTCATACAGTATAAACTGGTTTTTTATACAGTAAAGTACTGGATGCAAAATCAGAACAATTTTTTTGACCAGCCAAGCTTCGAGCTTAATGTGTTGAAATAGCTGTAATCTTTCGGGTGAATCAAGTTCAGGTGGTAATCACACCGGCGAATAAGAACATCTTCACCTTCCTGGATTGGCAGCGCGATCTGGCTGTCGCAGCTGATCTCCAGGTCGTTACGGCGGTGCGAGAAGCGCAGACGTATCGTACTGTCGCCGTTAATCACCAGCGGGCGCGCGGAGAGCGTGTGCGGGAACATCGGCACTAGCGTAATAGCATCCAGAGAGGGCGTCAGGATCGGGCCGCCCGCAGAAAGCGAGTAGGCGGTTGAGCCGGTCGGGGTGGAGATAATCAACCCGTCAGAACGCTGGGAGAAGGCAAAGATTTCGTCGATATAAACTTCGAACTCAATCATGTGTGCCACTTTGCCGGGATGAAGCACCACCTCGTTAATCGCGGTGCTGATGCGCTTCTGACAGTCCTGCTGGCACACCTGCGCTTCCAGTAAAAAGCGTTTTTCGCTGATATAATGACCTTCCAGCACGTCGGCCAGCTGTTGCTGCGCGTTATCCGGGTCGAGGTCGGTTAAAAAGCCGAGATTGCCGCGGTTGATACCGATGACCTTGATGTCATAACGCGCCAGCGTGCGTGCCGCGCCGAGCATGTTGCCATCGCCGCCCACCACCACGGCGAGATCGGCCTGTTGGCCAATTTCCGCCAGCGTGCCGGTTTTGACGCTCTTCAGCTGCAGTTCCTGCGCAATTTGCTGCTCGACCATCACTTCATAGCCTTTGCTACACAACCAGCGATACAACATTTCATGTGTCGTCAATGCGGTAGGGTGACGCGGATGCCCGACGATCCCAATACACCTGAAATGATTATTCATTTTCTGGAGGTCCTTGTGCCTGATGAATGATGACAATCTCTCTTGTTCCCTTGAATCCAGGAAACTGATCCCCATAATAAGCGAAGTTAGCGAGATGAATGCAGAAAAACGCGGAGAAATTCATGAGTAGTAAAGAACAGAAAACGCCTGAGGGGCAAGCCCCTGAAGAAATTATCACGGAACAGCACGATGAAGTTGAGGCTGTAGAGCCAGACGCATCTGCTGAGCAGGTGGACCCGCGCGATGAAAAAATTGCGAATCTGGAAGCCCAACTGGTAGAAGCACAGAATCGCGAACGCGACACCGTTCTGCGCATCAAGGCGGAAATGGAAAACCTGCGTCGTCGTACCGAGCAGGACGTTGAGAAGGCGCATAAATTTGCGCTGGAGAAATTCGTCAACGAACTGCTGCCGGTGATCGATAGCCTCGACCGCGCGCTGGAAGTGGCTGACAAAGCGAATCCGGACAACGCGGCGATGATCGAAGGTATCGAACTGACGCTGAAATCCATGCTCGACGTCGTGCGTAAGTTTGGCGTGGAAGTGATTGCGGATACCGATGTGCCGCTGGATCCAAACGTTCACCAGGCCATTGCGATGGTGGAATCTGAAGAGATTGAAGCCGGTAAAGTGCTGGGCGTGATGCAGAAAGGTTACACCCTGAACGGCCGTACCATTCGCGCTGCGATGGTGACCGTGGCGAAAGCGAAAGCCTAATTTGCTACCTGTAGTGCCGGGTGGCGGCATTCGCCTTACCCGGCCTACGCTTTACTCGGCAATACTTTCCCGAAGTGGCGTGACGGGCAGCACCTTCACCTGCTTAATCATATTGTCCTGCACGTCCAGGATATCAATATCGTACTGCTCAATGCGCACCCGCGTGCCCGCCGCCGGGATCTCTTCCAGCGCTTCCAGAATCATCCCGTTCATGGTACGAGCTTCATCTTCCGGCAAATGCCAGTTAAAGGCTTTGTTGAGTTCACGGATGTTCGCGCTACCGTCAATCAGTACCGAACCGTCGTTCTGCGGAGTCACTTCCTCCGCGAGGGGAGGGGACATCGACGTGGTAAAGTCTCCGACAATCTCTTCCAGAATATCTTCGACCGTCACCAGGCCCTGAATATCGCCGTACTCGTTGACCACCAGGCCGACTTTTTTCTTGTTGCGCTGGAATTTAACCAGCTGCGTGCTGAGCGGCGTACCTTCCGGCACGTAGTAAATCTCGTCGGCGGCGCGCAGCATCACCTCTTTGGTGAACTCTTTTTTCTCGGTCATCAGACGGTAGGCTTCGCGCACGCGCAGCATGCTGATGGCGTCATCCAGCGAGTCGCGATAGAGCACGATGCGCCCATGCGGGGAGTGCGTCAGCTGGCGGACAATGGCTTTCCAGTCGTCGTTGATGTCGATACCGACGATTTCGTTGCGCGGCACCATGATGTCGTTCACGCTCACCTTTTCCAGATCCAGCACCGACAGGAGCATATCCTGATTGCGCCGGGAGATCTGCGAGCGGGATTCGTTCACGATGGTGCGCAGCTCTTCTTTGCTGAGCGCGCTGCTGATAGTGACGTCGGCTTTGATCCCCACCATCCGCATCAAAACACGCGTGACCATGTTCAGCAGCCAGACCAGCGGCATCATCAGGATCTGCAGCGGCGCCAGCAGGAAGCTGCTCGGGTAGGCCACCTTTTCCGGGTAAAGCGCGGCGATGGTTTTTGGCAGTACTTCGGCAAATACCAGCACCACAAACGTCAGCACGCCGGTGGCAATCGCGACCCCGGCGTTGCCGTACAGGCGCATCCCAACGATGGTGCCGAGAGCTGAGGCCAGAATGTTGACAAGGTTGTTGCCGATAAGCACCAGGCTTATCAGCCGATCCGGCTTGCGGAGCAGTTTTTCAACGCGGCGGGCGGCACGGTTACCCTGTTTAGCACGATGACGCAACCGGTAACGGTTTAAGGTCATCATGCCGGTTTCCGAGCCGGAGAAATAGGCGGAGATGACCACCATGACGATCAGGATAACGATCAGCGTGGTGGTAGAGATGTGTTCCAGGGGGAACTCCTTTTATAACTTAGCCAGCAAATTGCTGTATGAAGCGGCTGCCAAAATAGGCAAGGGTGAGAATGCCCGCACCCGCGACGTTGAACCAGACGACGCGACGACCGCGCCAGCCTTCATGATAATGGCCCCACAACAGGACAATATAGACAAACCACGCGATGATGGAGAGCACTGCTTTATCGATATTCTCCACGCTGAACAGGTTCTTCATGTAAAACAGGCCGGTGCAGAGCGTGAGCGTCAGCAGCACCACGCCTATCTGGGTGATGTGGAACATCTTACGCTCAATGACCATCAGCGGCGGCATTTCATGGTTGAACGCCAGTTTTTTGTTTTTCAACTGGTAATCAATCCAGGCGAGCTGCATGGCGTAAAGCGCGGCGATGATCAGCGTCGCATAGGCGAACAGCGACAGGCCGATGTGCACCAGCATCCCCGGCGTCGCCTCCAGATGCGTAATGAATTCATTAGGCATAAAGGTGGCTAAAGCCAGATTGATCAGCGCGAAGGTATAGACAATCGGCAGCAGCAGCCAGCCGCGATTTTTAGACGCGACAATGGTCATTACCGTACAGATCATCAGGCTGACCAGCGAGCCGACGTTGAGGACGCTCAGGTTTTGCACGCTGCCGTCGCCGGGAATAATGCGTGATTCCAGCGCAAACGCGTGGCTTATCAGTGCGATGACCGCCGAAAGAATAGCCATGCGCCGCCAGCCGCTGTTTTTTTGCAGCAGTCCGGGAATAATCAGCGCGAGGCTGACAGAGTAGGCAACAAGGGCGATCAGTGCGAAAACAGGCATATAGGCATCGACAGTTGTCTTAATAAGAAAGAGAAGCAGTATAACGTTACGTGACGCCTGCTCCAACCGTTGCATAACAACAAAGGCGCCTTCATGTTATACTCCGGCAAAATTCTGTGTATGTGTCGCTCAATGCGGCCCAACGTTTCTACTCAGGCGAGAGACAATGTTTGATAATTTAACCGATCGTTTGTCGCGCACGCTGCGCAACATCAGCGGCCGCGGACGCCTTACTGAAGAGAACATCAAGGAAACGCTGCGCGAAGTGCGCATGGCGCTGCTGGAAGCAGACGTGGCGTTGCCGGTTGTTCGTGATTTTATCAACCGCGTAAAAGAGAAGGCGGTTGGTCATGAAGTTAACAAGAGCCTGACCCCGGGTCAGGAGTTCGTCAAAATCGTTCGTAACGAACTGGTTTCGGCGATGGGCGAAGAGAACCAGGTGCTTAACCTGGCGGCTCAGCCACCGGCCGTGGTGCTGATGGCGGGCCTGCAGGGTGCGGGTAAAACCACAAGCGTCGGTAAGCTGGGTAAATTCCTGCGCGAAAAGCACAAGAAGAAAGTGCTGGTGGTCTCTGCGGACGTCTATCGCCCGGCGGCGATCAAGCAGCTGGAAACGCTGGCCGAGCAGGTCGGCGTGGACTTCTTCCCGTCCGACGTTGCCCAGAAGCCTGTCGACATCGTTAACGCCGCGCTGAAAGAAGCAAAGCTGAAATTCTACGACGTGCTGCTGGTGGATACCGCCGGTCGTCTGCACGTTGACGAAGCGATGATGGACGAAATCAAGCAGGTGCACGCTTCTATCAACCCGGTAGAGACCCTGTTTGTCGTTGACGCCATGACCGGTCAGGATGCGGCGAACACCGCGAAAGCGTTTAACGAAGCGCTGCCGTTAACCGGCGTGGTGCTGACCAAAGTGGACGGCGACGCCCGCGGCGGTGCGGCGCTTTCTATTCGCCATATCACCGGTAAGCCGATCAAGTTCCTCGGCGTGGGCGAGAAAACCGAAGCGCTGGAGCCGTTCCACCCGGACCGTATCGCCTCCCGTATCCTCGGCATGGGCGACGTGCTGTCGCTGATCGAAGATATCGAGAGCAAGGTTGACCGCGCGCAGGCTGAAAAACTCGCCAGCAAGCTGAAAAAAGGCGACGGTTTCGATCTGACCGACTTCCTTGAGCAGCTGCGTCAGATGAAAAACATGGGCGGTATGGCAAGCCTGATGGGCAAACTGCCGGGCATGGGCCAGATCCCTGACAACGTTAAATCCCAGATGGATGACAAAGTGCTGGTGCGTATGGAGGCGATCATTAACTCCATGACGCTGAAAGAACGAGCCAAGCCAGAAATCATCAAAGGTTCCCGTAAGCGCCGTATCGCTGCCGGTTGCGGCATGCAGGTGCAGGACGTTAACCGCCTTCTGAAACAGTTCGACGACATGCAGCGCATGATGAAGAAAATGAAGAAAGGCGGCATGGCGAAGATGATGCGCGGCATGAAAGGCATGATGCCTCCCGGTTTTCCAGGGCGTTAATCGCTTTTGAGATTGCTTTTTGCCCGAAAATGAGTAAAATTTTCGGGCTTTTAATATGACACCCGGGCTCCGTTCCTCGATGGGGCCCGGTTGTTTTATTCACACAAGAGGATGTTATGGTAACTATTCGTTTAGCACGTCACGGCGCTAAAAAGCGTCCGTTCTACCAGGTTGTTGTGACTGACAGCCGTAATGCACGCAACGGTCGCTTCATCGAGCGCGTTGGTTTCTTCAACCCACTGGCCTCTGGCGCAGAAGAAGAAACCCGTCTGGATCTGGATCGTATCGCTCACTGGGTTGGCCAGGGCGCTACTGTTTCCGATCGCGTTGCTACGCTGATCAAAGCAGCAAACAAAGCAGCTTAATCTGTCACGGTGGTCATGATGAGCAATAAAGCACCTGTTGAACCGATCGTATTGGGAAAAATGGGTTCTTGCTACGGTATCCGTGGTTGGCTCAGAGTGTTTTCCTCCACTGAAGACGCTGATAGCATTTTTGATTACCAGCCCTGGTTCATCCAGAAAGCCGGTAAGTGGGAAGAGGTCGAGCTGGAAAGCTGGCGTCACCACAATCAGGACATCATCATCAAGCTGAAAGGCATTGACGATCGTGATGCCGCGAATGCGCTGACTAATTGTGAAATTGTCGTGGATTCGTCGCAGTTGCCACAGCTGGAAGAGGGCGACTACTACTGGAAAGACCTTATGGGCTGCCAGGTAGTCACCACTGAAGGTTACAGCCTGGGGAAAGTCATCGATATGATGGAAACCGGGTCAAATGACGTTCTCGTCATTAAGGCAAACCTGAAAGATGCATTTGGCATCAAGGAGCGGCTGGTCCCGTTCCTCGATGGACAGGTTATCAAGAAAGTCGATCTCACTACTCAAACCATTGAAGTAGATTGGGATCCTGGTTTTTAAATTCTCCGGATAAACGGTAAAAGACGGCGCTATGTGGATTGGCATAATTAGCCTGTTTCCTGAAATGTTCCGCGCGATTACCGATTACGGGGTAACTGGCCGGGCAGTAAAGAATGGCCTGCTGAGCATCCAGAGCTGGAGTCCTCGTGACTTTACTCATGACCGGCACCGTACCGTGGACGATCGTCCTTACGGCGGCGGACCGGGGATGCTAATGATGGTGCAACCCTTACGGGACGCCATTCACACAGCAAAAGCCGCGGCAGGTGAAGGCGCAAAGGTGATATATCTGTCACCTCAGGGACGCAAGCTTGATCAAGCGGGCGTGAGCGAACTGGCGATGAATCAAAAGCTGATTCTGGTCTGTGGGCGCTACGAAGGGATAGATGAGCGCGTAATTCAAACCGAGATTGACGAAGAATGGTCTATCGGCGATTACGTTCTCAGCGGTGGTGAGTTACCCGCAATGACGCTGATTGACTCCGTCGCCCGGTTTATTCCGGGGGTTCTGGGCCATGAAGCTTCGGCAACGGAAGATTCCTTTGCCGATGGATTGCTGGACTGTCCACACTATACTCGTCCTGAAGTGTTAGAAGGGATGGAAGTACCGGCAGTGTTACTGTCTGGAAACCATGCCGAGATACGTCGCTGGCGTTTGAAGCAGTCGCTGGGCCGAACCTGGCTTAGAAGACCTGAACTTCTGGAAAACCTGGCTCTGACTGAAGAGCAAGCAAAGTTGCTGGCCGAGTTCAAAACTGAACACGCGCACCAGCAGCATGAACATGATGGGAATGCGTAATACGCTCCCGAATATCAGTTTACCCAGGATAAGAGATTAAATTATGAGCAACATTATTAAGCAACTTGAACAAGAGCAGATGAAGCAGGACGTACCTTCCTTCCGTCCAGGTGACACCGTGGAAGTGAAAGTATGGGTTGTTGAAGGTTCCAAAAAACGTCTGCAGGCATTCGAGGGCGTGGTTATCGCTATTCGTAACCGCGGTCTGCACTCTGCATTCACTGTTCGTAAAATTTCCAACGGCGAAGGCGTTGAGCGTGTCTTCCAGACTCACTCTCCGGTAGTTGACAGCATTGCTGTTAAACGTCGTGGTGCTGTACGTAAAGCTAAACTGTACTACCTGCGTGAGCGTACTGGTAAGTCTGCTCGTATTAAAGAGCGTCTGAACTAAGATTCGCTTAAGCGACATCCTGTTAGAAAGGGCTGGCCGAAAGGCTGGCCCTTTTTTTATCCCATCGCACCTCTCGCATTAACCCTTTCGTCATAAATCATTTACAATGCTTGCCTCTTGAATGGAGGGGAAGTGGATAACGTACTGCATCAGCCTAACCGGAAACGCGCAGCGGCTTTGACCGCGCTGTTTGCGATCCTGCTGATCGTGGTAGCACCCCTTATCTCCGTCTCGCTGCAGAAAGACCCCATGAGCGCCATGCCGGGCATGCATCATGACATGAGCATGATGTCGATGGACGAGCATCACGGCGATATGCCGCACACGATGCCTGTCGACCATGCGGAGGCGTGCGGCTACTGCGTGCTGTTAGCCCACGTGCCGGGCGTGATGCTCGCGCTGATTGTGCTGCTCAGTATCGTGCTGCAGAGGCTTCGCGTTAAGCCGCCACGTCAGGCGGTCAGCCACTGGCACTTTTTCCCCTGGCTTTACCCTGATACCCGCGCGCCGCCGCGGCAGTCTGCTTTTTCCCTTTAAAAACTCAATCGATAACTTTTTGCCTTAAAAAGGAAAAGTATGACTACCTGCACTCCGCGCGCGGCATGGGGAAACCTGCTGCGTCGCCTCCATTTCTACGTCGGGCTATTTGTCGGCCCGTTTATCTTCTTCGCCGCGCTGACCGGTACGCTGTACGTGGCGACCCCGCAGCTCGAGAATGCGCTCTACCGGCACGCGCTCCATACGGATTCCGTGGGAGAGCCAAAGCCGCTGGCGGAACAAATCGCCACGGCGGAAAAGGCCGTTGGCTCAGATTTGCGTTTGCACGCCGTTCGCCCGGGGCTGGTTGAAGGTGAAACCACCCGCGTGATGTTTGCTGACCCGACGCTGGGGCCTTCGGAAAACCGGGCGATCTTTATCGATCCGGTAAGCCTGGCGGTGCGGGGGGATATGACGGTGTACGGCACCAGCGGGATTTTACCGCTGCGTCAGACCATTGATTATCTGCATACCTCTCTGATGCTGGGCGATATCGGGCGGCTCTATAGCGAACTGGCCGCTTCCTGGATGTGGGTGGCCGCACTGGGAGGGATTGCCCTGTGGTTTTATACCCGACCAAAACGCCGGATTAACAATCGCTTCCAGAACCGTCGTCGGGTGCATGTGACGCTCGGCTGGATATTACTGGGGGGCATGCTGCTCTTCTCTGCAACCGGCCTGACCTGGTCCCAGTGGGCGGGGGGGAATGTTGATAAGCTGCGCGCTGAGTTGAACTGGCTAACCCCGCAGGTGAATACGATGCTATCCGGCGTGCCGGAGAGCGTGGATGAGCACGCCGAACACCGTGGCCATCACGGCGGAATGATGATGCCGGAAATGGCGATGGATCTGACTCGGTTTGACGGTGTGTTAAGCGCGGCGCGTAAAGCGGGGATTGATGCCAACAGGCTGGAGATCCGCCCGGCGAAAACAATGGATCGCGCATGGACAGTGACGGAAATCGACCGCAGCTGGCCGACTCAGGTGGACGCCGTTGCGGTTGATCCCGGTACGATGCAGATCCTCGACAGAACCCGATTCGAGGACTTCCCGCTCATGGCAAAACTGACCCGCTGGGGCGTGGATTTCCATATGGGGATCTTATTCGGGCTGGTGAATCAGCTGCTGCTCGTTGCTTTCGGCCTTGCCCTGTGCGTGCTTATCATCTGGGGATACCGGATGTGGTGGATGCGTCGTCCGGCAAAGTCGGCAATGAATCCGGTGCAGACGCTTACTCAGAGCTGGCTGGCGCTGTCAGGATGGGGAAGAGGTGTTACCGTGGTCATCAGCGCACTGCTGGGGCTGGCTTTGCCGGTGATGGGCGTGAGTCTGGCGCTGTTTGTTCTGATTGACTGGCTGCGCTGGCGAGCGGCAACAGGCGTGTCGCTCACCGAATCATCCGCTAAATAATCCTATGGCGCGCTGATAACCACTGACACCCGGCGGTTTTCAGCGCGCCCTTGTGCAGTGCTGTTGCTTGCAATCGGATATTTTTGGCCTAATCCCCGGGTGGTGAGATTGCTGCGCGGGATATTCGCGCCCTTCGCCCACGCGTCGGCCACGGCATTGGCGCGTTTTAACGACAGGGCTTCGTTGTAGCTTGCTTCACCGTAATTATCCGTATGACCGTCCATTCGCGCGTGATTCAGGCCAGTTTTCGCCAGACGAGAGGCCATGGACTGGATCTGTGTTTCACTTTCCGGGCGCAGTCTGGCGTCATTCTTATCAAAGAGAATGGTGTCCGACATACCAAGCGACCAGTCGCCGTTCAGTTCGTTAAAACCGTATGACTTCATCGCCGCGATTTGCTCAGGAGTAAATTTGCCCTGGGGCGGCGACTGACAGCCTGCCAGAACCAGTGAGGCCATAACTAACGGCGCGAAGTAACGTTTTAACATAGAATTTCCTTCCTAACTTATTGTTTTTGTACGCTGGTTCTTGACCTGGTACATATTGCGGTCGGCTTTCTCCAGTAATGCTTCAACGGACGCATTTTCCCACGCCAGAGCAAAGCCAATGCTGAGTGACATCGATGCTTTTTGTCCGTTGTGCAGATCAAACGGACGGATAAACTGCTGCGCTAGCGCAGCACAAATGTGTTGAACCTCTGGTTCAGAATGCACCCCGTACAGCACCATGGCAAATTCGTCACCGCCAAGGCGGTAGGACTGATGGCGTTTATCGCCAAATTCCACCATCCTGCTGGCGACTTCAATCAGCACGCAGTCTCCTGCCGCGTGTCCCCAGGTGTCGTTAATAAACTTAAAATTATCACCGTCGAGGAAGAGCAGGGCCGAGTTTGTTTTTGCCGAGGGGTCATTCATTAATGCCGCAATACTGTTACGAAACGCAGCGCGGTTAGCAAGACCGGTGAGCGGGTCGTGCATGGCGGTACGAAGCAGCTGAGCGTTTTTCGCCTGTAGCTTAAGCTGCCACTCCTCCATCTCGTCCAGCAGGCTGTTAAAGTCTTCTCCAAACTGATGGAATTCTTCAATGCGCCCATCTTTCACCCGACGGGAAAAGTTGCGATTGGTGCGGACGTCATGCACAACGTCGGTGATATTTTGCAGCGCCGTGACCATGCCGCGGTGCAGAGACTGGGTAATGGTGAGCGCGACGACGGTTGCAAAAAGAATACAGCCGGTGAGGACGGCAAACGACATCCAGATGAAATGGCTGATAAGGCTGTCACGCGCGGTAAGACGTATTTCACCTATCTTCGCGCCGTTGTGCAGGATGGGCTGCGCAACCGGAACGGGGAAAAGCCAGCGGCTGACCAGCGCCCCCAGCGTGTCGTTATTATCCTTCGGGTTCCAGGACCAGTAGGCAAAGCGCTTTTTATGCCCGTTGATGACTTCTGCTACGGCAAACTGCCCCTGCTTACCCAGCGCAGCGAGCGTTTCGTTGGCCGCCAGTGAATCGTTGAAAACCAGAGAGGCTTCAAGGCTGTGGCTCATTGTGGCGCCGGTTAATTCGAGATTTTTTTGCGCGTATTGTTTTAATGTTACGACCGAGGCAAAACAGAGCAACAGCCATATTAACGTCATTGTGATGATGACGCTTATCATGCTGTTTCGCCTCAGCGTTCTTTTAAAGGTCGGACGCTGCGTCGAGATGAAATCTTTATCCATGCTGCTTATTCCGTGCAAGCATCAATACATCCGGGTTAACCCTGACGCCACTGCGTGTCAACGCATCCAGATTGACGGAAAATCGCACCTGGCCACGATCGATTATCAGGCAAAAGGCGCTGCCAATAACACATTCCGGATTTTGCTCTGAGATTAATAGCAATGCTCTGCCCTGATATTGACTTATTAATTCAAGTTGTTTCGCAGGTGGTTCAGTCCCGAAATAAACAGCATCGCATGTCGCGGCCAGGGCTTCCCGATCGTTACGTACAATAACGGGGGTATAAGGTAACTCGTTATGCCCCTGGTTTTCGCTGAGCGCGTGCGTATAGTGAGAAGTGGCATAGATGCAGAGTTTAGGCTGACCGGAAAGCGACGGCCATCGCGTATAGCTCACTATGCCTGAGACAATAGAACGTACCGATTTATCTGTCTCCGAGAGCGCGCCTGCCATCGCCGGGCCCACCATAAGGAACAGCATTAGCACCAGAGTGAGTCGGAACAAAGAGTTCAAGTATAAATTTCTCACCAGAATCCGCCGTACCGCTCCGGAAATAGATGTCCTTAAGAGTTGCGGGCAGAATACCATTGTTTATCAGAACCGTCATTATGTCAGAAATAGCCCATGGCTGACCTAAGCTAAATCCTACAGTTGTTTATTTTCCAAAGAATAAAAGCAGACTTAATTAAGCCTGCTGGAACGCATACTTTCATCCATTCCTTTTTGCCATGACGCATGCAGTTTCGCTGCATTTTCAACAGTATCACAACTGGCTGGATAAGATTTGCCCGCTAATCCCCATGCATGAATAAAGCCTTCTTCACACACTTTCTTCTGACCATCAGCATAGCCGCGAAGATATTCATTACGATCGACGTGGGGGTCGTTAAAACTATCGGCCAGGGT
Organism: Enterobacter cloacae complex sp. P1B; assembly: GCF_014982345.1. Classification (NCBI taxonomy): domain Bacteria; kingdom Pseudomonadati; phylum Pseudomonadota; class Gammaproteobacteria; order Enterobacterales; family Enterobacteriaceae; genus Enterobacter; species Enterobacter cloacae complex sp. P1B. The sequence goes on along the minus strand of NZ_JADCLF010000005.1, from coordinate 11,098 downwards.
CTGGTTATCTTTAACCGGCAGGCCATTTATGGCGTCTTCTTTACCCGCGCTGAACCAGTCCGGGCTCGTCCAGTTGGGCTGGAAAGTGTAAGGATTAATCTGACAGCCCGATAAAAACAGCGACAGCAGGACGAAAGCAATCGATCGCATAACCCTTCTCCTTTTTCTTCAGCATAGCCTGGCGGGAGAAATTTAGGCTGTAATTTAAACTTTACGATTTTAGCGGCTGATTTTTGCCTTTATTGTGCCAATGTAAACTAATGTGTACGTATTTTGGATTGAAATGTTTACTTTTTATGGTATCGTGGTTTCACCTCACTGAGGAAAACAACTATCGCAAACGAGCTTTACAGGATCGCTATCATGCAAAAAGACGCGCTGAACAACGTACATATCACTGACGAACAGGTTTTGATTACCCCGGATCAACTGAAAGCGGAGTTTCCGCTGAGCGCCGCGCAGGAGGCTCAGATCGAGCACTCTCGCCAGACCATTTCTGACATTATCGCTGGCCGCGATCCGCGCCTGCTGGTGGTTTGTGGTCCTTGCTCTATTCACGATCCTGAAACCGCCATTGAGTATGCGCGTCGATTTAAAGCATTAGCGGAGGAGGTCAGCGATAGCCTCTATCTGGTGATGCGCGTCTATTTTGAAAAGCCACGCACGACAGTTGGCTGGAAAGGATTGATCAACGATCCGCACATGGATGGCTCGTTTGATGTGGAAGCAGGCCTGAAGATTGCGCGTCGCCTGCTGGTGGAACTGGTCAGCATGGGGCTGCCGCTGGCAACCGAAGCGCTGGATCCAAACAGCCCGCAATACCTGGGCGATCTGTTTAGCTGGTCCGCAATTGGTGCGCGTACGACTGAATCGCAAACCCACCGTGAGATGGCGTCTGGCCTGTCGATGCCGGTTGGCTTTAAAAACGGTACCGATGGCAGCCTGGCGACGGCGATCAACGCCATGCGCGCCGCCGCCATGCCGCACCGCTTTGTTGGGATCAACCAGGCGGGCCAGGTGTGCCTGCTGCAAACGCAGGGCAACCCGGACGGTCATGTGATCCTGCGCGGCGGTAAAGCGCCAAACTACAGCCCTGCGGACGTGGCGCAGTGTGAAAAAGAGATGGAACAGGCGGGACTGCGTCCGGCACTGATGGTAGATTGCAGTCATGGTAATTCGAATAAAGATTACCGTCGCCAGCCAGCGGTTGCGGAATCCGTGGTCGCACAGATCAAAGACGGAAACCGTTCGATTATCGGCCTGATGATTGAGAGCAACATTCATGAAGGTAATCAGTCATCAGAACAGCCGCGCAGCGCGATGAAGAACGGCGTCTCCGTGACGGATGCCTGCATCAGCTGGGAAACCACAGATGCGCTGCTGCGTGAGATCCATAAAGATTTAAGCGGCCAGCTGGCGACGCGTCTGGCTTAAGAGGGTAGTTATGGTTGCTGAATTGACCGCACTGCGCGATCAAATTGATGAAGTGGATAAGGCGCTGCTGGACCTGCTGGCGCGCCGTATGGCGCTTGTTGCCGAAGTCGGTGAGGTGAAAAGCAAATACGGCCTGCCGATTTACGTCCCGGAGCGCGAAGCCTCAATGCTGGCCTCCCGTCGTAAAGAGGCGCAGGCGCTGGGCGTTTCGCCGGATTTGATTGAAGATGTTCTGCGTCGCGTGATGCGGGAATCCTATTCCAGCGAAAACGACAAGGGCTTTAAAACCCTCTGTCCGTCCCTGCGTCCGGTGGTGATTGTTGGCGGAGCTGGGCAGATGGGGCGTCTGTTCGAGAAAATGCTGACGCTTTCTGGCTATCAGGTGCGCATTCTGGAAAAAGAGGACTGGGCACAAGCACCGGAACTGATGAAAGATGCCGGAATGGTTATCGTCAGCGTGCCGATCCACGTGACGGAGCAGATCATCGGGAAGCTTCCTCCTTTACCAAAAGACTGCATTCTGGTGGATCTGGCTTCCGTTAAAAACGGTCCTCTGCAGGCGATGCTGGCTGCGCATACGGGCCCGGTGCTCGGGCTGCACCCGATGTTTGGCCCGGACAGCGGCAGCCTGGCGAAGCAGGTGGTGGTTTACTGCGACGGCCGTCAGCCTGAAGCCTATCAATGGTTCCTGGAACAGATTCAGGTCTGGGGCGCGAGGCTGCACCGCATCAGCGCGGTCGAGCACGATCAGAACATGGCGTTCATTCAGGCGCTGCGCCACTTTGCGACCTTTGCCTACGGCCTGCATCTGGCGGAAGAGAACGTGCAGCTTGAACAACTGCTGGCGCTATCTTCACCGATCTATCGTCTTGAGCTGGCGATGGTCGGGCGTCTGTTTGCGCAGGATCCCCAGCTTTACGCCGACATCATCATGTCGTCTGAAAATAATCTGGCGCTGATTAAGCGCTACTATCAGCGCTTTGGCGAAGCCATTACGCTGCTGGAGCACGGAGACAAGCAGGCGTTTATCGACAGCTTCCGCAAAGTGGAGCACTGGTTCGGCGATTACGCCACGCGTTTCCAGAGTGAAAGCCGCACGCTGTTGCGCCAGGCAAATGACAGTCGCCAGTAATCCAATGATGTATATACTGAAAGCCAGCAATGCTGGCTTTTTTCATTTTGGGGAACTGTCATGGCTGAACCGCAGCTGCTGTTGAACTACACCGGGCATCTGCCCGAATGCCCGACGTGGAGCGCAGAAGAAAATGCGCTCTACTGGGCGGATATTCTGGAAGGGGAGATCCACCGCTACCACCTGCCGACGGCGGAACATACCGTGCTTTCCTTCCATGAAGAGGTGGGCTGCTTTGCCCTGCGTGAGCGAGGCGGTTTTATCGTCGCTATGCGCAACGGCATCTGGCTTGCCGATAAGCATGGGCTCCTGCAGCGCAAGGTGTGTGATAACCCCTCAAACCCGCAGCTCGCACGTTTTAATGATGGGGGTACCGACCACCAGGGGCGCTTCTATGCGGGCACGTTCTGGGGGCCGGGAGATTACAACGGCGCGCTGCTGATGCGCATCGACAACGACCTGACGCCGAAAGTGATCCAGTGTGATATTCACGGTCATAACGGCTTAGCGTTTAGCCCGGATAAGCGGTGGATGTTTACCTCTGATACGCCAAACGGCGTAATTTACCGTACGCCAGTTGATGAACAGGGCGAACCCGGCAGGCGAGAGGTGTTTCGTCAGTTTAAAGAGGGCGAGGGGATACCGGACGGTGCGGCGATGGATGTGGAAGGCTGCTACTGGAGCGCGCTGTTTGACGGCTGGCGTATCGCGCGTTTTTCTCCACAAGGGGAGCAACTGGAAGAATACCGCATGCCGGTGCGTTGCCCGACGATGGTCTGCTTTGGCGGCGATGATATGAAAACGCTGTTCATTACCACCACGCGGGAAAATATGGATGCGGAGGAGGTGGCGAAGTATCCGCTTTCCGGAGCCGTCTTCACCCTGCCGGTTAATGTGGCAGGGATGAAGAAAAGCCGTTTTATCGAATGCTAGCTTGGATCGACCGGGACGACGTTTTCGCTCGGATAGCAGCCCAGCACTTTCATTGAACGGGTAATTTCACCCAGTTCGCGAAGGGCTTTCTGCATGGATGCAGATTCCAGGTTGGCCTGGATATCGAGGTAAAACATCTCTTCCCATGGATTACCGTGGATTGGGCGTGATTCCAGCCTGGTCATGATCAAATTGTGGTTGCGCAGCACCAGCAGGGCTTCTACCAGCGCGCCCGCCTGCTGGCCGGTCGCCATCAGCAGCGTGGTTTTCGCCGGCACCTGGTCTGACACGTTGATTGCCTTGCGGGCCAGCACCACGAAGCGGGTGATGTTTTGCGTCTGGTTAGCAAGATTGCGTTCCAGAACCTGTAAGCCATACAGCGCGCCGCCCGCTTCGCTGCCGAGCGCAGCAACGGTTGGGGAGTTGGCTTGCGCTACTTTTTCCATTGCCGCCGAGGTGCTTTCGGTGTACTCAATTTTCCAGTTCGGATAGCGGTTCAGGAACTGGCTACACTGCTGGAAAGGCTGCGGATGGCTGTAGACCGTTTCGATCGTGTTCAGGTCCGTTGAACCGGAGACCAGCACGCAGTGATCGATAGGGATCGTCAGCTCGCCGACCAGCGACAGGCTGGTGTGCTGCAGTAAATCGTAGACGTCGTTGATGGCACCGGAACTGGTGTTTTCAATCGGCACCACGGCGTAATCCGCCTGGCCGGTCTCAACCTGGTTAAAAATATCGGCGAATTTTGCGCAGCCGCTCTCAATAAACTCTTCAAAATGACGTGCGGCATACTGGCGTGCGGCCAGATGAGAATAGGAGCCTTTAGGCCCGAGGAAGGCGATGCGCGCCGAGTGCGGGTTGGTTTTATTGAGATGCTGCTGGAGTAGCGCTTGCTGGGTCAGAACGGAATCTTCGATGATGAGCTGGAACAGCCGGGTGATGTAGTGGGCATCGAGGTGATGCGCTTTGCCGAGCTGGATGAGACGCTCCAGCAGATCCCGCTCGCGGTCGATGTCACGGACCGGACGATGGGAGTCCAGCTTGGCTTTGCCCACTTCAACGGCGAGGGCGCGACGTTCGGCCAGCAGCGCCAGTAATTTTTCATCCAGCGCGCTGATTTTTACTCGCAGATCCAGTAACGGGTTTTCCGGTGTCATAGTGTTGCCTGTCTCATTTTATCGTTATCAATAAAAAAGGCCCCCCGGTGTGGGAGGCCTTGTTGTTCGTCTTCGCATTCTTTATCACACGACGAAACGCCTCCCGTTCAGGGGAAGGTAAAAAAGAATGCGAAGAAGAACGGCGTAAGTTTCATAAAGTCATCCTGTGATTGATACCGTTAAAGTACCCGTACTGTTTTCACCCTGTCAATAAAAAACGCGCCCGAAGGCGCGTTGGCGGTACACTCAATTTAAAGGATTACTCTTCTTCAACTTCTTCCGCGAAGCTGGCGTCTTTCACCGACGTTGCGGCGCGACGGGCTTCACCTTTGTGTTGCACTTTATTGAGCTGCCGTTCCAGCTTGTTGATCAAATCGTTGATTGCGGTGTACATATCCTCATGTTTTGCGCTGGCGACCAGATGGCCGTTTGGAGTATTGATAGTTGCGTCAGCGATGAAACCCTGGGGCTCCTTGGACAGGATGATATGTGGATTAATCAAATGTGTTTGCCATTTATCCAGTTTGGCGAGACGGTCTGCGACGTGCTGGCGAATTGCCGGAGTAATTTCCATTTGTTTACTGGTAATGTTCATTGTCATAAATTTTACCTCTTGTCTTTCCGTCTTGGTGATTCCAGCATACCCGACCTAATGTCAAAATGTGTGATTTAGATCACGTTATTTTGTCGGTTTTTGTCAGGGAATCTTTTTTGTGAGGCAGGGCAGGAAGAAATGAGATTTACCTTGTGGAAGGTACGAATTACGGTCATAGTTGACGGGATGTGTTGAGGCTAAAGCGCTTCAGCGGATGTCGGAATTGAATAAAAAAACGGCAGCCTTCGGGCTGCCGTTTTGCATTGAAACGCTATCACGTGTTGCTGCTGTTCGCGGCGATTATTTTCGCCACTTTTTCAGCCTGAGCGGTCATCTGCATCTGACGGTAAGCATTTTCCATCAGCTTCAGGCCGTCACGCGTTGCCTGAGTATCCGGGTAATCACGCAGCATACCTTCTACGCGGTTAACCACGGCAACCCATGCGCCACGGCGGGTATAGTATTCCGCAACGGAGTACTCATATTTCGCCAGACGATCTTTCAGGAACACCAGACGTTTGGTCGCGTCGGTGACGTACTGACTGTTCGGATAGCCGCGCACCAGCTTGGAGAAGTCATTGAAGGCGTCGCGCGCATGCTGCGGGTCACGGTCGGAGCGATCTACGCCGAAGAAGCCCTGCAGGGCGCTGTCGTCCAGCGCCATGTTGGTCAGGCCGCGCATGTACATGACGTAGTCGATGTTAGGATGAGTCGGGTTCAGACGCATGAAACGATCGATAGTTGCCTGAGCCAGCGGCAGATCGGCATTTTTGTAGTAGGCGTAGATAAGATCTAACTGTACCTGCTGCGAATACGGACCAAATGGATAGCGATTATCCAACGCTTCCAGTTGCGTTATCGCCTGTTTCCAGTTACCGTCCTGCAACTTTTGTTGTGCAGTCGCATAGATTTCATTCGGCGGATTGTCAGGGACCTGTTCATTCGAACCGGAGCAGCCCACCAAAGCCAGGCTCAACGTGGCCGCTGCCACCAGATATTTCATGCGCGTCATGACGTTTTGACTTTCCTCAAATGTTTGTCCGGGAGAAACTCTGTTCCTGCTCCCGATTAAGACCAGCTACAATAGCACACTATATTAAACGGCAAAGCCGTAAAACCCAACGTTAAACAAAGAAGCAGTTTATGGCACAACGAGTAGAACTCACCGCAACAGTCTCCGAAAATCAGCTCGGTCAACGCTTAGATCAGGCTTTGGCCGAATTGTTCCCTGATTATTCGCGTTCACGTATAAAAGAATGGATCCTTGACCAGCGCGTGCTGGTAAACGGCAAGATCTGGGACAAACCAAAAGAGAAAGTGTTTGGTGGGGAAGCTGTTGCCATCAATGCTGAAATCGAAGAGGAAATCCGCTTCGAGCCGCAGGATATCCCACTGGACATCGTCTATGAAGATGATGACATTCTGGTGATCAACAAGCCGCGCGACCTGGTTGTTCATCCGGGCGCAGGGAATCCAGACGGTACGGTACTTAACGCACTTCTTCATTATTATCCGCCGATTGCGGACGTCCCACGTGCAGGCATCGTTCACCGTCTGGATAAAGACACCACCGGTCTGATGGTGGTGGCGAAGACCGTTCCCGCTCAAACCCGTCTGGTGGAGTCGCTGCAGCTGCGTGAGATTACTCGCGAATATGAAGCGGTGGCGATTGGACACATGACCGCTGGCGGCACGGTAGAAGAGCCGATCAGCCGTCACCCGACGAAACGTACCCATATGTCGGTGCATCCGATGGGTAAACCGGCGGTGACGCACTATCGCATTATGGAGCACTTCCGTATTCATACCCGCCTGCGCCTGCGCCTGGAAACCGGTCGTACTCACCAGATCCGCGTTCACATGGCGCACATTACCCATCCGCTGGTGGGGGATCAGGTGTACGGCGGTCGTCCGCGTCCGCCAAAAGGCGCGTCGGATGAGTTCATCAGCGTACTGCGTAAATTCGATCGTCAGGCGCTGCACGCGACCATGCTGCGTCTTTATCACCCGATCAGTGGTATCCAGATGGAATGGCATGCGCCTATCCCGCAGGATATGGTGGAACTCATTGATGCCATGCGTGCCGATTTCGAAGAACATAAGGATCAAGTGGACTGGTTATGACCAAGCTGATTGTCCCGGAGTGGCCGCTGCCTGCAGGCGTGGCCGCCTGTAGTTCGACCCGTATTGGCGGCGTGAGCCAGGGCGCGTGGGAGTCTTTAAACCTCGGCGCGCACTGCGGCGATAGCCTGGAACACGTTGAAGAGAACCGCACGCGTCTGTTTGCTGCGGGAAATCTGCCGTCGAAGCCGGTTTGGCTGGAGCAGGTTCACGGCAAAGCGGTACTGAAGCTGACGGGAGAACCTTACGCTTCCAAACGCGCCGATGCTTCTTACAGTAATACGCCGGGCACGGTTTGTGCCGTAATGACCGCCGATTGTCTGCCGGTTCTGTTTTGTAACCGTGCCGGTACGGGGGTAGCAGCAGCGCACGCGGGGTGGCGTGGCTTATGCGAGGGCGTGCTGGAAGAGACCGTCGCCTGCTTCAATGATGATCCCGCCAATATCATGGCCTGGCTAGGTCCGGCGATTGGCCCTCGTGCTTTTGAAGTGGGGCCGGAGGTTCGCGAAGCATTCATGGAAAAAGATCCGCAAGCCATTGAGGCCTTCCTGCCTGCCGGGGAAAAATATCTGGCGGATATTTACCAGCTTGCCCGCCAGCGTCTGAATAATATTGGCGTAACGCAGATCTTCGGCGGCGATCGCTGTACGTTCACCGAAAAGGGTGATTTTTTCTCCTATCGCCGCGACAAGACGACGGGTCGTATGGCAAGTTTCATTTGGCTGATATAACCTAAAGAATCAAGACGATCCGGCACGTGCCGTTTTCTTTTCACATAATTCAGGTCATTAACCTTGAATAATTGAGGGATGACCTCATTTAATCTCCAGTAGCAAATTTGACCTGTTATGGGAGGAGTTATGCGTCTGGATCGTCTTACTAATAAATTCCAGCTTGCTCTCGCCGATGCCCAGTCCCTTGCACTGGGGCACGACAACCAATTCATCGAACCTCTTCATTTAATGAGCGCCTTGCTGAATCAGGAAGGGGGATCGGTACGTCCTTTATTAACGTCTGCTGGCATTAATGCTGGCCAGTTACGCACCGCTATTGATCAGGCACTGAGCCGTTTACCGCAGGTAGAAGGTACCGGCGGCGACGTTCAACCGTCGCAGGATCTGGTGCGCGTGCTGAACCTTTGCGACAAGCTGGCGCAAAAACGTGGGGACAACTTTATTTCGTCGGAGCTCTTTGTTCTGGCGGCGCTTGAATCACGCGGTACCTTGACCGACCTGCTGAAATCTGCCGGTGCAACCACCGCCAATGTGACTCAGGCGATTGAGAAAATGCGCGGAGGTGAAAGCGTGAACGATCAGGGAGCCGAAGACCAACGTCAGGCTTTGAAGAAATTTACGGTCGATCTGACCGAACGTGCCGAGCAGGGCAAACTTGACCCGGTTATCGGCCGTGACGAAGAGATCCGCCGTACGATTCAGGTACTGCAGCGTCGTACCAAAAACAACCCGGTACTGATTGGTGAGCCGGGGGTCGGTAAAACCGCCATCGTTGAAGGGCTTGCGCAGCGTATCGTAAACGGTGAAGTGCCGGAAGGGTTGAAAGGCCGCCGCGTACTGGCGCTGGATATGGGCGCGCTGGTGGCCGGTGCGAAATACCGCGGTGAGTTTGAAGAGCGTTTGAAAGGCGTGCTTAACGACCTGGCGAAACAGGAAGGCAATGTCATTCTGTTTATCGACGAACTGCACACCATGGTGGGGGCTGGTAAGGCCGACGGCGCGATGGATGCCGGGAACATGCTGAAACCTGCGCTGGCGCGTGGTGAACTTCACTGTGTCGGTGCCACTACGCTTGATGAGTATCGTCAGTACATTGAGAAAGATGCCGCTCTGGAACGTCGTTTCCAGAAGGTGTTTGTTGCCGAGCCAAGCGTTGAAGATACCATCGCGATCCTGCGTGGTCTGAAAGAGCGTTATGAACTGCACCACCATGTGCAGATTACTGACCCGGCCATCGTTGCGGCGGCGACGCTTTCGCATCGGTATATCGCCGATCGTCAGTTGCCTGATAAAGCAATCGACCTGATCGATGAAGCGGCGTCGAGCATTCGTATGCAGATTGACTCGAAGCCGGAAGAACTGGACCGACTCGACCGCCGCATCATTCAGCTCAAGCTGGAACAGCAGGCGCTGAAAAAAGAGTCTGATGAAGCCAGTAAGAAACGCCTGGATATGCTCAATGAAGAGCTGGACGATAAAGAGCGCCAGTATTCTGAGCTGGAAGAAGAGTGGAAAGCCGAGAAAGCCTCCCTCTCTGGCACGCAGACCATTAAAGCGGAACTCGAACAGGCCAAAATTGCCATTGAGCAGGCTCGCCGTGTGGGTGACCTGGCACGTATGTCTGAACTGCAGTACGGCAAAATTCCTGAGCTGGAGAAACAGCTTGAGATCGCCACGCAGTCTGAAGGCAAAACCATGCGTCTGTTACGTAATAAAGTGACGGATGCCGAAATTGCCGAAGTGCTCGCTCGCTGGACCGGTATTCCGGTGGCGCGCATGATGGAAAGCGAACGCGATAAGCTGCTGCGTATGGAGCAGGATCTGCATCAGCGGGTGATTGGTCAGGACGAGGCGGTTGAAGCGGTCTCCAACGCTATTCGCCGTAGCCGTGCTGGGCTTTCCGATCCAAATCGCCCGATCGGTTCGTTCCTGTTCCTGGGGCCGACCGGTGTCGGTAAAACCGAACTGTGTAAAGCGCTGGCAAACTTTATGTTCGACAGCGACGATGCGATGGTGCGTATCGACATGTCCGAGTTCATGGAGAAACACTCCGTCTCGCGTCTGGTCGGTGCGCCTCCGGGATATGTTGGTTATGAAGAGGGCGGCTACCTGACCGAAGCGGTGCGCCGGCGTCCTTATTCCGTCATCCTGCTGGATGAGGTGGAAAAAGCGCATCCGGATGTGTTCAACATCCTGCTTCAGGTGCTGGATGATGGTCGTCTGACGGACGGGCAGGGGAGAACGGTCGATTTCCGTAATACGGTCGTCATCATGACCTCGAACCTGGGTTCCGATTTGATTCAGGAACGTTTCGGTGAACTTGACTACAGCCATATGAAGGATCTGGTGCTCGGTGTGGTGAGCCATAACTTCCGTCCGGAGTTCATTAACCGTATTGACGAAGTGGTGGTATTCCATCCTCTGGGTGAGAAACACATTGCGTCGATTGCGCAGATCCAGCTGCAGCGTCTGTACAAACGTCTGGAAGAGCGTGGATATGAAATTCACATCTCCGACGATGCGCTGAAGCTGCTGAGCGAGAATGGTTACGATCCGGTTTATGGTGCGCGTCCACTGAAACGTGCTATTCAGCAGCAGATCGAAAACCCGCTGGCGCAGCAGATCCTTTCCGGAGAACTGATTCCGGGCAAAGTTATCCGTCTGGAAGCCAACGACGATCGTATTGTGGCAGTGCAGTAAGTCACAAAACGCAAAAACGAGCCGCTTGCGGCTCGTTTTTGTTTAAAAACCAGGCGAAAATTGAGGTCTGGGATGCGTTTTGCCTGGAAAGTGAGCAGTCAGTAAATAATTTTCACTTTATCCTTGCAGCTTCGGAATTACTCCCTATAATGCGCCTCCACTGACACGGAACAACGGCACACACGCCGCCGGGTCAGCAGAGAAAAGCGAAATAAACGCTTGACTCTGAAGCGGGAAAGCGTAATATGCACACCCCGCGCCGCAGCGAAAACGAAGCGGCACTGCTCTTTAA
>NZ_JADCLF010000044.1:0-296 GCF_014982345.1 Enterobacter cloacae complex sp. P1B | reverse complement strand
GGCATAATTGGTCTTTTCTTTATAAACGCTTTAGTAGCTAAATACTTGGGGCCTGTAGTAATTGGGCAAATAGCAATCGCAACTGCGATTTTTCAAATTATTCAAGTTGCCGCGGTTTTTGGTAGCGATAGTATTTTCTATAAAAGAATAACCACAAACTTACTGGGCGGCATTCAATTAATGTTGCCTATATTCATATTGAGGAGTGCGGTATTTATATTTTTTGCATGTACTTGCATCATGATTTTAAATGTGCAAATGGATTTAACAGGTATGGTGTTAGTGCTGTCAATATG
>NZ_JADCLF010000043.1:0-450 GCF_014982345.1 Enterobacter cloacae complex sp. P1B | reverse complement strand
TAACAAAAGAGTCTCTTGTGATGATAGTTTTTTAAAATGAAGCATATCATGAAAGTCATTTTGGTCTGTTAAATCATTAAAACACTCAATGTATTTATCCAAGTCGTAATTACATGGTAAAATCAAAGTTTTTTCTGGTCTGTATTTTGAAACTGCATAACAATGTAAAAAGTTATCTTTAATAATAATATCTTGAGTATGATACTTATGATAAAAAATAAGTGTTGGAAGCTTTGTGGTTTGCTCAACGTTATATGTATAAGATTCAAAAACTTTTGAATCTTCAATAAGTTCCCTGATGCCGTGATATAAAAAATAATTGTCAGTAATAACGTATATTCTTAATAATTTTTTAGAGATCATTTTATTCACCTTCAAAATCAAAACAAATATCCTATCCCAATGATGAAAGTATTTATTTCTTTGTTATCAATAATTCCCAATTCATAT
>NZ_JADCLF010000042.1:0-392 GCF_014982345.1 Enterobacter cloacae complex sp. P1B | reverse complement strand
CGCGGCTGACGCCCTGGAGGATCAATGGATCTCGCTGATTGGAGGTGACGGCGGGGCTTACGACATCCGCTTTGGCGGGTTGTATCATGTGGTAAGCCTGACCGAAAACGTCAACATTCTGGTTCTGGATACGCTGTGTTATTCCAATACCGGTGGTCAGGCATCGAATGCCACGCCGCTGGGCGAGGTCACGAAATTTGGTGAACACGGTTAACGCAAGGCACGTAAGGATCTCGGCGTGAGCATGATGATTTACGGCCACGTTTACGTCGCGCAAATCTCGCTGGGGGCGCAGCTTATCCCGAATGTGAAAGCCATTCAGGATGCTTAAGCGTATCCGGGGCCGTCGCTGATCATTGCCTACAGACCGTGCGAATAGCATGGCTACGACC
>NZ_JADCLF010000041.1:0-283 GCF_014982345.1 Enterobacter cloacae complex sp. P1B | reverse complement strand
AATAAAAGCAAAACTGCAACTTAAGTGGCCTTTTTTAATGTTTTCTCCCGCTCCCCGTGGGAGAGGGCCGGGGTGAGCGCATCATGCCGCACCGCACAATTCATCCCAAACGCTTCTCCCCCCCGCTCTCCTGCGCCGTAAACCCTAACGCCTGCATAAACGCCGCCATGACGTCGCGGTGTGGGACAGTATTTAATTGAAGAAGTGATCCGCGAAAACCCGAGCGTGACCTCATGGTGGATGGCCGACGTGGGCGTGGCAGACCGCGCCGTCATGGCGGCGT
>NZ_JADCLF010000040.1:0-293 GCF_014982345.1 Enterobacter cloacae complex sp. P1B | reverse complement strand
CCCCCCCCCCCCCCCCCCGCCCGGCCCCCCGCGGGGCGCCCCGCCCGCGGCGCGCGCGCTCCCCCCCCGGCCGGCGGGGGCCGCCCCCCCCCCCCCCCCCCCCCCCCCCCCCCCCCCCCCCCCCCCCCCCCCCCCCCCCCCCCCCCCCCCCCCCCCCCCCCCCCCCCCCCCCCCCCCCCCCCCCCCCCCCCCCCCCCCCCCCCCCCCCCCCCCCCCCCCCCCCCCCCCCCCCCCCCCCCCCCCCCCCCCCCCCCCCCCCCCCCCCCCCCCCCCCCCCCCCCCCCCCCCCCCCC
>NZ_JADCLF010000004.1:10280-267423 GCF_014982345.1 Enterobacter cloacae complex sp. P1B | reverse complement strand
TTCGCGATAATCGCGTCGCCAAACTCTGAGCATTTCAGCAGCTTAGCGCCTTCCATCAGACGTTCGAAGTCATAGGTGACGGTTTTCGCGTTAATCGCGCCTTCCATACCTTTGACAATCAGGTCTGCGGCTTCGAACCATTCCATATGACGCAGCATCATCTCTGCGGAGAGGATGATAGAGCCTGGGTTCACTTTGTCCTGGCCTGCGTATTTTGGTGCAGTACCGTGGGTTGCTTCGAACAGGGCGCACTCGTCGCCGATGTTCGCGCCAGGGGCGATACCGATACCGCCAACCTGTGCCGCCAGGGCGTCAGAAATGTAGTCACCGTTCAGGTTCATACAGGCGATCACGTCGTATTCAGCAGGACGCAGCAGGATCTGCTGCAGGAACGCATCGGCGATCACATCTTTAATGATGATCTCTTTGCCGGTGTTCGGGTTCTTGATCTTCTGCCACGGGCCGCCGTCGATCAGCTCACCGCCGAACTCTTCGGTCGCCAGCTGGTAGCCCCAGTCTTTGAACGCGCCTTCGGTGAACTTCATGATGTTGCCCTTGTGAACCAGGGTCACAGAATCACGGTCGTTGGTGATCGCGTATTCGATGGCCGCACGCACCAGGCGCTTGGTCCCTTCTTCAGAGCACGGCTTAATGCCGATACCGCAGTGCTCAGGGAAGCGAATTTTCTTCACGCCCATCTCTTCGCGCAGGAATTTAATCACTTTTTCTGCATCAGCAGAGTCCGCTTTCCACTCGATACCCGCGTAGATGTCTTCTGAGTTTTCGCGGAAGATAACCATGTCGGTCAGTTCAGGGTGCTTAACCGGGCTTGGGGTGCCCTGATAGTAACGAACCGGACGCAGACACACGTACAGGTCCAGCTCCTGACGCAGCGCCACGTTCAGAGAACGGATGCCGCCGCCGACCGGAGTGGTCAGTGGGCCTTTAATAGCAACGCGGTAGTCGCGGATCAGGTCCAGCGTTTCCGCTGGCAGCCAGACGTCCTGGCCATAAACTTGCGTTGATTTCTCACCGGTGTAAATTTCCATCCAGGAAATTTTACGCTCGCCTTTGTAGGCTTTCTCAACAGCGGCATCAACCACTTTCAGCATTGCCGGGGTAACGTCTACACCGATACCGTCGCCTTCGATGAACGGAATAATCGGATTGTGAGGAACGTTAATCTTGCCGTTTTGCAGGGTGATCTTTTTACCTTCCGCCGGAACAACTACTTTGCTTTCCATTAACCTCTCCTTCGAGCGCTTCTGGTTGTTACTGATCTTATGTTAATAAATTGTAATGAGCCCTTCGATAGTACCTGATTGTCCTGCGCCATGAAAGGTCTTCGTTATTAGGCTATAATGCGGCAATTGATAACGCCTGAAAATACCATGAAGAAAACTTCTTTTACAAAACACCGGGTTGAGCGATTCAGCTCGCGACAAGCCGCCAGACGACCGCAAGAAACCCAGCCAAAGCGGGTTATTCTGTTCAATAAACCCTACGATGTTTTGCCGCAGTTTACCGATGAGGCCGGACGCAGCACGCTGAAGGATTACATCCCCGTTCAGGGCGTCTACGCCGCCGGTCGCCTGGACCGGGACAGCGAAGGACTTTTGGTCCTAACCAACGACGGCGCCCTACAGGCAAAGCTTACGCAGCCGGGCAAACGCACCGGCAAAATTTACTTTGTGCAGGTTGAAGGCGAGCCGGACGAAGAGACGCTGGCGAAACTGCGCAGCGGGGTGACGCTGAACGACGGTCCCACCCTGCCCGCCGGTATTGAACGCGTGAATGAGCCGGAGTGGCTGTGGCCGCGTAACCCGCCCATTCGCGAGCGCAAATCCATCCCGACAAGCTGGCTCAAAATCACCCTGTATGAAGGCCGCAACCGCCAGGTGAGGCGAATGACCGCGCACGTCGGCTTCCCTACCCTACGTCTGATTCGCTACGCCATGGGCAGCTACACGCTGGATACGCTGGCAAACGGCGAATGGCGCGACGCTGACCCTTAAGGAGAAACGATGTTTAAACCTCATGTTACGGTCGCCTGCGTGGTGCACGCGCAGGGAAAATTCCTCGTTGTGGAAGAGAGCATCAACGGCAGGGCGCTGTGGAATCAGCCTGCCGGGCATCTTGAAGCCAATGAAACGTTGCTGCAGGCCGCGAAGCGCGAGCTCTGGGAAGAGACCGGCATTCGCGCTGAGCCCCAGCACTTCATTCGCATGCACCAGTGGATTGCGCCCGACAGCACCCCATTCCTGCGCTTTTTATTCGCCGTTGAGCTTAGCGAAACGTGCGCCACAGAACCGCATGATGACGATATCGATCGCTGCCTGTGGGTCACCGCCGAGGAGATCCTGAACGCGCCAAACCTGCGCTCACCGCTGGTTGCGGAAAGCATCCGCTGCTGGCAGTCAGGCGCACGCCTGCCGCTGGGTGTCATCGGAGAATTTAACTGGCCGTTTACAGAGGGTGTCAACGGTGGGGGGGCGTGATAGAATACGCCGCCTTGAAGTTCAATGTCGTGAGTATTCCATGTCAGATAACAGCCAGAAAAAAGTGATCGTCGGCATGTCCGGCGGTGTCGATTCCTCCGTTTCCGCCTACCTGTTGCAGCAACAGGGCTATAAGGTGGAGGGCCTGTTCATGAAGAACTGGGAGGAAGACGATGGCGAGGAATACTGCACTGCCGCAGCGGATCTCGCCGACGCGCAGGCCGTATGCGACAAGCTCGGCATTGAACTGCACACCGTTAACTTTGCCGCAGAATACTGGGACAACGTCTTTGAACTGTTCCTGGAAGAGTACAAAGCGGGCCGTACCCCGAACCCGGATATTCTGTGCAATAAAGAGATCAAATTTAAAGCCTTCCTGGAATTCGCCGCGGAAGATCTGGGCGCTGACTACATTGCGACCGGTCACTACGTGCGTCGTGCGGACGTGAATGGCAAAAGCCAGCTGCTGCGCGGCCTCGACGGCAATAAAGACCAGAGCTACTTCCTTTATACGCTGAGCCACGAACAGATTGCGCAAAGCCTGTTCCCGGTCGGCGAACTGGAAAAGCCGGAAGTGCGTAAAATTGCCGAAGAGCTGGACCTGATCACCGCGAAGAAAAAAGACTCCACCGGTATCTGCTTTATCGGCGAGCGCAAATTCCGTGATTTCCTGGGCCGCTACCTGCCTGCACAGCCAGGTAAAATTGTCACCGTTGATGGCGACGAGATTGGTCAGCATCAGGGGCTGATGTACCACACCTTAGGCCAGCGTAAAGGGCTGGGTATTGGTGGGACGAAAGAAGGCAGCGAAGATCCGTGGTACGTGGTCGACAAAGACGTCGAAAACAATATTCTGGTGGTGGCTCAGGGTCACGACCACCCGCGTCTGATGTCCGTTGGCCTTATCGCACAGCAGTTGCACTGGGTCGATCGCGAGCCCCTGAAAGGCACGCTGCGCTGCACGGTGAAAACGCGCTACCGCCAGACCGATATTCCTTGCACCATCACCGCGCTTGATGACGACCGTATTGACGTCCGTTTCGACGAGCCGGTCGCCGCCGTTACCCCGGGCCAGTCTGCTGTCTTCTACAGCGGCGAAATCTGCCTGGGCGGCGGGATCATTGAACAGCGCCTGCCGCTGCCCGCTGTTTAACCGATTGCACACATAAAGGAGACCGTGTGGCGAAGAATTATTATGACATCACCCTGGCGCTGGCAGGAATTTGCCAGTCTGCTCGTCTGGTGCAACAGCTGGCGCATCAGGGTCACTGTGACGCTGATGCCCTGCACGTTTCGCTCAACAGCGTTATCGACCTCAACCCCGGTTCAACCCTGGGCGTGTTCGGCGGCAGCGAAACCAATCTTCGTCTCGGTCTTGAAACCCTGCTTGGCGTGCTTAACGCCAGTAGCCGTCAGGGGTTAAACGCGGAACTGACCCGCTACACCTTAAGCCTGATGGTGCTTGAGCGTAAGCTGAGCGCGGCAAAAGGCGCGCTCAATACCCTGGGCGATCGCATCGCCGGCCTACAGCGTCAGCTCGACCATTTTGACCTGCAGTCTGAAACGCTGCTGAGCGCCATGGCGGGCATTTACGTTGACGTCATCAGCCCGCTGGGCCCGCGCATTCAGGTCACCGGCTCCCCTGCCGTGCTGCAAAGCCCGCAGGTGCAGGCGAAGGTCCGCGCTTCCCTGCTGGCTGGGATCCGCGCCGCCGTGCTGTGGCATCAGGTTGGCGGTGGCCGCCTGCAGTTAATGTTTTCTCGTAATCGCCTGACTACTCAGGCAAAACAAATTCTTGCTCATTGTTAACCTCCCGGAGTTGCGAATTATGGAATTATCCTCACTGACCGCCGTATCCCCTGTCGATGGACGCTACGGCGATAAAGTCAGCGCGCTGCGCGGGATCTTCAGCGAATATGGTTTGCTGAAGTTCCGTGTTCAGGTTGAAGTACGCTGGCTGCAGAAGCTGGCCGCCCAGGCAGCAATCAAGGAAGTTCCTGCTTTTGACGAAAAGGCAAACGATTACCTTGATAAAATCGTTGCTGAGTTTAGCGAAGAAGATGCCGCGCGCATTAAAACCATTGAACGCACCACCAACCACGACGTGAAAGCGGTTGAGTACTTCCTGAAAGAGAAAGTGGAAAGCGTCCCGGCCCTGCATGCGGTATCCGAGTTCATTCACTTCGCCTGTACGTCCGAAGATATCAACAACCTGTCTCACGCGCTGATGCTCTCCACCGCGCGTAAAGAAGTGGTGCTGCCTTACTGGCGTAAAATCATCGACGCGGTGAAAGCGCTGTCCGTGGAATACCGCGACATTCCGCTGCTTTCCCGTACTCACGGCCAGCCAGCCACCCCATCCACGATGGGTAAAGAGATGGCGAACGTGGCGTACCGGATGGAGCGCCAATACCGTCAGCTGGAGCAGGTTGAAATTCTGGGTAAAATCAACGGCGCGGTCGGTAACTACAATGCCCACATTGCCGCGTACCCGGAAGTGGACTGGCATCAGTTCAGCGAAGAGTTCGTGACCTCTCTGGGGATCCAGTGGAACCCGTACACCACCCAGATTGAGCCGCACGACTACATTGCAGAGCTGTTTGACTGCATCGCGCGCTTCAACACCATCCTGATCGACTTCGATCGCGACGTGTGGGGCTACATCGCGCTGAACCACTTCAAGCAGAAGACCATCGCCGGGGAAATTGGCTCCTCCACCATGCCGCACAAAGTGAACCCAATCGACTTCGAAAACTCCGAAGGCAACCTGGGCCTGGCGAATGCCGTGCTGCAGCATATGGCGAGCAAGCTGCCGGTATCCCGCTGGCAGCGTGACCTGACCGATTCCACCGTGCTGCGTAACCTGGGCGTGGGCATTGGCTACGCGCTGATCGCGTATCAGTCCACCCTGAAGGGCGTGAGCAAGCTCGAAGTGAACCGTGACCGTCTTCTGGACGAGCTGGATCACAACTGGGAAGTATTGGCAGAGCCGATTCAGACCGTGATGCGCCGCTACGGTATCGAAAAACCGTACGAGAAGCTGAAAGAGCTGACCCGCGGTAAACGCGTCGATGCCGAAGGCATGAAACAGTTTATCGACGGTCTGGCACTGCCGGAAGAAGAGAAAACCCGCCTGAAGGCCATGACTCCGGCGAATTACATTGGCCGCGCCATCACCATGGTTGATGAGCTGAAGTAATGTTCCTTCCCCCCCTTTCCGCCCGGAAAGGGGGTTGCTTTTCCCCGGTTTACTGAATGTTTATCCCCACAGCAACATAATCAGCGTTAAACTATTCATACTATTTATTCTGGGAGAAAAGATGATGCGCGTACTGGTTGTTGAGGATAACGCATTGCTACGCCACCACCTGAAGGTTCAGCTTCAGGAGATGGGACATCAGGTGGATGATGCTGAAGATGCAAAAGAAGCCGATTATTATCTCAATGAACACCTGCCGGACATCGCCATTGTCGATTTAGGCCTGCCTGATGAAGACGGCCTGTCGTTAATTCGTCGCTGGCGCAGCCATGACGTTTCCCTGCCGGTTCTGGTTCTCACCGCCCGCGAAGGCTGGCAGGACAAAGTTGAAGTGCTCAGCGCCGGTGCGGATGATTACGTCACCAAACCGTTTCACATTGAAGAAGTGGCGGCGCGCATGCAGGCGCTGTTACGCCGCAACAGCGGGCTGGCTTCACAGGTTATCTCCATTCCGCCTTTCCAGGTGGATCTCTCCCGTCGCGAGCTGTCGATTAACGATGAAGTGATCAAGCTCACCGCGTTCGAATACACCATTATGGAAACGCTGATCCGTAACAGCGGAAAAGTAGTGAGCAAAGACTCCTTAATGCTCCAGCTCTACCCTGATGCTGAGCTGCGCGAGAGTCACACCATCGACGTGCTGATGGGCCGTTTGCGTAAGAAAATTCAGGCGCAGTATCCGCAGGACGTGATTACGACCGTCCGCGGCCAGGGCTACCTGTTCGAATTACGCTAAATGAGACGGATTTTGCGCCACATTCTGCCCCTCTCGCTGCGGGTTCGTTTTTTACTGGCAACGGCCGCGGTGGTGCTGGTGCTGTCGCTCTCCTACGGTCTGGTCGCCCTGGTGGGCTACAGCGTCAGCTTCGATAAAACGACCTTTCGACTGTTACGCGGCGAAAGTAATCTGTTTTATACCCTGGCCACATGGGAAGACAACCACATCACCGTTGAAATGCCGGAGAACCTGGATCAACAGAGTCCTACTTTAGCCCTGATTTACAATGAAAAGGGAAAGTTGCTTTGGGCGCAACGCGATATTCCGTGGCTGGCGAAAAGCATTCGTCCGGAGTGGCTCAAAACCAACGGGTTTCATGAGATAGAAGCCGATCTCAATACCACCAGCACGCTGATTCGCGAAGATCGCTCGATGCAGCAAAAGCTCAATGAAATCCGGGCTGACGACGCCGAGACGGAAATGACGCACTCAGTGGCGATCAATATCTACCCGGCGACCATGAACATGCCACAGTTAACCATTGTGGTGATCGACACCATTCCGGTTGAGCTAAAACGTTCCTATAAGGTCTGGGGCTGGTTCGTTTATGTTCTGGCCGCAAACCTGCTGCTGGTGATCCCGCTGCTTTGGGTGGCGGCGTGGTGGAGCTTGCGCCCTATTGAGTCCCTGGCGCGAGAGGTGCGCGAGCTTGAGGAACATCATCGTGAAAAGCTCAATCCGGAAACCACCCGTGAGCTGACCAGCCTGGTGCGTAACCTCAATCGCCTGCTGAAAAGCGAGCGTGAACGCTATGATAAGTACCGTACGACCCTGACCGACCTCACCCACAGCCTGAAAACGCCGCTGGCCGTAATGCAAAGCACCCTGCGTTCCATGCGCAGCTCAAGGCTGAGCGTCGACGATGCCGAGCCGGTGATGCTGGAACAAATCAGCCGAATCTCGCAGCAAATTGGCTACTATCTGCACCGCGCCAGCATGCGTTCCGGCAGCGCGCTCCTGAGCCGCGAGCTGCACCCGGTGGCCCCGCTGCTGGATAATCTCACGTCCGCCCTTAACAAGGTGTATCAGCGTAAAGGGGTCAACATCAGCCTCGACATTTCGCCTGAAATTAGCTTTGTTGGCGAAAAAAATGACTTTATGGAAGTGATGGGGAACCTGCTGGATAACGCCTGTAAATACTGCCTGGAGTTTGTTGAAGTATCGGCGCGCCAGACGGATAACGAGTTACACATTATCGTTGAGGATGATGGCCCCGGGATCCCGCTTAATAAACGTGATGTGGTGTTCGATCGCGGTCAGCGAGCGGATACGCTGCGCCCCGGTCAGGGCGTGGGTTTAGCCGTCGCCCGCGAGATTGTCGACCAGTATGACGGAAAAATCGAAACCAGCGAAAGCTTGCTCGGCGGGGCCAGAATGGAAGTGATTTTTGGTCGTCAGCAGCCCACATCGGACGATAGTTAACCCGTTATGTGAAAAATGCGAGGATCTCGCAGCCGGGGGGCTGAGCTTCCGTTATAATCCGAGTCAGTAAGAGCCTGCGGAAAAAAAAATATGGATTATCATTTAACACTTAACTGGCCCGAGTTTATTGAACGTTACTGGCAAAAGCGCCCGGTGGTTCTGAAACGCGGGTTCAGCAACTTTGTCGACCCTATCTCACCTGACGAGCTGGCCGGTCTGGCCATGGAAAACGAAGTCGACAGCCGTCTGGTCAGCCACCAGGACGGGAAATGGCAGGTCAGCCACGGTCCTTTCGAAAGCTACGATCATCTCGGCGAAAGCAACTGGTCGCTGCTGGTGCAGGCGGTTAACCACTGGCACGAGCCGACTGCCGCGCTAATGCGCCCGTTCCGCGCCCTGCCCGACTGGCGAATGGACGATCTGATGATCTCCTTCTCCGTACCTGGCGGCGGCGTGGGTCCGCATCTGGACCAGTACGACGTGTTTATCATTCAGGGCACGGGCCGCCGCCGCTGGCGCGTGGGCGAAAAAGTGCCGATGAAGCAGCACTGCCCGCACCCGGATCTGCTTCAGGTGGATCCGTTCGAAGGCATTATCGACGAAGAGCTGGAGCCAGGCGATATTCTCTACATTCCGCCAGGATTCCCTCACGAAGGTTACTCCCTGGAGAACTCGCTGAACTACTCTGTCGGGTTCCGCGCGCCGAGCGGCCGCGAGATGATCAGCGGCTTTGCCGACTATGTCCTGCAGCGCGAGCTGGGAAGCTATCGCTACAGCGATCCGGATGTGCCTGCACGCGAGCATCCGGCAGACATCGTGCCAGAAGAGCTGGATAAGCTGCGCGGCATGATGCTGGATCTGATCAACGAGCCGGAACATTTCAGACAGTGGTTTGGCGAATTTATCAGCCAGTCACGCCACGAGCTGGACGTTGCACCGCCGGAGCCGCCGTATCAGGCAGATGAGATCTATGATGCGCTGCAGCAGGGTGACAAGCTGGTTCGTCTGGGCGGATTACGCGTGCTGCGCATTGGTGAAGAGGTCTTCGTCAACGGGGAGAAGCTCGACTCCCCGCACCGCCCGGCGCTGGAAGCCATTGCCAGCCATATGGTACTGACTGCAGAAACCTTTGGCGACGCGCTGGAAGACCCATCCTTCCTCGCGATGCTGGCCGCGCTGGTCAACAGCGGGTACTGGTTCTTTGAGGACTGAGTTGTGACAATGCCCGGTGGCGCAGCGCCACCGGGCATTTTTTTAGCGTTTAGCGGTTAACTCGGCTATGCGCACAATCACCTTCACCGCCTTTTCCATCCCTTCCAGCGTCACAAACTCATGCTTGCCGTGGTAGTTATAGCCCCCGGTAAACAGGTTCGGGCACGGTAGCCCCATAAATGACAGCTGCGAGCCGTCAGTGCCGCCGCGAATCGGTTTTAAGACCGGTTCAATATCGCAGTCTCGCATCGCCTGCTGGGCGATATCCAGAATGTGCGGATGGGCCATCACCTTGTCGCGCATATTGTAATAGCTGTCTTCAATGATCAGCTCAATATAGCAGTCAGGATGCAATCCCTTCCCAACCTTCTTGGCGATCTCCATCATTTTGCGCTTGCGCGCCTCAAAAGCTTTACGGTCAAAATCGCGGATGATGTAGTGCATCTGCGCGCTGTCCACGGTGCCTTTGATGCTGGTGAGGTGATAAAAGCCCTCGTACCCCTCTGTCTGTTCAGGGCTCTCTTCCGCCGGGACTTCCGCATGAATACGCGACGCCAGCGACAGCGCGTTCACCATCACCCCTTTGGCAGATCCTGGGTGAACGTTGTTTCCGACAATTTTTATGGTCACCGACGCCGCGTTGAAGTTTTCATACTCCAGCTCGCCCACGCCACCGCCGTCGACGGTATACGCCCACTGCGCGTTAAAAGCGTCCACGTCGAAGTGCTTCGCGCCCTTACCTACCTCTTCATCTGGGGTAAAAGCAACGCGGATGTCCCCGTGCGGGATGTTTTTACCTTTCAGCACTGCCAGCGCCGTCATGATTTCCGCGATGCCCGCCTTGTCATCCGCCCCCAGCAGCGTTTTGCCGTCGGTGGTGATCAGCGTCTGGCCGAGCAACTGGTGCAGCACCGGGAACATCACCGGAGACAGCACTTCGTCGCCAATCCCCAGCGCGATATCACCGCCGCGGTAGTTTTCCACGATCTGCGGGTTCACGTGTTTGCCGCTAAAATCAGGTGAGGTATCGACATGAGAAATAAAGCCAATCGCCGGAATATCACCCGGCACATTCGCCGGCAGCGTTCCCATCACAGTGCCTTTTTCGCTTAACGTGACGTTGACCAGCCCCATGGCCTCAAGCTGCTCTTTAAGCAGGTTTAACAACTTCCACTGGCCTTCGGTGCTTGGCACCTGGCGGACACCCGGCTTAGATTGGGTATCCAGCGAAACATACTGTAAAAAACGCTCAAGTAATTTATCCATGCAGTCACCCTCACTTTTTGTGACAACATTATCAGTAAGCATCAAAACGCAAATATTGCGTCAGGTCACTTTTATCCCGCAAACGAGAACTTTTTACGTTTATATCTTTATGCGTTAATAAATGTAGCTTATGAATCAGTGACAAGGATTGGCGATTACGGGGGATTGCCGTAGAATGTCCGCCCTCATTACGAGTCACCAAGGTGGTTACACACAAACCCCGCTTCAGTCTGCTGCCTGAGGCGTCTATATGGGACAGCGCAAAAATTGAATACACAATCCCGTTCTCGTTCACCGCTGGTGCAACTGGAACGAATTCGTAAAAGCTTTGATGGCAAAGACGTCATTTCCGACCTCAACCTGACCATCAATGATGGTGAGTTTCTTACGCTGCTTGGCCCTTCCGGCTGCGGCAAAACCACCGTACTGCGCCTTATCGCCGGGCTGGAAAGCGTTGATAATGGCCGCATCCATCTTGAGAACCAGGACATAACCCAGGTTCCTGCCGAAGATCGCCACGTCAATACCGTTTTTCAGAGCTACGCCCTGTTCCCGCACATGACCGTGTTTGAGAACGTGGCGTTTGGCCTGCGGATGCAAAAAACCCCGGCTAATGAGATCGAACCGCGCGTCACCGAAGCCCTGCGCATGGTTCAGCTGGAGACGTTTGCCCAGCGAAAGCCCCACCAGCTCTCCGGCGGTCAGCAGCAGCGCGTGGCCATTGCCCGCGCGGTCGTCAATAAACCGCGCCTGCTTCTGCTGGATGAATCCCTCTCCGCGCTGGATTACAAGCTGCGCAAGCAGATGCAGAACGAGCTGAAAGCGCTACAGCGCAAGCTCGGCATCACCTTTGTCTTCGTCACCCACGATCAGGAAGAGGCGCTGACCATGTCAGACCGTATCGTGGTAATGCGTGACGGTAAGATTGAGCAGGACGGTACGCCGCGTGAAATTTACGAAGAGCCGAAAAACCTCTTCGTCGCCAGCTTTATTGGCGAGATCAATATCTTCAACGCCACCGTGCTTGAGCGTCTGGATGCACAGCGCGTTCGCGCGAACGTCGAGGGACGCGACTGCATTATCACCGTGAACTTTGCCGTCGAGAAAGGACAAAAACTCAACGTCCTGCTGCGCCCGGAAGATCTCCGCGTTGATGAGATCCACGACACGGCCGACGTCGAAGGTCTGATCGGTTACGTTCGCGAACGTAACTATAAAGGGATGACCCTCGAGTCCGTTGTGGAACTGGAGAACGGCAAAATGGTGATGGTCAGCGAATTCTTTAACGAGGACGATCCTGACTTTGACCACTCTCTTGACCAGAAAATGGTTATCAACTGGGTAGAAAGCTGGGAGGTTGTGCTGGCTGATGAAGAACACAAGTAAGTTCCAGAAGGTGGTCATTGCCACTATCGTCGGTTGGCTTGTGTTATTTGTCTTTTTACCCAACCTGATGATCATCGCCACCAGCTTCCTGACCCGCGACGATGCAAACTTCGTTTCGCTGGTCTTTACGCTGGACAACTACGCGCGCCTGCTCGATCCGCTCTATTTCGACGTGCTGTTGCACTCGCTCAATATGGCGCTGATTGCCACCGTGGCCTGCCTGCTGCTCGGGTACCCTTTCGCATGGTTCCTGGCGGGACTGCCGCAAAAGGTGCGCCCGCTGCTGCTGTTTCTGCTGATTGTGCCGTTCTGGACCAACTCGCTGATTCGCATCTACGGGCTGAAAATCTTCCTCAGCACCAAAGGCTACCTCAACGCGTTTCTGCTGTGGCTGGGCGTGATTGATACGCCAGTGCGCATCATGTTTACCCCAGGTGCGGTAATCATTGGCCTGGTCTATATCCTGCTGCCGTTTATGGTGATGCCGCTCTACTCCAGCATTGAGAAGCTCGATAAACCGCTGCTGGAAGCGGCAAAAGATCTGGGGGCCAGCAAGCTGCAGACCTTTATCCGCATTATCATTCCGCTGACCATGCCCGGCATTATTGCGGGCTGTCTGCTGGTGATGCTCCCGGCGATGGGCCTGTTCTACGTGTCTGACCTGATGGGCGGGGCGAAAAACCTGCTTATCGGCAACGTGATCAAGAGTCAGTTCCTGAACATTCGCGACTGGCCGTTCGGCTCCGCGACCAGCATTACGCTCACGGTGGTGATGGGGCTGATGCTGCTGGTCTACTGGCGCGCTTCTCGCCTGCTCAACAAGAAGGTGGAACTCGAATGATCGGTCGACTGCTTCGCGGCGGTTTTATGACCGCCATTTACGCTTACCTTTATATCCCGATTATCATTTTGATCGTGAACTCGTTTAACAGCTCGCGGTTCGGGATCAACTGGCAGGGGTTTACCACCAACTGGTACAGCCTGCTGATGAACAATGACAGCCTGCTGCAGGCCGCACAGCACTCGCTGACGATGGCGATCGTCTCCGCCACCTTCGCCACGCTGATTGGCTCGCTGACCGCCGTGGCGCTGTATCGCTACCGTTTTCGGGGCAAGCCGTTCGTCAGCGGCATGCTGTTTGTAGTGATGATGTCGCCGGACATCGTGATGGCGATTTCGCTGCTGGTGCTGTTTATGCTGCTGGGCGTACAGCTTGGCTTCTGGTCGCTGCTGTTTTCCCATATCACCTTCTGCCTGCCGTTTGTGGTGGTCACCGTCTACGCGCGTCTGAAAGGGTTCGACGTGCGCATGCTGGAAGCGGCGAAAGATCTGGGTGCCAGCGAGATGATCATCCTGCGCAAAATCATCCTGCCGCTGGCGATGCCTGCCGTCGCCGCCGGATGGCTGCTCAGCTTTACCCTGTCGATGGATGACGTCGTGGTTTCCTCCTTCGTGACCGGGCCGAGCTACGAAATTCTGCCGTTGAAGATCTATTCGATGGTAAAAGTTGGCGTCTCACCGGAGGTGAACGCGCTGGCGACCATACTGCTGCTGTTTTCGCTGGTTCTGGTGATCGCCAGCCAGGTTCTTGCTCGTGATAAAACAAAATCTCAGGGGACAATGAAATGAAAAAAATGCTCGCCGCTGCGGCGCTGGTGCTTGGCATGGGTGCCGCGCACGCTGATGACAGCAAAACGCTCTACTTCTACAACTGGACGGAATACGTGCCGCCGGGCCTGCTGGAGCAGTTCACAAAGGAGACGGGCATCAAGGTTATCTATTCGACCTACGAGTCGAATGAAACCATGTATGCCAAGCTCAAAACCTACAAGGACGGCGCCTACGATCTGGTCGTTCCTTCCACCTACTTTGTCGACAAAATGCGCAAAGAGGGCATGATCCAGAAGATCGACAAAACGAAGCTAACTAATTTTTCAAACCTCGATCCTGAGATGCTCAACAAGCCGTTCGACCCGAATAACGACTACTCCATTCCGTACATCTGGGGGGCGACGGCGATTGGCGTGAACAGCGAGGCCATCGATCCGAAAACGGTCACCGGCTGGGCCGATCTGTGGAAACCGGAATACAAAGGCAGCCTGCTGTTAACCGATGACGCGCGTGAAGTGTTCCAGATCGCGCTGCGTAAGCTTGGCTATTCCGGTAACACCACCGATCCGAAAGAGATCGACGCGGCTTACAACGAGCTGAAAAAGCTGATGCCTAACGTGGCGGCATTCAACTCTGATAACCCGGCAAACCCGTATATGGAAGGCGAAGTAAACCTGGGGATGGTGTGGAACGGCTCTGCGTATGTTGCCCGTCAGGCCGGTACGCCGCTGGAGGTGGTCTGGCCGAAGGAAGGCGGGATCTTCTGGATGGATAGCCTCGCGATCCCGGCCAACGCGAAGAACGTGGACGGTGCGCTGAAGCTGATTAATTTCCTGCTGCGTCCGGACGTGGCGAAACAGGTAGCCGAGACGATTGGCTACCCGACGCCAAACCTGGCCGCCCGCAAGCTGCTGAAGCCTGACGTGGCTAACGATAAGTCACTCTATCCGGATGCCGAAACCATCAGCAAAGGAGAATGGCAGAACGATGTAGGCGACGCGAGCCGCCTTTACGAAGAGTATTATCAGAAGTTAAAAGCAGGTCGTTAATGCAATACATAACGGGCGACGCAACGTCGCCCGTTACTCTTACAGCCCCTTCAGAAGCTTATCTACAAACGCTGGCACCACCTCGCTCGCCAGGCCATATTGCTTCTCTTCAAACTCGCTGCCCACCTGGCTCGGCTCCAGATTGAGCTCCACCGTATGCGCCCCATGCAGTCGCGCTTCGTGAACAAACCCCGCCGCCGGGTAAACGTGCCCTGATGTGCCAATAGCGATAAACACGTCCGCCATCGCCAGCGCGCTGTAGATCTCATCCATCCCCAGCGGCATTTCGCCAAACCAGACCACGTGCGGACGCAGGCGCGACGGGAACTGGCAGCAGTGGCACTTGTCCTCTGGCAGCACGTCCTCTTTCCAGTCCAGCACCTGGCCGCTCCAGGCGCAGCGAACTTTAAGCAGCTCGCCATGCATGTGGATGATGTTCTTGTTACCGGCCCGCTCGTGCAGGTTGTCGATATTCTGCGTCACCAGCAGAAAGCGGTCCCCGAGCGCCTCTTCCAGCTTCGCCAGCGCCAGATGCGCCGCGTTCGGCGCAATCTCAGGCTGCTGAAGCTGCCGACGGCGAGCGTTGTAAAACGCCTGCACGAGATCCGGATCGCGGGCAAAGCCTTCCGGCGTCGCCACGTCCTCGACGCGGTGCTCTTCCCACAGCCCGTCTGCCGCACGGAAGGTTTGAATTCCTGACTCGGCGGAGATCCCCGCCCCGGTCAGTACCACCACTCTGGGTTTATCCATCGCTTCTGGCATGATTCTGTCTCTGAAAAAGATCCGCTGGCGCAAGCGCTCTCGTAAGCGGCGTTTGTTTTTGCGAAAACGGCTGAGTCGACCCTGGCGACGCGACAGCATAAAGACCTCGTAAACTAATCGGTGAGATGAAGGAATGCGGCTCCGCGCATGCCTCCCGCGTCCCCGTGTCGCGCGCGTTCAATGCGCGGCACGCGGGCGACCGGCAATAAATGTCGGGGCAGACGCCCGGACAACCGTTCCGTAATCGCAGTAAAGTTTGACAGCCCTCCCCCGATCACCAGCAGATCCGGGTCGACGATGGTGAGAATATTTCCCAGACACACCGCCAGCAGATCCAGATAGCGCTCGACGTGCTCACGCGCCTGCGCATCCCCCTGCTCCCACAGGGTAATGATTTGAGGGGCCTCAAGTTTCTGATGATAGAAGTGTTCGTAAAGCCATGCAAACCCGCGTCCTGAGAGATAGTTCTCGATACAGCCGTGCTGGCCGCAGCCGCAGCGGGTCAGCGGGAAGTCACGCCCCACCACCTCCAGCGCATCCACCGGGAGACGGATATGACCAAACTCGCCGGTGATGTAGCTGCGCCCGGTAATCGGCTTGCCGTTGATGACAATCCCCCCGCCTACGCCGGTACCGAGGATCAGCCCCATCACCAGCGGATAGCGGCGGAATTCATCGTCCCAGGCTTCAGAGAGGGCAAAGCAGTTGGCATCGTTATCTAAACGCACGTCGCGTTCTAGGAGGGCCGAGAGGTCGGCGCGGAGCGGTTTACCGCTGGCGGCAGGCACGTTGGCCGCGTACAGCGTACCGTCGTCGGTTTCGGGCATGCCCGGAATACCAATGCCGACGCAGCCTTTCACGCCAAATCGTTCATCCGCCTGCGCCACCAGCGCGGCAATGGCGGTTAAAAATTCATCGTAGCTTTCGCGCGGCGTGGGAACGCGGGTTTCCCACTGCAGTTTGAGGTCTTTATCAAACACGCCGAGCGCAATCTTGGTGCCGCCAATATCAAATCCATAATACATAACGCATTCCTCTTTCTGACATAGCGGCCTCAGGACCGCTACACCATGACGTAATTACTGGCCACTTAATACCCTCGCCGGATCAATTCGGCTTGCGCGACGCGCCGGATACCAGCTTGCCAGCAGACTCAGTAAAAGTGCTGTAACCAGCACATAAAAAACGTCCAGCCAGTGCAGTTCAGACGGCAGGAAGTCAATAAAATAGATGTCACCGGACAGGAACTGGTGACCAATAAGCTTTTCAATCCCGTTGATAATCGGCGTCAGCTGCAGAGAAACCACCACGCCAATCACCACGCCGCAAAGGCTGCCGAACAGCCCTGCCAGCAAACCGTACCAGACGAAGATGGCGCGAATAAGACCGTCTTTTGCCCCGAGGGTACGCAACACGGCGATGTCGCCGCTCTTGTCCTTAACCGCCATTACCAGCGTCGAGACGATATTAAAGCACGCCACGCCAATCACCAGCACCATCGCCAGATACATGATCGCACGGATCATCTGGATATCACGGTACATATAGCCGTAAGTGCCGATCCAGCTTTTGATGTAGACATAGTTATTGGTGACGCTGCCGGCATCACGCACCAGTTTGTTGGCGTTAAAGACGTCGTTCACCTTAATGGCAATGCCCGTCACGCTGTCGCCCATGTCGAGATACTGGCGTGCATCCTCCATCGGCACCATCGCAAAGCTGTGGTCAAGCTGACCGCTCAGCTGAAGAATACCGGTAACGTGCAGGCGCACGCGCTTGGGCTGCTGTAATTTGTGATCGGCGCTGGCGTTCGGGATCATGATTGACACCCAGTCGCCCTGCTTCACCTTCAGGGCATCGGCAACGCCTTTACCCATAATGATCTGCTGCTCGCCGGCCTTAAAGTTCGCCCACGCGCCGTTCTGAACATATTTCGGCAGCGCGCTGAGCCGCTCCTCCTGGGCCGGGTTGACCCCTTTAACCTGGATGGCGCGCAGGTTAACCCCGCTCTCCACCAGCCCGGTAAAGTTAATGTATGGCGCGGCCGCGGCAATGCCCGGCACTTTTTCCACTTTGGCGAGTGCATCGCTCCAGTTGGCCCACGGCTGGTTAACCGGCTCGATCTCCCCGTGCGGCACCACCGCCAGAATGCGGTTATTCAGCTCGCGCTCAAAGCCGTTCATGGCGCTCAGGCCGACAATCAGCACCGCTACGCCCAGCGCAATACCGATGGTCGAGATAACGGAGATCAGCGACACCATGCCGCCGCGTCGGCGACCGCGGCTAAAACGTAACCCGATGAGTAACGATAACGGTGACGCCATTACTCTGCTCCCATCAGGGTCAGTTCCGCGTTCAGATGGCCGTCGCGCATCTCAAGCTGGCGACCCATGCGTTTTGCCAGCTGCAGGTCGTGAGTCACCACCAGAAACGCGGTTCCCTGCGAGGCGTTCAGCTCGCCGAGAAGCTGGAAGATACTGTCCGCATTGCGTGCGTCCAGGTTACCGGTCGGTTCATCCGCCAGCACCAGGCGCGGATTATTGACCAGCGCGCGGGCAATCGCCACGCGCTGGCGCTCGCCGCCGGACAGCTCCGACGGGCGGTGATTTCCCCGGTGGCCCAGTCCTACCGCTTTCAGCATATCGCTGGCGCGGGCGTTAATTTCTGCCGGTTTCTTTTTACCAATCAGCAGCGGCATCGCCACGTTTTCCAGCGCCGTGAAGTCCGGCAGCAGGTGGTGGAATTGGTAGATAAAGCCCAGCTCGCGGTTACGCAGCTCGGCCTTCGCCGCAGAGGACATTTTGCTCATCGGCTGACCGGAGAAGATCACGTCGCCGTTGGTTGGCGTGTCCAGCCCGCCCAGCAGGTGCAGCAGCGTACTTTTGCCCGAGCCGGAGCTGCCGACAATCGCCATCATCTCGCCCTCGCCCACGCTGAAGCTCACATTGTGCAGCACGTCAGTCTGCACAGTGCCTTCCTGATAGCGTTTGGACAGGTTGTCGCATTGCAACAGGATCTTATTCATAACGTAAAGCCTCAGCGGGTTGAGTGGCGGCAGCGCGCCAGGAAGGGTAAAGCGTAGAAAGCAGCGCAATGGCCATTGCGGCCAGCGCAATTCCGACCACCTGCAGCGGCTCGATAGCCACCGGCAGCGCCGCGCCGTCAAGGAGCGCGC
Organism: Enterobacter cloacae complex sp. P1B; assembly: GCF_014982345.1. Classification (NCBI taxonomy): domain Bacteria; kingdom Pseudomonadati; phylum Pseudomonadota; class Gammaproteobacteria; order Enterobacterales; family Enterobacteriaceae; genus Enterobacter; species Enterobacter cloacae complex sp. P1B. The sequence goes on along the minus strand of NZ_JADCLF010000004.1, from coordinate 249,005 downwards.
CGATGATCGGCATTAAGTTATTAAGCTGGCTGGCAAGCAGTGCGCCGAGCACGGCGCCCAGCAGCGCGCCGATAATGCCTGCACTGGCCCCCTGCACCATAAAGACCGCCATGATCTGGCGCGGCGTCAGACCCTGGGTTTGCAGGATGGCGACTTCGCCCTGCTTCTCCATCACCATCAGGCCCAGCGAGGTGATGATGTTAAATGCAGCCACGGCGACGATCAGGCTCAGCAGCAGCCCCATCATGTTTTTTTCCATGCGCACGGCCTGGAACAGCTCGCCTTTACGCTCGCGCCAGTCCTGCCATTTGGTGCCGTCCGGCAGTTTTTGCTGGCTGAGGGTATCGACCTTCAGCGGCTGATCGAGCCACAGGCGCCAGCCGGTGATATTTCCCGCCGGGTAACGCATCAGGCGTGACGCATCCTGAATGTTCACCAGCATCTGATAGCCGTCAACTTCGCTGTTGGCGGCAAAAGTACCAATCACGTTAAACAGGCGCTGGCTCGGCAGGCGACCCATTGGCGTAAACTGGCTGGCGGACGGCACCATCACGCGCAGCTGATCGCCGCGGTTGACGCCAAGCTGCCCGGCAAGCTGCTCGCCCAGAATCACGTTGTATTTTCCGGCTTCCAGATCGGTTTGCTTCACGTTAACCAGGAACGGCGTCAGCGGGTCTTTTTGCGCCGGGTCAATCCCCAGCATCACGCCGACCGCCACGCTGCGGGCGCTTTGCAGCACCACATCGCCAGTGGTTAAGGGCACAACGCGCGTGACGCCCTGTAACTTCGCCGCGCTTTCCGGCAGCTGTTGAGGGTTAACGGAACCGTTATTCGATGAGAGAACGGCCTGCGGCATCAGCCCCAGGATGTTGTTTTGCAGCTCGCGCTCGAAGCCATTCATGACGGAAAGCACCGTCACCAGAGCCATCACGCCGAGCGTAATGCCAATAGTCGAAAGCCAGGAGACAAAGCGACCGAAGCGGTCCGCGGCGCGCCCACGCATGTAACGTAAGCCTATGAAGAGTGCGACAGGTTGATACATGAAGTCCGTCTGTTTGCTGATAGCAGACCCACGAGTATATAAGCGAATCCGTTAAGGGTAAATGACTGAAACCGTAAGCTTTGGTAATCATTTTTCCGAAAAATTCAGATAAATCAGGGTACTAATGTCTGAAACCGCGCCTCGCAACCTCCACCTTTTCCGAAAAACCTCCTGATACAGACTGTTACCCATTACATCACGGTTTCGTTTAACAACAATTGCTCGTTCGTCTATGGCAATAAGGTAGTTGCGAACAATGAAGCAAAAAGCATTATGGATAAACCAGATAAAAGGGCTGTGCATCTGTCTGGTGGTGATTTACCACTCGGTCATCACCTTTTATCCTCATCTCAGCGGGCTACAGCATCCGCTCTCCGGTCTCCTCGCCAAATGCTGGGTCTATTTTAACCTCTATCTCGCCCCGTTCCGGATGCCGGTTTTCTTCTTTATCTCCGGCTATCTGATCCGTCGTTATATTGATGAGGTAGACTGGCGCACCAGCCTCGACAAGCGGATCTGGAGCATTGTCTGGGTTCTGGCGCTGTGGGGGATCCTGCAATGGCAGGCGCTGACCCACCTGAACGCCTGGCTGGCGCCCGATCGCGAGCTTGCCACCTCGTCGAACGCGGCCTACGCCGATTCCCTGGCAGGATTTGTGCGGGGCATGCTCACCGCCAGCACCAGCCTGTGGTATCTGTATGCTCTGGTGGTCTACTTCACGCTATGTAAACTGCTGAGCCGCTGGAAGCTGCCGGTACTCGGACTGCTTGCGCTGGCGAGCATCGCGATCAACTTCCTGCCGCTGCCGTGGTGGGGAATGAACAGCGTGGTACGCAACATGATCTACTACAGCCTGGGGGCGTGGTATGGCGCAGAGCTGATGGCGTGGATGAAAAGCTTCAACCTGCGCCGCACCTGGCTGGCTACTGGCGCTTTCGCGGCCGTCTCCGTGGTGCTGTGGTTTGCTAACGTTCCTCTCCTGCTTTCTCTGCTGTCGATCGTGTTGATCATGAAGCTGTTCTACAGCCTTGAGCAGCGTTATGCCGTGCATCCCAACAACCTGCTGAACGTGATTGGCTCAAACACCATTGCGATCTATACCACCCACCGCATCTTAATTGAGGCCTTCAGCCTGATCCTGATTGGCGAGATGAATGCCGCCCTGTGGCCGGTCTGGGCAGAACTGTGCTTAATACTGGTCTACCCGATTGCCAGCCTGCTGATCTGTACCCTTGCCGGGCTCGGGGTGCGTAAAATTTCCACCGCGCTGTTCGGGGACCTTTTCTTCTCTCCTCCGTCTACGCGGAGCCTGTCACCTGCCACCCGTTAATGCCCTCTCCGCCCCCGTTTTGGGGGCGTTTAGCCCTGCCGTGCGGTTACAATTTGCTTATGTAAAACGATCGAGGATAATAAAGACATTGCGTATCAGTGATATGCCCCAATACTGTTGGTATATCCATAAGAGACTCTGACATAGCCATGCCTGAACACTATCGTTATTCCTTGCCCGTCAAAGCGGGCGACCAGCGCCAGCTGGGTGAACTCACGGGCGCGGCCTGCGCCACGCTGGTGGCAGAAATCGCTGAGCGGCACCCTGGCCCGGTGGTGCTGGTTGCCCCGGATATGCAAAACGCCCTGCGCCTGCACGATGAAATTCGCCAGTTCACCAATAGCCTGGTGTTCAGCCTGGCCGACTGGGAAACGCTGCCGTATGACAGTTTCTCCCCGCATCAGGAGATCATCTCCTCGCGCCTGTCGACGCTCTATCAACTCCCGACCATGCAGCGCGGCGTGCTGATTGTGCCGGTGAATACCCTGATGCAGCGCGTCTGCCCGCACAGCTATCTGCACGGCCACGCGCTGGTGATGAAAAAAGGCCAGCGCCTGTCTCGCGACACCCTGCGAGACCAGCTTGACGGTGCCGGATATCGCCATGTCGATCAGGTCATGGAGCACGGGGAATATGCCACTCGCGGCGCGCTGCTCGACCTTTACCCGATGGGCAGCGACCAGCCGTATCGTCTGGATTTCTTTGATGATGAAATCGACAGCCTGCGCGTGTTCGATGCCGACACCCAGCGCACGCTGGAAGAGGTGGAATCCATCAATTTACTGCCTGCCCACGAGTTCCCGACGGACAAAACCGCCATCGAGCTGTTCCGCAGCCAGTGGCGCGACAGGTTTGACGTAAAGCGTGATGCAGAACATATCTATCAGCAGGTCAGCAAAGGTACGCTCCCGGCCGGAATCGAATACTGGCAGCCGCTGTTCTTCAGCGAGCCGCTGCCCGCCCTGTTCAGCTACTTCCCGGCGAATACACTGATTGTGAACACCGGCGATATCGACGCCAGCGCCAGCCGCTTTGAAAGCGAAACCCGCGCACGCTTCGAAAACCGGGGCGTTGACCCGATGCGTCCGCTCCTGCCGCCGGAAGCGCTGTGGCTGCGCACCGACGAACTCAACGCCGAGCTGAAGCGCTGGCCGCGCATGCAGCTGAAAACCGATTCGCTTGCCGATAAGGCCGCCAACACCAACCTCGCCTTCCGCACGCTGCCGGAGCTGGCCGTTCAGGCGCAGCAGAAATCCCCGCTGGATAATCTGCGCAAGTTCCTGGAGTCCTTTACTGGCCCGGTGGTGTTCTCCGTTGAGAGTGAAGGCCGCCGCGAAGCTTTGGGTGAGCTGCTGGGACGCATTAAGGTGGCCCCGAAGCGCATCCTGCGTCTGAGCGAAGCGACCGGAAACGGTCGTTATCTGATGATCGGCGCCGCCGAGCACGGGTTCATCGACACGCTCAACAACCTGGCGCTGATTTGCGAAAGCGACCTGCTGGGCGAGCGCGTCGCGCGCCGCCGTCAGGACAGCCGTCGGACCATCAACCCGGACACGCTGATCCGCAACCTGGCCGAGCTGCATCCAGGCCAGCCGATTGTTCACCTGGAGCACGGCGTTGGCCGCTATCAGGGGATGACCACGCTGGAAGCGGGCGGTATCAAAGGTGAGTACCTGATGCTGACCTACGCCAACGACGCCAAACTCTATGTACCGGTCTCGTCGCTGCACCTGATCAGCCGCTATGCGGGCGGCGCGGAGGAAAATGCGCCGCTGCACAAGCTGGGCGGCGACGCCTGGACGCGTGCACGCCAGAAAGCGGCGGAAAAAGTGCGCGACGTGGCGGCCGAACTGCTGGATATCTACGCCCAGCGCGCGGCCAAAGAGGGCTTCGCCTTTAAGCACGACAAAGAACAGTACCAGCTGTTCTGCGACAGCTTCCCGTTTGAAACTACGCCGGATCAGGCTCAGGCTATTAACGCCGTGCTGAGCGACATGTGCCAGCCGCTGGCAATGGACCGCTTAGTCTGCGGCGACGTCGGCTTCGGTAAAACCGAAGTGGCGATGCGCGCCGCCTTCCTTGCGGTTGAAAACAACAAGCAGGTGGCAGTGCTGGTGCCGACCACCCTGCTCGCCCAGCAGCACTTCGACAACTTCCGCGACCGCTTCGCCAACTGGCCGGTACGCATCGAGATGCTGTCGCGTTTTCGCAGCACCAAAGAGCAGACGCAGATCCTGGAGCAGGCAAGCGAAGGCAAGATCGATATTCTGATCGGTACCCACAAGCTGCTGCAAAGCGATGTGAAGTGGAAAGATCTGGGGCTGCTGATCGTCGACGAAGAGCACCGCTTCGGGGTGCGTCATAAAGAGCGCATCAAAGCGATGCGCGCGGACGTCGACATCCTGACCCTGACCGCCACGCCGATCCCGCGAACCCTGAACATGGCGATGAGCGGCATGCGCGATCTGTCGATTATCGCCACGCCGCCGGCGCGTCGTCTGGCGGTAAAAACCTTTGTCCGCGAGTACGACAATCTGGTGGTGCGTGAGGCCATTCTGCGTGAAGTGCTGCGCGGGGGTCAGGTCTATTACCTGTATAACGATGTCGAAAATATCCAGAAAGCCGCCGACAGGCTGGCGGAACTGGTACCGGAAGCGCGTATTGCCATCGGTCACGGACAGATGCGCGAACGCGAGCTGGAGCGGGTGATGAACGACTTCCACCACCAGCGTTTTAACGTGCTGGTGTGTACCACCATCATCGAAACCGGGATCGACATTCCAACGGCGAACACAATTATCATCGAACGCGCGGATCACTTCGGCCTGGCCCAGCTTCACCAGCTGCGCGGCCGCGTCGGGCGTTCGCACCATCAGGCCTACGCCTGGCTGCTGACGCCGCATCCGAAAGCGATGACCACCGACGCGCAAAAGCGCCTGGAAGCCATCGCCTCGCTGGAAGACCTCGGCGCAGGCTTCGCGCTGGCCACGCACGATCTGGAGATCCGCGGTGCGGGTGAACTGCTAGGTGAGGACCAGAGCGGCTCCATGGAGACCATCGGCTTCTCGCTCTATATGGAACTGCTGGAAAACGCGGTGGACGCCCTGAAGGCCGGGCGCGAGCCGTCGCTGGAAGATTTGACCAGCCAGCAATCCGAGGTCGAGCTGCGAATGCCTTCCCTGCTGCCGGATGATTTCATTCCGGACGTGAATACCCGCCTGTCGTTCTACAAGCGCATCGCCAGCGCGAAGAATGAGAACGAGCTGGAAGAGATTAAAGTGGAGCTGATCGACCGCTTCGGCCTGCTGCCAGATGCTGCGCGTAACCTGCTGGATATCGCGCGCCTGCGCCAGCAGGCGCAGAAGCTGGGCATTCGCAAGCTTGAGGGCAACGAAAAAGGCGGCGTCATTGAATTTGCCGAGAAGAACCACGTCAACCCGATGTGGCTGATCGGCCTGCTGCAAAAACATCCGCAGCACTTCCGTCTTGATGGCCCGACGCGACTGAAATTTACCCAGGAGCTGACGGAGCGCAAAACGCGCATGGACTGGGTGCGTAACTTTATGCGTCAGCTGGAAGAGAACGCTGTCGCGTAACTCGCCCTTCCCCCCGTTAGCGCAGTGCTGGCGGGGGGACAATTTACAAACTCTTTGCACTTCACCCGATCTTCCCGACACACCCATTCGCCATAATTATCTTCAACCCCTTATAAAACAATAACCTTATCATTTATATGGATTATGGTGATGATGACCTCTTCGCGTTTTACCCGCTGGATAACCCTGTTTGCGCTGGCAGCCACCGTCGCGGTTGCGCTTCCTGCGCGGGCAAACACCTGGCCCCTTCCCCCGCCCGGCAGCAAGGTGGTGGGCGAAAACCGCTTTCATGTGGTTGAAAACAATGGTGGCTCACTGGAAGCGATAGCCAAAAAATATAACGTCGGTTTTCTGGCCCTGCTGCAGGCGAACCCCGGCGTCGATCCGTACGTCCCGCGCGCGGGCAGCGTACTGACCATTCCGTTACAGACTATCCTGCCGGATGCCCCGCGCGAGGGGATCGTGATCAACCTGGCGGAGTTGCGTTTGTACTATTACCCGCCGGGTAAAAATGAGGTTACCGTCTACCCTATCGGTATTGGTCAACTGGGCGGCGATACGCTGACGCCGACGATGGTCACCACCGTCTCGGATAAACGCGCCAACCCAACCTGGACGCCGACGGCCAACATTCGCGCCCGATATAAGGCCCAGGGCATCGATCTTCCTGCCGTGGTTCCGGCAGGCCCGGATAACCCGATGGGTCATCACGCGATCCGCCTTGCCGCATACGGCGGCGTTTACCTGCTGCACGGTACAAACGCGGATTTTGGCATCGGCATGCGCGTCAGCTCCGGCTGCATTCGTCTGCGCGATGACGATATCAAAACGCTGTTTAACGTCGTTACGCCGGGAACGAAGGTGAATATTATCAATACGCCGATTAAGGTCTCTGAAGAGCCAGGCGGCGTGCGGCTGGTTGAGATTCACCAGCCGCTATCAAAAAATATCGGCGACGATCCCCAGACGTTACCCATTAACCTGAATGCCGCGATGGTGAGCTTCAAAACGAATGCGAATACCGATAGCCTGGTGATGGAGCGCGCGATGGAAGCGCGGTCAGGCATGCCGACCGACGTCACCCGGCATCACAATGTCGTCCAGCAGTCCATGTAAGACGGAAAGTAAAACGCCCTGCTAAGCAGGGCGTTTTTTATTGCAGTGGCATAAATGAGGGTTTATGCCCGGCTTATTTGTAGATGACAGCGGTGCCGTGCAGGGTGTTAGGACCGGTCACAGAGGTGATGCGGTAAGATTTTGCACCCATTGCTTCCGCTTTTTGTGCCAGCTGATCTTCCAGAGAGCCCAGGTTAGTCCCGGCAGACGCAGAGATCGTCCCGACTTTATGCTGATCGGCTGGCGTGGATTGTACCTGTACAGCAGCAAAGCTTGCGAAAGAGAGTGAACTCAGTACAGCAGCAGCGATGAGGGTTTTTACGTTTTTCATAATGTTTACCTTTGGCAGATGAATTTTTTGGTCGTTAGATATTTAGTTAACGATCGATAGGTAAATGATAAATGTGATCCAGCTCACGCGTCAACACATTTTTATAACGAGCATTAATTAAATTTTAAAATTGTTATTTTTCATACATATATGATTAATTTATTTTTAAGCATTCTGCACTGGTGGTGGGTTGCGTTTATTTTTATAATGGTCATTCAACAAACCAACAGAGGACCAACGGCAAATGACAACCGACGTCACGAGTTGTGTGAAGAAAAGCCGTGGCCGACCAAAAGTGTTTGACAGGGATGCAGCGCTTGATAAGGCCATGACTCTCTTCTGGCAACATGGGTATGAAGCGACCTCGCTTTCCGATCTGGTAGAAGCCACCGGAGCTAAAGCGCCGACGCTTTATGCTGAATTTACCAATAAAGAGGGGCTGTTCAGGGCGGTGCTGGACAGGTACATTTCGCGCTTTGCGGCGAAACACGAAGCCCAGCTATTTTGTGAAGAGAAAAGCGTTGAACAGGCGCTACGGGATTACTTCACCGCCGTTGCCACCTGCTTCACCAGTAAAGAGACCCCCGCGGGCTGCTTTATGATTAACACCTCTGCCACCCTGGCGGCAGCATCAAAAGAGATCGCCAATACGGTGAAATCGCGTCATGCGATGCAGGAGGAGACGCTCAGCGCATTTCTGGCTCAGCGCCAGCAGCGCGGTGAAATTCCCGCGCACTGCCAGCCTCAGATGCTGGCGCAATACCTGAGCTGTATTTTACAGGGAATGTCGATCAGCGCCCGTGAAGGGGCGACGCTGGAAAAACTGCAGAACATTTCCGACACCACGCTGCGCCTGTGGCCTGAACTGCTCAAAATCTGACGCAAAAAAAAGCTCCTCAGCCTGAGCGCTTGAGGAGCTAAGTTCAGAGAACATCTTTTTTACGCTTTGTTATTCAGTACCAGCTGGCCGTTTCCATCCAGTGGAATTTGGGTGCCCGGGTCTTTATCCATGCGGATTTTGCCCTGCTGATCGCCAATTTTGTAGGTCACGTCATAGCCCAGCATTTTTTCCGACTTGTCATAGACGGTTTTACAGCGCTGCTGGGTCGTGGTGTAAGTATCGTTATCCTGCATTGCGCCCTGCACCTGGTTACCGGCATAGCCGCCACCCAGCGCGCCGACCACGGTCGCGACATCTTTACCCCGACCACCTCCAAACTGGTGACCAATCACCCCACCCGCTACCGCACCCAGAACAGAGCCGGCAATACGGTTTTCATCCTGTACCGGACGACGGTGGGTTACGGAGACGTTACGGCACTCCTGACGTGGGGTTTTTACGGTTTCTTTAATAGGCGTTGCAGAAACCACCTGCGCATACTGCGGGCCACGATCTAAAACGTTGAGACTGGCAACAGCAGCCACACCTAACGCAGCTGCGACGCCGATCCCTATACCCGCCAACATTGATTTATTCACGGGACTTCCTCCTTTGTTGCTATTGGTAACAATTCTGCTATGGAGGCGCGGCTTCGCCAATAAGACAAAGGATCAAAAAGTGGACATCGGGGAGAGATATATCGCGTTTAGGAGAACTCTTAGGCACCTAATCCACGACGAACAGCATGATATGCTAAAAAATCCCTCCGGAGGGCCCGGAGGGAGTGAAAGATTAGTGCAGCTTCAGACGTGGACGAATGACGCGGTTGATTCTGCCCACCAGCATCATCAGGCCCGTTTTAAAGTAGCCGTGCAGCGCGATCTGGTGCATACGGTACAGGGAGATATACACGAAGCGTGCAATGCGCCCTTCCACCATCATCGAGCCACGCATCAGGTTACCCATCAGGCTACCGACGGTAGAGAAGTTTGACAGCGATACCAGAGAACCGTGGTCTTTATAGACATACGCCTTCATTGGCTTGCCTTTGTACTGCGCCAGGATGTTGTGCAGCACCAGGCTTGCCATCTGGTGCGCGGCCTGAGCGCGCGGCGGCACGAAGCCCCCTTCAGGACGCGCGCAGGAGGCACAGTCACCAATAGCGAAGATTTCAGGGTCGCGCGTGGTTTGCAGCGTCGGCTCGGTGACCAGCTGGTTAATGCGGTTCGTCTCCAGACCACCGATATCTTTCATAAAGTCAGGCGCTTTGATACCTGCCGCCCAGACCATCAGATCCGCTTTGATATACTCGCCGTCTTTGGTGTGCAGTCCACCTTCGTCAGCGCTGGTCACCATGGTCTGCGTCAGGACGCGCACGCCCAGTTTCGTCAGTTCATTGTGCGCTGCGCCGGAAATGCGCGGAGGCAGCGCAGGCAGAATACGCTCACCCGCTTCAACCAGCGTCACGTTCAGCGCTTCGTTAGTTAACCCTTTGTAACCGTAGCTGTGCAGCTGTTTAACCGCATTGTGCAGCTCTGCGGACAGCTCAACGCCCGTCGCGCCGCCGCCGACAATGGCAATGTTAACCTTGCCATTCGCACCCAGATTGCTGGTGTACTTCAGGAACAGGTTCAGCATTTCTTGGTGGAAACGACGCGCCTGGTGCGGGTTATCGAGGAAGATACAGTGCTCTTTAACGCCCGGCGTGTTGAAGTCGTTGGAGGTACTGCCGAGCGCCATCACCAGCGTGTCATACGCCAGCTTGCGCTCTGGGACCAGCAGCTCGCCTTTTTCATCACGCAGCTCGGCCAGGGTAATGGTTTTGCTCTCACGGTTGATGTCAACCACCGAGCCCAGCTGGAACTGGAAATGATGGTTGCGCGCGTGCGCCAGATAGCTCAGCGCGTCCACGCCCTCATCCAGTGAGCCGGTCGCCACTTCGTGCAGCAGCGGTTTCCACAGGTGGCTGTGGTTACGATCCACCAGCGTGATTTTGGCTTTTTTACCGCGCCCCAGCTTCTTGCCTAACTGTGTGGCCAGCTCCAGCCCGCCAGCACCACCGCCTACAATCACTATCTTTTTCAATGGCGTAGTCAACGTGACCCCCTCAAATTATTAACCAATTGTTAATTAAAAGTTATGAAAATAACCCTTAATTAACAACAGGTTACAGCACTGAAACCATTCAGGTGCATTGAGAATAACACGTCAGGCGCATTGGTCATACCAAAATTGATATGCATCAAGTTTTGATGGCTTAAAAGTAGACAATTCTGGACAAAAAGAAACCCGGTGCGCGTTCGCGACCGGGTTTCTGAAGTGGCAGGCTGTGGTTTAGCCCAGCGTTTTAAAGGCTTTGATGCGCTGGAGGTGCGGGGAGATGTTCTTGAACTTGTGGGTCTGCTCTTCGTCCCAGACGATCTCGTAATAGTGATGCAGCAGCTCTGCGGCCCGATGGCTGTTCAGTGCTTCATCATTACGCGAGAGGATCACCAGACAGCGATCGCGGTTTTTCTCACGGAAGTTGCTCACGCACTTGGTCGCAATATCGACATACTCTTCCGGGCGGTCAATTTTGCCTTCCATGTTCTCATTCGGGAAAAGGTTAGGATTGAAGACCACCTGGCGGATGTCGCACAGGAAGCCAATCCGCTCCGCCCAATAGCCGCCCAGCCCCACGCCGCAAATCAACGGGCGATCGTCGACGTTAAGCTGCAGCATCTTGTCCACCTCTTTGAGCAGATGCTGCATATCATGCTTCGGATGGCGCGTACTGTAGCTAATCAGCCGTACATCGGGATCGATAAACTGCAGCTGTAGCACCTTCTCATGATTACCAGGACTGTTTGAGTCAAAACCGTGTAAATAGATGATCATTGTCTTCTCACCACGCTACGCCTTCCGGGAGGGTTTACAGGCTGGCTTTATGTGCCTGCCAGCGCTCATTCAGGTCTTCAAGCCGGGCGTTGACCGACTTCCAGCGCGCCGAATCCATCAGCTCCTGACGGCTAAATGAACCTTTATGATACAAATGCGTAACACGCTCTGCATTGATCGGTGACAGGTTATCCAACACGCTAACGGCACCTTTACGATTATTGCAGACCAGGATCATATCGCAACCTGCATCCAGCGAGGCCTGACCGCGCTCAGCATAGCTGCCCATGATTGCCGCCCCTTCCATCGACAGATCGTCGGAGAAAATAACGCCGTTGAAACCCAGCTCCTGGCGCAGAACGGTTTTCAGCCAGTGCGGGGAGCCGCTGGCAGGACGCGGATCCACATCGCTGTAAATCACGTGCGCGGGCATAATGGCGTCCAGCTTGTTATCGGTGATAAGCGAGCGGAACACCGACATATCTTTGGCGCGAATTTCCGCTTCCGGACGCGGGTCGCGCGGGGTCTCTTTGTGGGAATCCGCCGTCACCGCCCCGTGGCCCGGGAAGTGTTTCCCGGTGGTTTTCATTCCCGCATCGTGCATCCCGTCGATAAACCGGGTCGCCATTGCAAGCGCAATACGCGGATCTTCATGGTAGGAGCGCTCGCCAATCGCGGCGCTGATATGACCCACATCCAGCACCGGGGCAAAGCTGATGTCGATATCCATGGCAATCATTTCGCTGGCCATCAGCCAGCCGGCTTCCTGCGCCAGTTTCCCACCCTCTTCCGTGCCGAGCAGCGCGGCGAAAGACTGGGCTGCCGGCAGGCGGGTAAAACCGTCGCGAAAACGCTGCACGCGGCCGCCTTCCTGATCGACGGCCACCACCAGATGATTGCGCGACGCGGCGCGGATCTGGCGCACCAGTTCACGCAGTTGCGCCGGATCGTGATAGTTGCGGGTAAACAGGATCAGGCCGCCCACCAGCGGATGCGCCAGAATTTCACGCTCCTCCGCATCCAGCTCAAACCCTTCTACATCCAACATGACTGGACCCACACTCACCTCTCTTATCCTTTCGTTTGTAACTGGCGCCAGGCATCGTCTGCCAGCGCAATAAATTGTTTATCTCTGGACTGCTGCAAACGCATCTCAAACCAGCCCGCCATCAGCATGATGACCCAGGGCCGCCAGCGTCTCACCTGGCGTGCCAGCGCATCGGCGTTAAAGTGCGCAACGCTGGCATACTCTCTGATGAGTTTCTGCCGCGCGGCTTCACTTTCCGTCCAGACCGCGGCCAGCTCCAGCGCCACATCGCCGTCTCCGGCATATTCCCAGTCGATAAGCCTGGCGCCCTGTGGCGTATGCACGATGTTCCCGGCGTGCACATCCATATGTAACGGCGAGAGCCGAATCGGTTGCGGCTCGCCCGCTTTACGCAGCCGTTTGAGATGCGCAAGCCACACTGGGGTACGTCTTGCTGGAGAGGCTTGTTGCCAGTAGTTTTCCAGCAGTGGAAGTAAGGCGATTCGCCACCCCAGACGCTGTTGCTGGTGCAGATGATACAGCATCGCCGCAAGCGCTGGGGTGTCCGGCAGCGCGCTTTTCACCTCCCCCTCCAGATAGTCGACGGCCATCCAGCCCTTGCTGAAAAATCGGGGTTCAGGCACGAGATCCGACGGAAGGCGTTTGAGGGCGCGAAACTGACGGCGAAACTGGAAAGCCGGGGCGAAGGGATCGTGGTTCTGCCGCAAGACCAGACGGTGCGCGCCCCGCGCTATAATGCAACTCGCGCCGCTAAGCCCGGAGTGGGCCTGCGGCGCGATAAGGCGGTACTGTGGAAAATAACGCGTCAGAATCTCATCACGCGTGGTGTCATTGTTGCGTAACCGCACCTTTACCTGACCAGATAATTTCGCCTGTCTGAACCAGCATCAGCTGCATCTGCAGGGCTGGGGTATTCACATTACCGGTCGCATTAGAGTACAGCACATACTGGGCGCCAACGTTGCGGGCAATGCCAATCGCCTTGCTGCGGGAGCCGAGGCTATCCTGCGGCGACAGGCCCAGCTGCTGTTTGGCTAACGCGAGCTGCTGAGCAGAGACCAGCGTAAACTTACCGTTGTTTGCCAGCGCATTGCGTAGCGTTTCTGTCGCTTCGCCCGCGTTCAGCGAACCGTTGGTACGGTTGTTCACGCTATCGACCAGCAGCACGCTGCCTGCCGTCACGCCCTGAGCCTGCAGCATTTTACCGACCATCGGCTGCATCGCACCGTTCCAGTCGTAATGGCGCACGCGCGGCGCAGGCTGTGACGTCTGGTCCTGATGTTCAATCGGGCCAGGCTGTGACGGAATAGACGGTACAGACGGCACGGTTGGCTGGGTCTGCGTTGGCGGTGTCGGCTGCTCGGTACCCGGCTTTGCCTCTTCCACAGGTGCTGGCTGTTCTGTACGGGTCACACACCCTGCGAGGAACAGCGCGAATGCGGTCACGAGCGCATAACGGCTCATATTTTTAATCAAGGTTCACCCCTTAGAGATAAAGATAAAGTCTCACCTTATGCGCACCCAGATAGCTGGCGCTGTCATAGAGCGTTACCGACGACCTTGCCGGAAGAGTGACGCTGCGCGGCGCCTCCAGCGGGTGCATCTCAAGACCTCTTACGTCATACCAGAAAAAACGGTAGTGGACCGTCACCGGTTCATTTCTTTCGTTATAGAGCGTAGAGGAGGCAGAAGATTTAATTTCACTGATGGTCAGTGCGGGCTGTTGCGCCGTGATGCCCGCAGCCAGCACGGAGGATTCCATTACCAGCGTCTGTTCATCGCTGACGGGGATCGCCGGACGCGTGCTGCACCCCACAACCATCATCATCATTACCAGCGCTGCAATACGCCCTTTAAACATGTTACAGACCTTTGTGAGCCAGCATCGGTCCCAGCGGACGTCCACCCAGCAGATGCATGTGAATATGATAAACTTCCTGGCCGCCATGACGATTACAGTTCATGATCAGACGATAACCGTCTTCCGCTATGCCTTCCTGCTCGGCAATTTTCGCCGCCACCGTCAGCATACGACCTAACGCCACTTCGTGCTCGGTTTTTACGTCGTTTACGGTCGGAATCAGAATATTAGGAATGATAAGGATGTGTGTCGGTGCCTGAGGGGAAATGTCCCGGAAAGCCGTTACCAGTTCATCCTGATAGACGATATCCGACGGGATTTCGCGGCGAATAATTTTACTGAAAATCGTTTCTTCAGCCATGACCTTTTCCTTTTTTGTTAGGTGCGTCCGCTGTTAACACACTCTCTGGAGGACTGTGTGACACAATTCAAGAGTATGAGCGAGTTTCTCCTGTCCTTTCAACCTTCTCCCCCGAATTCTTTGCTGAATATTCATCAGCTGACTGAAGAGTGACCGCTCGCGTGCCTTAACGGGCTGAAACATTATTTCAGTTTCGCACGACACATCTGTTTACAGCATTAATGGCAATGCGTATATTTCGCATTTGCATTTTCATGCGCATTTTTAACATAGAAAACGACGTCAGACCGTATTTGTGGGACTGACGCAAACACTCTTCACCGTTCATAAGGGTTTGATAATGTCTTTCATTGATCACACCAGGGATGGGCAACGTCAGCCTGTCGCAACGCCTTCGTTGCTGGCAGCCTGTATTGCTATGGCATTGACGCCAGCCGCCGCTTTCGCTGCATCAGCAACCGAAGACACCGTCGTCGTGGATGGAGGTTTTGACAATACGCAGGATCCTTCCGCAAGTCAGGACCGGGATTACAGCGTAAAAACCACCACCACCGGCACAAAGCTGTTGCTGGTTCCCCGTGATATCCCACAGTCCGTTAGCGTCATTAGCCAACAGCGCATGGCGGATCAGAACCTGCAATCTATCGGCCAGGTGTTAACCAACACCACGGGCGTAACGGCGCAGGTGCAGGACAGCGATCGTACCGTCTTTTACTCGCGCGGATTTTTCGTCAGTAACTACGCGTATGACGACCTGCCCACCTCCATCAGCGAAGTGTGGAACTTCGGCGACACCGCCGCCGATACCGCGATTTACGACCGTATCGAAGTGGTTCGCGGCGCGACCGGGCTGATGTCCGGCACTGGTAACCCGGCGGCGTACGTCAATATGGTGCGTAAGCATGCGGACAGCAATGAGTTCAAAGGCAATGTCTCGGCCAGCTACGGCAGCTGGGACAAGCAGCGCTACGTGCTGGATCTCCAGGCACCGCTGGTAGAGTCCGGGAAGGTACGGGGACGCCTGATTACGGGCTATCAGGACAACGACAGCTTCGTAGATAACTACCACTACCGGAAGAAGTTCCTCTACGGCGTGGTGGATGCGGACGTCACCGACAGCACCACCCTTTCTGTAGGGTATGAATATCAGGAAAGCCACACCGCCGATCCGACCTGGGGCGGATTGCCGACCTGGTACAGCGACGGGAGTAAAACCGACTACAATCGCAGCCAGACCGTCGCGCCTGACTGGGCCTACTCGGACAAGGATAGCACCCGCATCTTCGCTAACCTGACCCAGCGTTTCGACAACGGCTGGGAAGCGCACGTCAACGGCATGCACGCGGAGACCAACTTCGACAGCAAGCTGATGTATATGTCCGGCTATCCGGAAAAAGAGACCGGGGCGGGCATGGTTGGCTACGGCGGCTGGAACAGAGGTGAACGCAAACAGGATGCGGTTGATGCCTTCCTGCGCGGCGGCTTCGATCTTTTCGGCCGCCAGCATGAGATGATGTTTGGCGGCAGTTTCAGCCGACAGCGCAACCACTATGACAACAGAATGCCGGATGCGCTGTACGGCATGGTGGACGTGGGGAATTTCAAAAACTGGAACGGAAATATCGCCGATCCGCAGTGGACGCCGTGGAAGCTCTATAGCCAGGACGACATTCGCCAGTCCTCAGCGTACACCTCCGCCCGCTTCTCGTTGGCTGACCCGCTGCACCTGATCCTCGGGGCGCGCTACACCAACTACAACATTCGCTATAACCCGGCGGGCTCTCCTGACACCCGTCTGGAAAGCACTGAAGATGACGTAACGCCTTACGCGGGCCTGGTCTACGATATCAACGAAGACTGGTCGACCTACGTCAGCTATACCTCCATCTTCCAGCCGCAGGACAAGCGCGACGCCAGCGGACGTTATCTCGATCCGACCACGGGCAAAAGCTACGAAGCCGGTGTTAAAGCAGACTGGTTTAATACCCGTCTGACCACCTCGCTGGCGATTTTCCGCATCGAGCAGGATAACGTGGCGAGCAACACCTATACCTACATGCCGAGCGGTGAGTCGATTTATGAATCGCTGGACGGCGTGGTCAGCAAAGGGATTGAGTTCGAGCTGAACGGCGCCCTGACCGATAACTGGCAGCTGACGTTCGGCGCGACCCGCTACATTGCGGAAGATAAGAACGGCAGCGCTGTCAGTTCCGATCAGCCGCGCACGACAATGAAGCTGTTTACCCGTTATCAACTGCCAATGCTGCCGGCGCTGACGGTGGGCGGTGGCGTAAACTGGCAGAACAAAGTGTGGACGGATGTGGACGGTGGCCCGGCGGGACAATCCCGCGCAGAGCAAGGCAGCTACGGACTGGTTAACCTGTTCAGCCGCTATCAGGTCACCAAAGATTTTGCTATTCAGGCGAACGTCAACAACCTGTTCGACAAAGAGTATTACGATTACGTCGGCTCTTACGTGGTTTATGGCGCACCGCTGAACGTCTCAGTGAGCGCAAGCTACGACTTCTGAGTGTTGGCACAACAAACCACAGTAATAAAAAAGGCAGCCATTCGGCTGCCTTAGTCTCCCCAGGTCACAGCTTAGCTGTTGCGGATGTACTCATCCATTTCGGTTTTCAGGTTATCGGATTTAGTACCGAAGATAGCCTGAACGCCCGAACCTGCAACAACCACGCCCGCTGCACCCAGTTTTTTCAGACCCGGCTGGTCCACTTTCGCAACGTCGGCAACGCTCACACGCAGACGAGTGATGCACGCGTCCAGGTTAGTGATGTTCTCTTTACCGCCGAACGCAGCAACCAGTGCCGGAGCCATTTCGCTGGTCGCGCCTGCTTTGCTGTCTTCAGTTGCATCTTCACGACCCGGAGTTTTCAGGTCCAGTGCTTTGATCAGCACGCGGAAGATGGTGTAGTAAACAACGGCGTAGCACGCACCCACGATTGGGAACAGCCACAGCTTGCTGCTGTTACCGGACAGAACGATAAAGTCGATCAGGCCGTGAGAGAAGGACGTACCGTCACGCATACCCAGCAGGATACAGATTGGGAACGCCAGGCCAGCCAGTACAGCGTGGATGATGTACAGGATTGGCGCAACGAACATGAAGGAGAACTCGATCGGCTCGGTGATACCGGTCAGGAACGAGGTCAGCGCTGCGGAGATCATGATACCGCCCACTTTTGCACGGTTTTCTGGCTTAGCAGAGTGCCAGATTGCAATCGCAGCAGCCGGCAGGCCGTACATTTTGAACAGGAAGCCACCAGACAGTTTACCTGCAGTTGGGTCACCCGCCATGTAACGTGGGATATCGCCGTGGAACACCTGACCTGCTGCGTTGGTGAATTCACCAATCTGCATCTGGAATGGAACGTTCCAGATGTGGTGCAGACCGAATGGCACCAGGCAACGCTCGATGAAGCCGTAGATACCGAACGCGACAACCGGGTTCTGGTAAGCAGCCCACTGAGAGAAGGTCTGGATAGCGGAACCGATTGGTGGCCAGATGAAGGACAGGATCACGCCAGTGAAAATCGCTGCCAGACCAGAGATGATCGGAACAAAACGCTTGCCCGCGAAGAAGCCCAGATACTCAGGCAGCTTGATGCGATAGAAGCGGTTGAACATATACGCTGCAATCGCACCGGAGATGATACCGCCCAGAACACCGGTATCTGCCAGGTGTTTCGCGGCAATCTCTTCTGCCGGTAAATGCAGAACCAGCGGCGCAACCACAGCCATGGTTTTCACCATGATGCCGTAAGCAACCACTGCAGCCAGCGCAGAAACGCCGTCGTTATTGGTGAAGCCCAGCGCCACACCGATAGCGAAGATCAGAGGCATGTTAGCAAAGACGGAACCGCCTGCTTCAGCCATCACATGGGAAACTACGGCTGGCAGCCAGCTGAAGTTAGCAGAACCGACACCCAGCAGGATACCTGCGATAGGCAGTACGGATACTGGCAGCATCAGCGATTTACCGACCTTTTGCAGGTTAGCAAATGCATTCTTAAACATAATTGAGAGTGCTCCTGAGTATTTGTGCTTTTTTTACGCTTTCACGCATTGGCCCGGGGGGAGTACCGTGCCGTGGACAGGACATCTAAGCGCCCTTTATTTATTACACAGAGTAAAATAATTCCCTCTGAGTTTGTTTGACGGCTATCACGTTTCAGCTTAAGACGGTCGAAAAACTTTCAGTAATTTACAAAAAGCATGTCTGGATGTTTCTAAGAACACCGTCACCGCCCCAAATGAGGCGGTGAACTTTACTCGTTTTATTTATTAATTACGAGCCTAAAAAAAACAGGCTTATCAGACGGATTGCAGGCGGGCGGGGTCGATATGGAACAGCGCAGAGAAGTTTTGCGTCGTGACGCGGGCCAGCTCTTCGATACTGACGCCTTTAAGCACGGCCATGTACTCTGCGACGTCTCGCGTCATGGCCGGCTGGTTCTCTTTACCGCGATGCGGTACCGGCGCCAGATACGGAGAGTCTGTTTCCACCAGAATGCGATCGAGCGGGACATAGCGCGCAGCATCACGGAGCTGCTCAGCGTTACGGAACGTCACGATCCCGGAAAACGAAATATAAAACCCCAAATCAAGCAGTTTACCCGCCGTTTCTCTGTCTTCTGTGAAACAGTGTAGTACGCCACCGCAATCCGTCACGTTTTCTTCCCGGAGGATCGCCAGCGTATCGGCGCGCGCATCGCGTGTATGTACGATGACCGGTTTATTCAGTTCGCGGCCGATGCGAATATGGTTGCGGAAAGACGCCTGCTGGCGCGCTTTCGTTTCCGGCGTATAAAAATAGTCCAGCCCGGTTTCACCCATCGCCACGACGCCCGCTTCTGCTGCCAGTCGGCGCAGCTCTTCTACGTCATACTCTTCGTCCTGGTTCAGCGGATGAACGCCGCAGGAGAACACCACGTTATCGCGATCGCCCACCAGCTCACGCATTGAGCGATACCCTGGCAGCGTCGTCGCCACCGCAAGACAAAATTTCACATCGCGGGCAGCGGCTTTCGCCAGCACGTCATCCACGTCGTTGTGCAGGGATTGATAATCCAGGCCATCAAGATGGCAGTGTGAGTCGACTAAAAACATAATGTCTCTCTCAGAGATGGGAAACAGGCGGCGTAACGCCCGGTTGCAGGTAGTGTTCAATACGCAGTAACTGGTCGGTCAGCAAAAGCTCGCGATTAAGACCCGTCACGGTTAAAAGCTGTTCGCGGCTCTCGCAAACATCATGAAGGATAGCGTGCAGAGACGCGCCTGTAAGGCGGCTCGCCAGCATGTTCACGAGGGGCCACGCGTCCGGGTTAGTCAGCAGCGTAGCCCCTTGCTGGATTTTTAGCGCATCGAGCAATAAGGAGGCCAGCCAGTGCAGACGCTCGATGGCCCGATCGCTATTCAGCGCAGGCAGTAAACTCAGCCAGTCCTGGTTGTTAAGTGAAGCCTCAACGGCCCGGCAGAGCGCTTCTCGCTGCGACCAGACGTCAGGCTGTAGTAATGCCAGCGCCGCCGCGGGGGCGCCGCTGCTGAGGCGCAGCGCAGACAACGCACTCTCCTGTGACGTTGTCACCTCTCGCTCAAGCCAGCTTAACGCCCACGATTCCTGAGGCACCGCCAGATGATGGAGACGACAACGGCTGCGCAGCGTCGCCAGTAAACGTCCCGGGTCCCGGCAGGAAAGGAAAAACCACGTCTTTTCCGGCGGCTCTTCCAGGGTTTTAAGCAGCGCGTTCGCCGCCGCCTCGGTAAGCAACGCAGCGTCGTTGAGCCAGACCACTTTTGCCCCGCCCAGACGCGCATGTTCGTACAGTTTCTCGCTGACTTCACGCACGGCATCAATGCCGAGCGCGCTTTTGCCCTTCTCAGGCTCAAGCGTGTAGTAGTCAGGATGCGTGCCGGCCTGCATCAGCTGGCAGCCGCGGCATTTACCGCAGCTTTTATGCCCTTCCGGCTGCTGGCACATCAGAAAACGAGTGATGGCGTAGATCAACGCATCATCCCCCATTCCCGGCAACGCCTGAATCAGTAACGCATGATGCCCCCGACCGGCCTGATAGCTGGCGATCAGCTGTTCAAAGTGCGGGCGCAACCATGGATACCATTTCATGCCTGCTGCTCCTGTAGCCACTGCGTAACGGTCTGTTGAATATCGCGCGTGACGTCGTCCAGAGATTGCGTGGCGTCAATGGTACGAATTGCGCTGTCCCGTGCGGCCAGCTCAAGATAGCGCGCGCGCGTGCGGTTAAAGAAATCGAATGACTCTTGCTCAATGCGATCCAGTTCGCCGCGCGCGCGGGCGCGCCTGAGGCCCACTTCCGGGGTCACATCCAGGTAGAGGGTCAGGTCCGGGCGAAAATCCCCCAGTACGGCATCGCGAAGGGTTGCCAGCATCGCCTGGTCAATACCGCGTCCGCCGCCCTGATAGGCCTGAGTCGACAGATCGTGACGGTCACCGATCACCCACTTGCCGTCGGCCAGCGCAGGTTTAATCACGGTCTCAACCAGTTGGACGCGCGCCGCATAGAACATCAGCACTTCGGCTTTGTCAGTAATAACCTCGTCGCCAACGGATTTAATATCCAGCACCAGGCTGCGCAGTTTCTCCGCCAGCTGAGTACCGCCCGGCTCGCGGGTAAAGACCATGTCAGCGACGCCAAGCGATTTCAGCGTATCCACTACCACGTTACGGGCGGTGGTTTTACCCGCCCCTTCGAGTCCCTCAATGACAATGTATTTACTGCGCATTTTTTTCCTTAAGTGCCTTCAGATAGTCCTGAACAGAGCGATTATGGCTGGCAAGGTTGGTGTTAAAGGTATGCCCCCCTTTTCCATCAGCCACAAAATAGAGGTACGGTGTTTTGGCCGGGTGCGCGGCGGCTTTGAGCGAAGCCTCGCTCGGCGTGGCTATCGGGCCCGGCGGCAAGCCGTTAATCACGTAGGTATTATACGCCGTTGGCGTCTCCAGATCTTTTCTGGAGATCTTGCCGGCATAGCTCTCGCCCATGCCGTAGATGACGGTCGGGTCGGTTTGCAGACGCATGCCGATGCGCAGGCGGTTGATAAATACCGACGCGACCCGGTCGCGCTCGGCCGCCACGGCCGTCTCTTTCTCAATGATCGAGGCCATTGTCACAAACTGGTTTTGATCTTGATAAGGCAGCCCGTCCATGCGCCCTTCCCAGGCGGAATCAACTGCCTCAACCATCTTTTTATGTGCCCGTTTAAGAATCGCCACATCGGTCGTGCCCGCCGTATACATCCAGGTGTCTGGCCAGAACCAGCCTTCCACCCACTCAGGATGTTCAAATTTCAGCACCTCAGCGACCGTCTCATAGCGGTCATCTTTGAGCGTGTGCTTGATGTAAGGCGCATCACGCAGCTGCTTGAGGTAATCGCTTAAGCGCATCCCTTCAACAAAGCGCAGCGGGAACTGTGCCTCTTTCCCGCTTTCCAGCAGCTGCAGCATCTCTCTGACGGTCATGCCGGGCGTAAAGCGATAGGTACCAGCCTTGAAGTGAGACAGTTCAGGCTCGATACGCAATAACCACTGGAACACGCGTGGACGGTTGATGATTTTATCCCCGTAAAGCTGCTCGCCCAGCGCCATCCGCCCGGTACCGGCTTTCAGGGTAAAAATCGTCTCGTCTTTAATCAGGATTTTACTGTCCGCCAGCTGGCGAACCTTCCATACTCCCGCTCCGCCGGCAATACCCAGCGCAACGATCAGGAGAAGGACAAAGCGCAACATTTTCTTCATGACTTTTTGATTTGCTCACATATCGGGGCTAAAAACGTAAAGAGCTCTCGCGAAGACCAGCGCTGTTGACCATACGCCCGAACGGGTATAACAGGCATCAGCGCATTGCAGATCACAACTTCATCGGCGGACAGCAGCGCCTCTTCCTTCGCGTTTACTTCGACAACGCGAAAGCCTGCATGTGCCAGCTGTTGCAAACAAAACTGGCGCATGATGCCGTTAACCCCAGCCTGCTCCAGCGAAGGGGTGAAGACCTCACGGCCCTTCCGCCAGAGTAAATTAGCCGCACAGCATTCCGTAATGAACCCTTCGCTGTCAAGGACTAGCGCCTCATCGGCGTCCGTCTGTTCAAGATGAGTACGAATAAGCACCTGTTCAAGGCGGTTAAGATGTTTTATTCCGGCGAGCATAGGGTTTCGCCCCAGCCGTACCGGGCTCAGCGTCAGCGTTACCCCCTCCTCACGCCAGCGCGCATAGTGAGCAGGATACGCTGATACGGAAAGAATACGCGTGGGATGCTGACAGGCGGAACCGCTGTACCCTCGCCCGCCGCTGCCGCGGCTAAGAATAACTTTTAAAACGCCGTTTGTATTACCTGACGCCAGCCGGCGCATCTCGCGCTCGAGAATGTCCCACTGCATGAAGGGAATCAGCAATTTCTCGCAGGCTTTTTGTAAACGACGGATATGGGCGTCAAGCAGGCTCACCTCACCGTCAAGAATACGCGCAGTGGTGAAACAGCCATCGCCAAACTGGATTGCCCTGTCGCTTGCCGGCAGCGTTTCTTGCTCAAGGCCATTAATTAAAAACATGGTGGCTCCTTATGCGTGGAGGCTCAGTCTGGCAGGATGTTAAAAGCCGGGCAAGGGGATTTTCCCTAATAAAAAAGGCCCGCCAAGCGGACCTTTTTTTATAGCTTTCAGGCAGTCAGGCTCAGACCTTTTTGAAGATCAGAGAACCATTCGTACCGCCAAAGCCGAAGGAGTTACACAGGGTGTACTCCATACCGCTAACCTGACGCGCTTCGTGCGGAACGAAGTCCAGATCGCAACCTTCATCCGGGTTATCCAGGTTGATGGTTGGCGGCACAGCCTGATCGCGCAGCGCAAGGATAGAGTAGATTGACTCTACTGCACCCGCCGCACCCAGCAGGTGACCGGTCATGGACTTCGTGGAGCTGACCATTACGCGGCTGGCAGCCTCGCCGAAGATAGACTTAACCGCCTGCGCTTCTGCTTTATCGCCTGCAGGCGTAGAAGTGCCGTGTGCGTTAACGTAGCCAATCTGTGCAGGGGTAATACCCGCATCACGGATCGCATTTTCCATCGCCAGCGCAGCACCCGCGCCGTTCTCCGGAGGAGACGTCATGTGATACGCATCGCTGCTCATCCCGAAGCCAACGACTTCAGCATAAATTTTCGCGCCACGTTTTTTCGCATGTTCGTACTCTTCCAGTACGAGCATACCTGCGCCGTCACCCAGCACGAAACCATCGCGGTCTTTATCCCACGGACGGCTCGCCGCCTGAGGGTTATCGTTACGGGTTGAGAGCGCACGCGCTGCGCCAAAACCACCAACACCCAGTGGGGTACTGGCTTTTTCAGCACCGCCCGCAACCATAGCATCTGCATCGCCGTACGCAATAATACGCGCGGCCTGGCCGATGTTATGTACGCCAGACGTACACGCGGTAGCGATAGAGATGCTTGGCCCACGCAGGCCGAACATAATGGTCAGGTGACCTGCCACCATGTTAACAATCGTGGACGGAACGAAGAACGGGCTGATCTTACGCGGTCCGCCATTCATCAGCGATGTATGGTTTTCCTCGATCAGGCCAAGACCACCAATCCCGGAGCCGATAGCGGCGCCGATACGGGTTGCGTTCTCTTCCGTAATCTCAAGGCCAGAATCCTGCATGGCCTGAACGCCAGCGACAATTCCATATTGAATGAAGGCATCCATCTTGCGCTGTTCTTTGCGCGAGATGATCTCTTCACAGTTAAAATCCTTTACTAAGCCAGCAAATTTCGTTGCATAGGCGCTAGTATCGAAATGGTCGATTAGGCTGATGCCGCTCTGACCGGCAAGGAGAGCTTTCCAGGTGGACTCTACGGTATTGCCGACAGGAGACAACATGCCAAGTCCGGTCACAACTACACGACGCTTAGACACGTTTGTCCTCCAGGGAGGGATAAAAAAAGAGATACGTGGGACTAAAAAAGATAAAACTCAGGCGGTCGAATGACCGCCTGGAGATGTTCACTTACGCCTGGTGGCCGTTGATGTAATCAATGGCAGCCTGAACGGTGGTGATTTTCTCAGCTTCTTCGTCCGGAATCTCAGTATCAAACTCTTCTTCCAGAGCCATTACCAGCTCAACGGTGTCAAGAGAATCTGCGCCCAGGTCTTCAACGAAGGAAGCGGAGTTCACAACTTCTTCCTGCTTAACGCCCAGCTGTTCGCCGATAATTTTCTTAACGCGTTCTTCGATAGTGCTCATACTCTTAAATTTCCTATCAAAACTCGCTTTCGCGATGGTTTTCGTAGTGTATAAAATGTTGAAAAATTTGCAACTAAATCCCGGCAGGTCTTACCACGATTTTACGTTATTTTGAGGCCATTTGCCCTAATAACGCAAATATTTTCGATCGTGATTAAACCATGTACATCCCGCCGTTGACGTGGAGGGTCTCACCAGTGATGTAACCCGCTTCGTCAGAGGCTAAAAATGCAACCGCACTGGCGATTTCTTTAGGGTCGCCAAGACGACCCGCCGGAACTGCCGCCAGCGTACCCGCACGCTGATCATCAGTCAGCGCACGCGTCATGTCCGTTTCAATAAAGCCCGGAGCAACAACGTTTACAGTAATTCCGCGGGACGCGACTTCACGCGCCAGCGACTTACTGAAACCGATCAGACCTGCTTTCGCCGCAGCGTAGTTAGCCTGACCAGCATTTCCCATGGTACCAACCACAGAACCAACAGTGATAATACGACCATGACGCTTTTTCATCATAGCGCGCATTACCGCTTTTGACAGACGGAATACAGATGACAGGTTGGTTTCGATAATATCGTTCCACTCATCATCTTTCATTCGCATCAGCAGGTTGTCGCGAGTGATCCCGGCATTATTGACCAGAATATCCACTTCACCAAACTCTGCGCGAATATTTTCCAGAACAGATTCGATAGATGCAGGTTCGGTCACATTCAGTACCAGACCTTTACCGTTCGCACCCAGATACTCGCTGATGGCCTGAGCGCCATTCTCGCTGGTTGCTGTACCAATCACCTTCGCGCCGCGCGCGACCAGTGTTTCAGCAATTGCACGCCCGATACCGCGGCTTGCGCCAGTAACCAGGGCAATTTTTCCTTCAAAACTCATGGTATTCCTCTTTTATTGCGAGAGTGCCGCTGACATCGCTTCCGGCTCGTTAATCGCCGAGGCAGTCAGGGTGTCAACAATACGTTTCGTCAGACCGGTGAGGACTTTACCAGGACCGACTTCATAAAGGTGCTCAACGCCCTGAGAGGCCATAAACTCAACGGTTTTGGTCCACTGAACCGGGCTATAGAGCTGGCGAACCAGTGCGTCACGGATAGCCTCCGGCGCGGTTTCGCATTTCACATCGACGTTGTTCACAACGGAAATCGTCGGTGCGTTAAAGGTAATTTTTTCCAGCTCAGCCGCCAGTTTCTCGGCTGCGGGCTTCATCAGTGCGCAGTGAGACGGTACGCTGACCGGCAGCGGCAGTGCGCGTTTGGCGCCCGCGGCTTTACAGGCAGCACCGGCACGTTCAACGGCCTCTTTATGACCAGCAATAACAACCTGGCCCGGCGAGTTGAAGTTAACCGGAGAAACCACCTGCCCTTCAGCAGATTCTTCACACGCTTTTGCAATCGCGGCATCATCCAGACCAATAATGGCAGACATGCCACCCGTTCCTTCTGGCACCGCTTCCTGCATGAATTTACCGCGCAGTTCTACCAGGCGCACCGCGTCAGCAAACGCAATCACACCGGCGCACACCAGCGCAGAGTATTCACCCAGGCTATGGCCCGCGAGCAGCGCTGGCGCTTTACCGCCCTGCTGCTGCCATACGCGCCACAGCGCAACAGACGCAGTCAGCAACGCTGGCTGAGTTTGCCAGGTTTTGTTCAGCTCTTCGGCCGGACCCTGTTGGGTCAGCGCCCACAGATCATAACCCAGCGCATCAGAAGCTTCACGAAAAGTCTCTTCAATGACCGGGTAGTTTGCTGCCATTTCAGACAACATCCCAACGGTTTGAGAACCCTGGCCCGGGAACACGAAAGCAAATTGCGTCATTTTTTATTCCTTATACTAGAAACGAACCAGCGCGGAACCCCAGGTGAACCCGCCACCGAAGGCTTCAAGCAAGACCAGCTGGCCCCGTTTGATTCGTCCGTCGCGTACCGCTTCATCAAATGCGCACGGTACCGACGCCGCAGAGGTGTTGCCGTGACGATCCAGCGTCACCACAACGTTATCCATCGACATGCCCAGCTTTTTAGCGGTGGCGCTGATGATACGCAGGTTCGCCTGATGCGGCACCAGCCAGTCGAGCGCGGTGCGTTCAAGGTTATTTGCTTCCAGCGTCTCATCGACAATGTGCGCAAGCTCGGTCACCGCCACCTTGAACACCTCGTTACCCGCCATGGTCAGGTAGATGGAGCTGTCCGGATTAACGCGATCGGCGTTAGGCAGCGTTAACAGCTCGCCGTAGCGGCCATCGGCATGCAGATGCGTGGAGATGATACCCGGCTCTTCGGACTGCCCCAGCAGCACCGCACCGGCACCATCACCGAAAATAATGATCGTTCCGCGATCGGTTGGATCGCAGGTACGCGCCAAAACGTCAGCACCGATAACCAGCGCATATTTGACGGAGCCAGATTTAACATACTGATCGGCAATGCTCAGCGCGTAGGTGAAACCTGCGCACGCGGCGGCAACGTCAAACGCCGGGCAGCCTTTAATACCGAGCATGTTCTGCACCTGACACGCCGCGCTTGGGAAAGCATGCGTGGCAGACGTCGTGGCAACCACGATCAAGCCAATCTCTTCTTTATCGATACCCGCCATTTCGATAGCGCGCTGTGCGGCTTCGTAACCCATGGTGGACACGGTTTCGTCTGGCGCGGCGATACGACGTTCACGGATACCTGTGCGCGTGACAATCCACTCGTCAGACGTATCTACCATTTTTTCCAGATCGGCGTTAGTACGCACTTGTTTTGGCAGGTAGCTGCCGGTACCTAAAATCTTCGTATACATGTACGCTCAGTCACTTTTAGCTAATACAGATTCCAGGCGAGCGGCAATCCGCTGAGGGACTTGTCGCTGCACCGCCTGCACTGCCTGTTCAATGGCGACAGAAAATGCTCGCTGATTGGCGGCGCCATGACTCTTAATCACGATGCCGCGCAATCCTAACAGACAGGCGCCATTATACTGGTCGGGGTTGAGGTGACTGAATCGCCGCGTCAGGCTCTTTTGTAACCAACGCTTCAATAAAATCAACCACCAGGCGCTTTTTTTGCCTTCTCCCTGAGATTTCAGCAGAGAAAGGAACATGCGCACGACCCCTTCCATGGTCTTCAACGTTACGTTTCCGGTGAAGCCATCGCACACCAGAACATCCGTTTTTCCCGTCAGCAACTCATTGGCTTCGAGATAACCAATATAGTTGATGGAGGGAACCTGTTTGAGCATTTCAGCAGCGTCGCGAATGCTGTCCAGGCCTTTGGTCTCTTCTTCACCAATATTCAATAACGCAACGCGGGGATTGTTGATCCCGACCACGTCTTCTGCCAGCACCGACCCCATCACGGCGAACTGAGCCAGCATGGTACTATCACAATCCACGTTAGCGCCCAAATCGAGCACCACCGTTTTCCCCTTCTGCTGATGCGGTAACACCGTCACCAGCGCCGGGCGCTCAATGCCCTCAATCGGCTTGAGCAGTAATTTCGACAGCCCCATCAGCGCGCCGGTATTGCCGGCGCTGACGCAAGCCTGCGCTCGCCCTTCTTTTACCAACTCCAGCGCCATGCGCATAGAGCTGCCACGGCTATTACGAATCGCCTGCGAGGGGCGTGCATCACTGGCAATAACTGACTGCGCAGGAATAATCTGCAGACGCGAACGTTGTTCAAAGTCAGCTTTTGCAAGTAATGGCGTGATTGTGTCGGGATTGCCGACTAAAAGAAGTGTGAGTTGCGAATTAGAATTCAGTGCCTGCAATGCTGCAGGCACTGTCACGGAAGGGCCAAAATCTCCCCCCATGACATCTAACGCCAGGGTTAGACGTGTCAAGGTATCGTCGCAGCCTGGTTCGGTAACTTCCCCGTTTGCACGGGGAAATCCTCACTAAGCCTAATCACGCTTTCGCGCGATTACTTAGTGATAACCTTGCGGCCGCGGTAGAAACCGTCAGCGGTGATGTGGTGACGCAGGTGTTTCTCACCAGAAGTCTTGTCTACAGACAGGCTGGTAACTGCAGTCAGCGCGTCATGGGAACGACGCATGCCACGTTTGGAACGGGTTGGTTTATTCTGTTGTACGGCCATGGACCTTACTCCTCAATTACTTACGCTTTAAGCTGGCTAATACGGCAAATGGGTTTGGTTTTTGCGCTTCATCAGGCAGTTCCCCAAAGACCATGTCCGCCTCGGACACTTCACAGTGTTCAGAATCATGCACCGGAACAACTGGCAAGGAGAGGATGATTTCATCTTCAACCAGAGCCAGAAGATCGATTTCACCGAATTCGTTAACCTCAATCGGCTCATACGCTTCCGGGAGTGCTTCAGCCTGTTCGTCAGAACGAACCGGACTGAAACAATACGTTGTGTGAACATGCTGTACAAACGGTTTCCCGCAACGCTGACACTCGAGCGTTACCGTTACCTTTGCATCACCGGTTAAAACGGCGAGACGCTGGTTGTCGATAGCGAACGACATGGAGCATTCTACATCACTGTCCACACTGACTACAGATTCGGCAATACGCTCGGCCTGATCGGAAGTATAGATACCTTCGTAATCAAGGCGTTTTTGAGCCGTACGAACCGGATCAAGAGTCAGGGGTAATTTTACCTTTTGCATAGGGCGCGCATATTAACTTTGTAACGTCATAGAGTCAAAGAAAAAGGCAACCAGAGCTGCCTTTTGCCAATTATTCGCACACATTGCGGCCTGTAGTTTAAAATGGCTGGCATCGATACGCTATATCTGGTGATAAAAATATGCCAAATCTCGTTCTTGCTTCCACTTCTCCCTACCGTCGAACGCTGCTGGAAAAGCTCGGGATCCCGTTTGAATGCGCCGCACCGGACGTTGATGAGACGCCGCAGCCGGGTGAATCACCGCGTCATCTGGTAACGCGTCTCGCTAAGGAGAAAGCGCAATCGCTGGCCGCACGTTATCCTGCACATTTGATTATAGGCTCCGATCAGGTTTGCGTGCTGGACGGCGAAATCACCGGCAAGCCCCATACGGAGGAGAATGCCTGCCAGCAGCTTCTGCGTGCGCGGGGCACTATCGTGACCTTTTACACGGGCCTGGCGCTCTATAACTCCGCCTCCGGCCATCTGCAAACCGAATGCGAGCCGTTCGACGTGCACTTCCGCCATCTTAGCGAGCAGGAGATTATGGACTACGTGCGCCGGGAACGTCCGCTGAACTGCGCAGGAAGCTTTAAGAGTGAAGGACTGGGGATTGCGCTGTTCGACAAGCTGGACGGTCGGGATCCGAACACACTGGTGGGATTGCCGCTGATTGCCTTGTGTCAGATGTTACGGCGAGAAGAGTGTAATCCGCTGATCGTGTAAGTTATGCCCAGCGGCGCTTCGCTTGCATGGGCCTACGGGTTTCGTAGGCCGGGTAAGCGCAGCGCCACCCGGCACATAATCAGCCGCGCAGAACCTTCAGGCAGCGTTTCAACTGCTCGTCCAGCGGCGCTTCAATACGGATAACTTCCCCGGTATTAGGATGGGTAAACTTCAGCGCTGCCGCATGCAGGAACAGACGCGACAGGCCCGTACCCGCCAGCTGTTTATCAAATTCCCGGTCGCCGTAGCGGTCATCAAACGCAATCGGATGGCCCGCAAACTGGGTATGCACGCGAATCTGGTGGGTACGCCCCGTCACCGGGCTGCAGCGCACCAGCGTGGCAAACTCATAGCGCTCTTCAACCTTAAAGCGCGTCTCCGACGGTTTCCCTTCCTGGCTCACGCGCACAATGCGCTCGCCGCTTTGCAGAATGTTCTTCAGCAGCGGGGCCTGCACCACCTTCACGTGGGACTGCCACTGACCGCGCACCAGCGCCAGATAATCTTTCTGCATGCCCTTCTCACGCAGCTGCTCGTGCAGGGAACGCAGCGCTGAACGCTTTTTCGCTACCAGCAGCACGCCTGAGGTATCACGGTCCAGGCGGTGAACCAGTTCGAGGAAACGGGCTTCCGGACGCAGCGCACGTAACCCTTCAATCACGCCGAAGCTCAGACCGCTACCACCGTGGACCGCGGTACCCGATGGCTTATTCAGCACCAGAATATGATCGTCCTCATAAAGGATGACATCGCTCAGGGCCGCGACTTTTTGCAGCTTCGGCGACACCACCTCTTCTTCACGTTCAGCCACGCGAACCGGTGGAATACGCACTTCATCACCGGCTTCGAGCTTATACTCAGGCTTCACGCGTTTTTTATTCACCCGCACCTCGCCCTTACGCAGGATGCGGTAAATCATACTCTTTGGCACGCCCTTCAGTTGGGTGCGCAAGAAGTTATCGATGCGTTGCCCCGCGTAGTCATCCGCGATAGCAACCATTTTTACGGCTGGAGTCTCTGTTTTCATGGTTGGCGATTCTAAATATCGTCAGCCATTAGCGCCACTCATTTTTCTATGCTTATATTTACTTTTATCCGGCCTGCGCCCCGTTTCACGCAATCGATTTGGTGGTTATTAAACCAATCACCACCTTGAGGTGAAGAAACTGTGAGTAACCGGGTGATAATTGGTAAAAGTCATCTTGCTATAACCCGGCGAGCAGTGGAATAATGGGGCTGTTTTCCGCGTTAAATCCGGGTTTTGTAAGGATGTCGACGGAATGACCAATTTTGTCTGACCGATCATCCACGCAGCAATGGCGTAAGACGTATTGATCTTTCAGGCAGTTAGCGGGCTGCGGGTTGCAGTACTTCCCGGTATAAGGATTGTTCTCTGGAGAGTTCTACCCAGGCAATTCCCCTGATAATTGCGCTGTGTTTCCGTATGAAATACAGGCAACCGACACTCTGCGCCTCTTAAGCGAGCGACAACCGTGAGGTTGGCGACGTGAACAGACACGAGGCCATCGGTTCATACCCCGGAAAGCGTCACCTTGCCCGCAGCTTTGTCGTCAATGTAAGAATAACGAGTAAGTTACGATGAAAAGAATGTTAATCAACGCAACTCAGCAAGAAGAGTTGCGTGTCGCCCTTGTGGATGGGCAGCGCCTGTACGATCTGGATATTGAAAGTCCTGGACACGAACAGAAAAAAGCGAACATTTACAAAGGTAAAATCACCCGCATTGAACCAAGCCTTGAAGCTGCATTTGTCGATTACGGTGCTGAGCGTCATGGTTTCCTCCCTCTGAAAGAAATCGCCCGCGAATATTTCCCTGCAAACTACAACGCCCATGGCCGCCCAAACATCAAAGATGTTCTGCGTGAAGGTCAGGAAGTTATCGTTCAGATTGATAAAGAAGAGCGCGGCAACAAGGGTGCCGCACTGACCACCTTTATCAGCCTGGCGGGGAGCTATCTGGTGCTGATGCCAAACAACCCGCGCGCGGGGGGCATCTCTCGCCGTATCGAAGGTGATGACCGTACCGAGCTGAAAGAAGCGCTGGCAAGCCTTGAGCTGCCGGATGGCATGGGGCTTATCGTGCGTACCGCGGGCGTGGGCAAATCTGCCGAAGCGCTGCAGTGGGACCTGAGCTTCCG
This sequence comes from Enterobacter cloacae complex sp. P1B, assembly GCF_014982345.1. Taxonomy (NCBI): domain Bacteria; kingdom Pseudomonadati; phylum Pseudomonadota; class Gammaproteobacteria; order Enterobacterales; family Enterobacteriaceae; genus Enterobacter; species Enterobacter cloacae complex sp. P1B. Next base: position 216,751 of record NZ_JADCLF010000004.1, on the reverse strand, counting down.
TCTGAAGCACTGGGAAGCTATCCAGAAAGCCGCAGAAAGCCGCCCTGCTCCGTTCCTGATCCACCAGGAAAGCAACGTTATCGTGCGTGCCTTCCGTGATTACCTGCGTCAGGACATCGGTGAGATTCTGATCGATAACCCGAAAGTGCTTGAGCTGGCTCGCCAGCACATCGCCGCGCTGGGTCGTCCGGATTTCACCAGCAAAATTAAACTGTACACCGGTGAAATCCCGCTGTTCAGCCATTATCAGATCGAATCCCAGATCGAGTCCGCCTTCCAGCGTGAAGTGCGCCTGCCGTCTGGCGGTTCTATCGTTATCGATACCACCGAAGCGCTGACCGCTATCGACATCAACTCCGCGCGTGCAACCCGCGGCGGGGACATCGAAGAGACGGCCTTCAACACCAACCTTGAAGCCGCTGATGAAATCGCCCGCCAGCTCCGCCTGCGCGACCTGGGCGGTCTGATTGTTATCGACTTCATCGACATGACCCCTGTTCGCCACCAGCGCGCGGTTGAAAACCGCCTGCGTGAAGCGGTGCGTCAGGATCGCGCGCGTATCCAGATTAGCCACATCTCGCGCTTCGGCCTGCTGGAGATGTCCCGCCAGCGTCTGAGCCCGTCGCTGGGTGAGTCCAGCCATCACGTCTGCCCGCGCTGCTCCGGCACTGGTACCGTGCGTGATAACGAATCTCTGTCTCTCTCTATCCTGCGTCTGATTGAAGAAGAAGCGCTGAAAGAGAACACCAAAGAGGTTCACGCCATTGTGCCTGTGCCGATTGCCTCCTACCTGCTGAACGAAAAACGTGCAGCGGTTAGCGCAATCGAAGCGCGTCAGGGCGGCGTTCGCTGCATCATCGTGCCAAACGACCAGATGGAAACCCCGCACTATCACGTGCTGCGTGTCCGTAAGGGCGAAGAGACCAGCACCCTCAGCTACCTGCTGCCGAAGCTGCATGAAGAAGAGATGGCGCTGCCTTCCGATGAAGAACCTGCCGAGCGCAAACTGCCAGAGCAGCCTGCGTTAGCGACCTTCATTATGCCTGAAGCCCCACCGGAAGCGGCGCTGGAAAAACCTGCAGCCAAACCGGCGGCGCAGAAACCAGAAGCAACGGCAGTGAAAGCCCAGCCGGCGCAACCGGGTCTGCTGAGCCGCTTCTTCGGCGCGCTGAAGAAGATGTTTGCGGGTGAAGAAGTTCAGCCAGAGCAGCCGAAAGAAGAACCTAAAGCAGCCAAACCTGAACGTCAGCAGGACCGTCGCAAGCGTCAGAACAACCGCCGCGATCGTAACGACCGCAGCGACCGTAACGAGCGTCGTGACAGCCGTTCAGACAATAACGAAGGCCGTGAGCAGCGCGAAGACAACCGTCGCAACCGTCGCGAGAAACAGCAGCAGAATGTTGAAGATCGTGAAATTCGCCAGCAGGCGGGCGATGAGTCCGAGAAGAGCAAACAGCGCGACGAGCAGCAGCCACGCCGCGAACGCAACCGTCGTCGTAACGACGAGAAGCGTCAGGCGCAGCAGGAAGTTAAAAACCTGAACCGCGAAGAACCCGCTGAGCAGCAGGACGGCGAGCAGGAAGAACGTACTCAGGTGATGCCTCGTCGTAAGCAGCGCCAGCTGTCACAGAAAGTGCGCGTTGGTGCGGCTCCGGTAGAAGAAACCACCGTAGTTGCGGCTGAAGCGGCAGAAACCGCAACAGGCACGCAGGTTGCAAAAGTTGACCTGCCAGCCGTCGTGGACAATAACGTTGAGCAGGATGAAAACGGTGAAAACCGTGACAACGCAGGTATGCCGCGTCGCTCCCGCCGTTCTCCGCGTCATCTGCGCGTGAGTGGCCAGCGTCGTCGTCGCTACCGTGACGAGCGTTATCCGACTCTGTCTCCAATGCCGTTGACCGTGGCGTGCGCGTCACCAGAAATGGCATCCGGCAAAGTCTGGATCCGTTATCCGGTCGCTCGCCTGGAGCAGGCTGTTGAAGAGCAGGCTGTGACCGAAGAGGTGATTGCTCCTGTAGCAGCGGTTGAAGATGCTGTGACCGAAGCAGCAACCGTGGTTGAACCTCAGGTTGTTGAAGCGGCAGAACCACACGCAGTGGACGTCGAAACCACCCATCCTGAAGTGATTGCCGCGCCGGTTGATGCCGCGCCGCAGATTATCGCCGAAGAAGATGTCGTGGTGGCTGAGGAAGTCGCTGAAGAGGCTGAACCAGTAGCCGCAGTGGAAGAAGCCGCTGAAACCCTCGTCGAAACCACCACTGAAGAAATCGTTCAGGACGTTGAGATTCAGGTTGAACCGGTTGTTGAAGAAGCGAAAGCGCCTGAAGTGGAGCCAGAGCCGGTTAAGGTTGTTGCCGCTCCTGCGCCTGCTCACGTTGCGACAGCGCCGATGACGCGCGCTCCGGCACCAGAGTATGTGCCTGAAGCACCGCGTCACAGCGACTGGGTTCGCCCGGCGTTCAGCTTTGACGGTAAAGGCGCTGCAGGCGGCCACAGTGCAACGCATCAGGCGACTGCACCAGCGACGCGTCCGCAGTCTGTCGAATAACGACGCAGAAAGTAAAAAGCCGACCTTCGGGTCGGCTTTTTTTATGGCTGCTGCACGGGCTTTCTCATCCCGGTGACCTCCGGCATGATCTGCCGCATTAGCTCCAGAAATCGCCGCAAGCGCGCCGGATAATACCGGGACCAGGGGTAAACCAGATGCACCGGTAACGCCGCCGGCTGCCACTCTGGCAGCAAATGTACCAGCCGACCTTCCCGGATATCATCCTGTACCGTCCAGCTGGATACTACCGCCACGCCAAGGCCGGTGAGTGCCGTATTGCGTGCGACATACAGACTGTCGGTGCTCAGGCGTGGGGTAATTATCACGCGCGCGGTGGCGGATGATGCCTCGTGAAAAAGCTCCACATGGCGCTGGTAGAAAGAGCTGATGGCAATCCAGGGAAGCTGCTGCAGATCCTCCGGGGCGTTAACCGTCGGAAAGCGGTCCAGCAATGCCGGAGAAGCCACCACCGAGCGCGGCACTTCGGCCAGCAGCACGGACACGGTCGCCGGGTCGACTTCCATTCCCACCCGAATAGCGCAGTCAAGGTTGTCGCCCAGAAAATCAGCCGACCGATCGTTGAGCATCCATTCAATAGAAAGCTGCGGATAACGCTGTAGAAATTCGGTTAGTGGTTTCAGGAGCTGATCCTGACCAAACGCATGCGGTGCCCGCACCCGCAGCACGCCTACAGGTTCATCTTCCGTCTGCCCCACCTCATCTTCCAGCGCCAGCCAGCTGTCAATTACCCGACGGGCATGCTGATAGCAGCGCTCCCCGTCATCCGTCAACCGCGTCGTGTGGGTGGTGCGCAACATCAGACGCACGCCCAGCATTGTCTCAAGCGACTGCAGCCGTCGGCTCACCGTGGCCTGGGTGGTGTCCAGCTGCCGTGCCGCCGCAGAAAGGGAACCCGCCTCCACAATGCGGACAAACGTCCGCATTAGCTCTACCCTGTCTATACGCTCAACTCTTTTCATTTACTTTTCATCTATACGTTCAACGTATAAGCGTTTTACCACCGCGCCCGCTACCGCCGCAAGGCGTACTGATGAAAAATAGCCTCACACGATGAATGAGGAACGTCTTATGAACACAACAACCGCCGCCCATGCCGTAAGCCGCTGGGTAATCTTAATGCTGGCGCTGGGTGCAGGCTTCAGCGTGGCATCCATCTATTATGCCCAGCCTCTGCTGCCTCTGATGGGCGCCGACCTTCACCTGAGTATCGAAGGAATGGGCCTGGTCCCGACACTCACCCAGGCGGGATATGCCTTAGGGATCCTGTTCCTGCTGCCACTCGGCGATCGCCACGACCGCAGAACGTTAATCCTGATAAAGAGCGCTGCCCTGGCGCTGTTCCTGCTGGGCTGTAGCCTGACCGGACAGATCCACTCCCTGCTGCTGGCAAGCCTGCTCATCGGCATGGCCGCCACCATGGCGCAGGATATTGTCCCGGCTGCGGCGATCCTTGCGCCGGAAGGCAAACAGGGGAAAACCGTGGGTACGGTGATGACCGGTCTGCTGCTGGGCATTTTGCTCTCCCGAACCGTCAGCGGCGTGGTGGGCGAAGCGTTTGGCTGGCGCGTGATGTATCAGCTGGCTGCGGGAAGTATTGCGTTTATCGGCGTGGTGATGTGGGCCGTACTCCCTCGTTTCGCCGTTCACTCCACGCTGAGCTATCCCGCGCTGCTGCGCTCGATGGAACATCTGTGGCGTCGCTATCCCGCTCTGCGCCGTGCCGCGCTGGCCCAGGGTTTTCTGTCGATAGCCTTTAGCGCCTTCTGGTCTACGCTTGCGGTCATGCTGCTGGAACGCTATCACCTCGGGAGTGCCGTCGCCGGTGGTTTTGGTATCGCAGGGGCAGCCGGTGCGTTGGCAGCCCCGCTGGCGGGCGGCCTGGCGGATAAACTGGGTGCCGGGAAAGTCACGCAGCTTGGTGCCGTCCTTGTGACCGTCTCGTTTGCCCTGATGTTCCTGATACCTGCCCTGGGGATTCACGGACAGCTGATTCTGATTGCCGTCTCTGCCATCGGGTTCGATCTGGGCCTGCAGTCCAGCCTGGTCGCGCACCAGAATCTGGTTTACAGCCTTGAGCCACAGGCGCGGGGTCGTCTGAACGCCCTGCTCTTTACCGTGATCTTTATCGGCATGGCGTTGGGTTCCGCGTTAGGCAGCAATATTTACACGCTGGCTGGCTGGACGGGCGTAGTTGCGCTGGCAACGGTCTGCGGCATCATTGCGCTGGCAATCCGTATGATTGAAAGCGCGCGGGTCGCCTCGGCATCAGCAGAAATGGCATAAAAAAATGCCCAATCCAGACGGATTGGGCAGTAAAACATGCCCAGTTTCAAGACATGTTCCAAGAGGTCAAGATGTTATTTGTTCAGCTGGAACAGAGACATGCCCTGCATATCGCTAAACGCTTTATAAGAGGCCTGCAGGGCCGCCTGCTGCATGGTGTAAGAGGAAATCGCTTCGTTCCAGTCCACGTCCACCAGGTCGCTCATCTGCTTAGTCTGACCCAGCGCGCGGTCGTCACCCAGGGTATCGAGTTTTTCCAGTTCGTTCAGCTTGGTACCCACATCCGCAACGACCGTCAGAACGTTGTTCTGAGCGTTTTTAATACCGATCTGCACATTGGAAATCACCTGGCCTTGCGCGGCGCTGGCGGCCGGATCGTTCTCAATCGGCGTTTTCAGCGAAGCAATGGCGGAATCAAGGATTTTAAACATGTTGGTATCGCCATACCCACCGCCCGGCAGCTCTTGTGCATTGCTGGTAATGCTCTCAAAGATCTGCTGGCCGGTATGGCTGATCGCCATGTTTCGCGCCGTATCGACCTGCTGAGTGATCGCCTCAGTACCACCATTGTAGGTGCCGGTTGCGGCATCAAACGGTGCACTCTCGGTTTTGTATCCCGCAAAGATATAGCGACCATTGCCATCCGTCGTGTTAGCCAGGTTCATCAGCTGGTCGCGGATCCCCTGGATATCGGTCGCCAGAGAAAGACGGTCGTCATCGCTTAATGTGCCGTTTGACGCATAGACCAGCTTCTCGCTCACGCTGGAGAGCGCGGCGTTCACCTGCGTTAACACGTTATCTTCCAGCGAGACCTTCTGAGTTGCAAAGGTACGCGCTAACGCAAACTGGCTGTTTTGTGACTGAGATTGTGACAGCACAATGGACTGCGAAGCCGCGATAGGATCGTCCGACGGACGGTTGACGCGCTTACCGGTCGACATTTGCTCACCGTAGCTCAGCCATTTGCTCTGGGAATCGGTGATCCCACGCATGTTCTGCTCGTACATCATCTGGGTGCTAATACGCATTATTCACCTCAACCTTAACGAATGTTGATAATTGCATCAAAGAGCGTACTGGCAGTCTGAAGCACCTGCGCGTTGGCGAGGTAGTACTGCTGATACCGCTGCAAGTTGCCATACTCTTCGTCGAGGTTGACCCCGGAGATGCTCTGCTGCTGCTTGGTTAACTGCGTTTCCACGTTGGCTTTTGTCTGGCTGCTTACTTTCAGTGAGGCAGTGGTACTCCCGACGGTGCTGACGAGCGAAGCGTACGCATCGTTGAAGGTTTTGTTTCCGCCAACCACTTTGCTGTTTTGCAGATCGAGCATTTTCTGCCCGTTGCGGTTGTCGCTCTCACCGCCGTTCTGCACCGCGGCCATGGCCAGTTTGGACTCGTCGCTGATGGACAATTCCATATTCATGATGACATCGGCCAAGGGCTTCACGGTAAAGCTGTCTTTGGTATTTGCCGAACCGCTGACGTTCACGTTGAGGCCATCAAACGACAGATTACCGCTGGCATCCGGGCTCATTGTAAAGCTGGTCTTGTCCGAGGCACGGGTGATGGTCCAGTCGGTACCGTTAAACTGCAGCGTATAGTCCGTTGCCTGAACTTTGGTGCTGTCCGCAACGGTGGCAGTGACCGCCGCCGTGCCGCTATTCTTGCTGTTGGAAAGCACGGCCGGAGAACCAAAGTCGAACAGCTTACCGCCCGCATTGCCATTGGCATCAAAACCGGCCTCATGCTGTTTGTTCATCGCATCAGCAAAGGCCAGCGCCATCTGGTTCAGGGTGTTACGAGCTTTATCCAGATCTTCAGCACGGAACGTCAGCAAACCGCCTAACGAACCGGTCGTGATCGTCTTTTCCGGGATCTCGACATTACCCACCACGTCATCAACGTAGGCGATAGTGGTACGGGACGGATCGGCGCTGGACTTCACGGCCGCCAGCTGGTTAGCTTTGCTGCCCTGCACCAGGCTGTAACCGTTGCCGAAAGAGATGTTATACGTGCCGCTATCCTGCACAGAGACTTCCACGCCCACGATTTTGTTCAGCTCAGTGACGAGCTGATCGCGCTGGTCGAGCAAATCATTCGGGGATGCGCCCGCGCCAACGCCGGTCAGACGGGAGATCTGATCGTTCAGGTTGGCAATCTGTTTGGCGTAGTTGTTGATCTGCGACACGCTGGTTGAAATCGCGGTATTCACCTGCGAATCCTGATCGCGGAGATACTGATCGTTGGTTTTGAACTGATTGACCAGGCCGCTCGCTTTTCCCAGCACCGTCTGACGCGCAGCCGGGTCTTCCGCGTTGCTCACCAGCGTTTGCAGGCTCTTAAAGAAATCCTGCAGGGTGGTGGAAAGCGAGTTGGTGGTATCGGAGAGCACATCGTCAATTTTTGACATCTGCTGATAGCGCGTGGTCAGGCCGCTGCTCTGGGTCTGCGCGGCGCGCAGCTGGTTGGTGATGAAAGCATCATATTCACGCTGGACACCGGAGACATACACCCCGTTACCCACCCAGCCACCGCCGGTCAGCGTGCTGTTAGATGCACCCAGCACCGTCGTCTGGCGGGTGTAACCTGCCACGTTATAGCTTGAAATATTATTACTGACGGTATTGAGTGCCGACTGTGCGGCACTGAGGCCACTCATGGCGCTGTTAATCAAACTGGACATGGGGGTTCCTTTTATACGTTCAGACACGAGTCCTGATGAAGGTTATCGGCAACCTCCACCGGGACTTGAGAACTTTCAGAACAGATTTTCGATATCTGTGCTATAGGCTTTGCTGACCTTCTCGCCCATGGATTTCAGCTGCTGGATCATGCTGGTAAGCTTGCGCGCGTAGTTCGGGTCGGTCGCGTAGCCCGCGTTTTGCAGGGCCTGAGCGCCCTGCTCCGCCGTTGCCGCCTGCGTAACGGCGGTATAACGCGGATTTCGGCTCAGCAGGCCTACATAATCGGATAAAGCTTCCAGATACGAGCTGTAAACGCGGAATTTGGCTTTCACCTTCACCGCCGCGCCGTTCTCGTATTCCGTAGTCGTGATCTCGGTGGTCGGCCCCTTCCAGCTGGAGGTGGCCTTCACGCCGAAGATGTTGAAGCTCGGGTCGCCGTTTTCCTTGCGGATCTGGCGTTGGCCCCAGCCTGACTCCAGCGCGGCCTGGGCCAGAATCAGGTGGTGAGGCACGCCGCTCTGTTCACTGGCAAGCCGTGCCGGCAGAGAAAGCTGCGCCAGGAAGTCTTTGCTGTCACCGGAGAGCGCCTCGTCGCCGCTGCCCGTTGCCTTCGGTATCGCTTTACGCACCATCTGCGTCAGCGCCTGGTTCTGATAACTGGTCACCGTTTCGAGGTCGAACTTCATCGGCACCTGCGGCGGCTGCTCTTCTGGCTGAACACCCTGTGCGGCAGCGGTCTGTTTGACAATCATGTCAGCCAGACCGAGGCCTTTACCGGCGGTCATCTGCTGCGCAATCTGCTGGTCATACATGCTGGTGTAGAGACGCGTTGAATCGCTGCTGAACATCCCGTCTTTCGGCAGGGTTTCGCGCATGCTCTTCAGCATCATCTGTACAAACATCCCTTCCACCTGGCGGGCAACCGGGCGGATATTCGCCGCCGGGTCTTTACCTGCTTTGGCTTTCAGTTCGTTGAGCGACTGGGCGTCCCAGGCGGCACTGGTCAACAGTTTGCTATCGGTCAACATCAGATGATTTCCAGTTTGGCGCGCAGGCAGCCCGCGCTTTGCATCGATTGCAGAATGGACATCAGATCCATCGGCGTCGCGCCCAGGGCGTTCAGGGCACGCACCACGCTGTTCAGGTTGGCGCTGGAGCGCACGCTCTGCAGGGAACCGCCGCTCTGGCGTAAATCAATCTGCGTTTGCGGCGTCACTACCGTCTGGCCGCCACCAAATGGTGTATCCGGCTGGCTGACGTTGGCGGAACGGTTAACCGTCACCGACAGGTTACCCTGCGCCACGGCACAGCTATCCAGCGACACTTCCCGGTTCATCACCACAGAGCCCGTACGGGAGTTGATGATCACTTTGGCATCCTGCACCGGTACGTTCACTTCCAGATTCTGGATATCCGCCAGCATGCGCACCTGGTTGCTGCTGCCGGTGGAGGTGCGGATCTGCACGGTACGCGCATCCAGTGCCGTGGCATTGCCATAGCTGCGGTTGATAGTGTCGGCAATCTGCTGCGCCATCGTGAAGTCTTCATTATTCAGCTGCAGGTTGATGGTGTTGCCCGCGCCAAACTGGGTCGGCAGTTCACGCTCGATGATCGCACCGTTGGTGATGCGCCCGCCGTTCAGCTGGTTCACCTGCACGCTGCTTCCACCAGCGGATGCGCCTGCCCCGCCGACCAGGATGTTCCCCTGCGCCAGCGCGTAGACCTGGCTGTCGACGCCTTTCAGCGGGGTCATCAGCAGCGTACCGCCGCGCAGGCTTTTGGCATTACCCATTGAGGAGACCACCACGTCAATGGTCTGCCCCTGGCGCGCAAACGCCGGGTAGGAGGCAGTGACCATTACCGCGGCCACGTTTTTTAACTGCATGTTGGTTCCCGCTGGCACGGTAATGCCGAGCTGGGAAAGCATGTTGTTTAAGCTTTGGGTGGTAAACGGCGTCTGGGTCGTCTGGTCACCGGTACCGTCCAGCCCCACCACCAGGCCATAGCCAATCAGCGAGTTCCCGCGGACGCCCTGAACGCTGGTGAGATCGCGAATGCGATCGGCCTGGGCAAACGTTGCGACAAGAACCAGCGCTGCGGCGAAGATCGATTTAAACATGGGTCACCTCGCTTACATCGGCGATAAATTAAGGAAGAAGCGCTGCAGCCAACCCATATTCTGCGCTTCATTAATGTAGCCGTTACCGACGTACTCAATGCGCGCATCCGCCACCTGGGTGGACGGAACGGTGTTGGTGCCGCTGATGGTGCGTGGATTCACCACGCCCGAGAAGCGAATGAATTCAGTGCCCTGGTTAATGGCGATCTGTTTTTCACCCACGACGTGTAAATTGCCGTTAACCAGCACCTGGTCAACCGTGACCGTCAGCGTACCGCTGAAGGTGTTGCTGGCGTTCGCGCCACCTTTACCGTTAAAGGTGTTGCCGCCGGAGGCCTCAACATCCGCACGGGCATTGCCGAACAGGCCCTGCAGATAGCGTGGAACGGTGTCAAAGCCAAAATTGGTTTTGCCATCGCGGCTGGCGTTCGCCGACGAGCTCTTGCTCGCGCTGACGTTTTCCTGCAGCACAATGGTCAATGTATCGCCGACATTACGCGGGCGGCGATCTTCAAACAGCGGCTGATAGCCGTAGTTAATCGGCTGCGCGGTCTGGAAAATGGAGCCGTTTACAACTGGCGCAGGGCCAGGAACGGGTTGGGCAGTCGTCGCACCCTGGACCAATGGTTTAGACGGGATCAAAGCGCACCCGCTGAGGGTGACGGCCAGAACAGTCAGTATCGGATAACGAAACGCTGCGTTTTTTTGCATTGCCTTCATCTTCGAAAACAGGGAGCCGGTGCGGGGTTTACCGCACCGGGCTACACCTTAGAGTTGCGTCAGTTTCTGCAGCATCTGATCGGTCGTCGAGACTGCTTTACTGTTAATTTCATACGCGCGCTGGACCTGGATCATATTCACCAGCTCTTCCGCCACGTTCACGTTGGAGGTTTCAACATACCCCTGGTACAGCAGCCCCGCACCGTTCAGGCCTGGCGTACTTTCATTTGGCGTGCCGGAGGATTGCGTTTCTGTGTAGAGGTTCTCACCAATGCTTTCCAGACCGGTATCGTTCATGAAGGTGGTCAGGTTGAGCTGTCCGACCTGGACCGGCGCGGCCTGCCCCTGCTGGGTCACGCTCACAATGCCGTCGCGGCCGATGGTAATGCTCAGGGCGTTCGCCGGAATGGTGATCGCAGGCTGAACCTGGAAACCGCCCGCCGTTACCAGCTGGCCGTTCTGATCGACCTGGAAGGAACCGTCACGGGTGTAGGCAGAGGTCCCGTCAGGCAGCTGCACCTGGAAGAAGCCCTGGCCTTTGATCGCCACGTCTTTGCTGTTGTTGGTCTGAGACAGGTTGCCCTGGCTGTGCAGACGCTCGGTCGCCACCGGGCGAACGCCGGTACCGATCTGCAGGCCTGACGGCAGCGTCGTCTGTTCAGAAGACTGCGCGCCCGGCTGGCGGATAGTTTGATAAAGCAAATCTTCGAAAACGGCGCGCTGACGCTTGAAACCATTGGTGCTCACGTTTGCCAGGTTGTTGGCAATCACATCCATGTTGGTTTGCTGCGCGTCCAGGCCAGTTTTCGCGATCCATAAAGAACTGATCATAAAGAGTCCTGTTAACTCATCGACAGAAGTTGGTTAGCCTTGCCCGCGTTTTCGTCCACGCTGCTGATAATTTTCATCTGCATTTCAAAACGACGGGCGCTGGCGATCATGTCGCTCATAGCGGCTACCGGCTTAACGTTGCTGCCTTCCAGAACGCCGGACATCACGCGGATGCTCGGATCGGCCTGTAAAGTGGCACCACGGGTAGCCTGAGCTGCCTGGGTCAGACGGAACATGCCGTCGTCGCCGCGCTGCACCTCTTTGCCTTCCGCTTTGACCAGCTTCAGACGCCCGACGGGGGCAACGGTGTTGGCCGGATCGCCCGGGTTCAGCGCCGAGATGGTGCCGTCCGCGGCGATGGTCAGCTCAGAGCCTTCCGGCACGGTCAGCGGGCCCGCTTCACCCATCACCGGATGCCCCTGAATCGTCAGCTGGCCGGTCGCGCTGACCTGGATATTCCCGTTACGGGTATAGCCTTCGCCACCGTCCGCCGTTTGCACCGCCAGCCAGCCGTCCTGCTGCAGAGCAACGTCCAGCGGGCGTGAGGTGTAATCCATCTGCCCTGGCGTCATGTCTGCACCCGGGGTGGATGCCGCCACCAGCGTACGGGTCGGCAGAGAGAGCCCTTCTACCGGCACCGCGCGCAGCGCATTCAGCTGCGCGCGAAAGCCCGGCGTAGAGGCGTTTGCCAGGTTGCTGGCGGTAACGGCCTGCTGGCTGAGCGTCTGACTTGCCGCGCCCATCGCGGTATATATTGCGTGATCCATTGCGCTTTCCTGTTAGCCGCTTAACGCAGGTTAACCAGCGTGTTGAGGATCTGATCCTGGGTCTTGATGGTCTGCGCATTCGACTGATAGTTACGCTGCGCGACAATCATGTTCACCAGTTCTTTACTCAGGTCCACGTTAGAGGCTTCCAGCGCGCCGTTGGTCAGCGTGCCGAAGTTACCGGAGCCCGCGGTGCCCAGCAGGGCAACACCGGAAGACTGCGTGGCAGACCAGACGTTATCCCCTTCGGACTTCAGACCTTCGTTGTTGGCGAAGTTTGCCAGCACGATCTGGCCCAGCACCTGAGTCTGCTCGTTGGAGTAGTTCCCGACGACGGTGCCGTCATCGTTAATCTGATAGCTGACCAGGTCGCCCGGCTTGAAGCCGTTCTGGTTGGTCGCCACGATATTGTTTGCACCGGTGTTCTGCTGCATGGAGTTAGCAAAACTCATCGCGAAGGTCGCCGGGTCCGCACCTGGGATAGTCGCGGTAGTGATGTTGATGTTTCCACCCCCGATCAACGTACCGTTATTATCGAAGGTCAAGGTCGTGGCCACTGCCGCCGCGCTGCCTGCCACGCTGCCGTCCTGGGCATACACTTTCCAGGAGTTAGCCGGGGTCGCATCTTTGACGTAAAACAGGTTCATGTTGTGCGCATTACCCTGGCTATCAAAGACGGTTACCGTACCTTTTTTGTTGTAGGTATCCGGGTTGGCCGGATCGAAGGCGGCAGTTGGTGCGGCATCGGTGGAGTTGAGGTTAATCTGCTGGGAAGCCGTGGTGGTGGACTTTGCGGCCATCAGCGTGGTCGGGATATTAATCGCCTGCGGATTCGCACCGGTCTGAACCGTTGATGGCGTTCCGGCAACCGGATATCCCGTTAATTGCATCCCCTGCATGTTCACCAGGTTACGGTTTTCGTCCAGCTTGAACTGGCCGTTACGGCTGTAGAACACCGAGCCGTTTGCATCGACCATACGGAAGAAACCGTTCTGGCTGATGGCAACGTCCAGGCCACGACCGGTGTTGGTGGTGGTACCGTCGGTAAAGTCCTGAGTGATGCCCGCAACTTTTACGCCCAGACCCACTTTGGAACCGGCAAACATATCTGCAAAAGACGCAGAACCGGATTTGAAACCATAGGTCGCGGAGTTGGCGATGTTGTTGCCAATGACGTCCAGGTTGGTGGCCGCAGCATTCAGGCCGCTGACCGCTTGAGAAAAGGCCATGACTTACTCCTGATAAGTGTTAAGGCTTAGATAATCTGCCGAACTTCGTCGAGTGTGGTGGTACCAGAGGTACCCAAATCCAGTTTGTTGCCGTCGCCCCCTTTAATCACGCCCTGAACCAGCGCGAACTGCAGCGGCTGCGCCACCAGCTGGGTCGTCCCGTTGCTGGCGCTAATCGCGACTTTGTAGGAGCCATTTGGTGCTTTCGTGCCGTCGGTCAGGCTGCCGTCCCAGGTAAAGGTGTGAACGCCCGCTTTCAGCTCGCCGATGTCGATGGTGCGAACCACGGCGCCGGTTGAGTCGGTGATCGTCGCCGTCACTTTGTCAGCCGCCTGCTGCAATTCAACGCCGAACGGCGTAGTGGTGGTGGTCGATGTACCGTCGGTGGTGCTGGTGCCCGCCAGGATCGTGGTCCCCGGGATCATCACCCCGTGACCAATCAGGCTTGCCGCCTGCAGGGACTGAGCGCTGTTAATCTGACCGGAGACGGAACCGAGGGTGGTGTTCAGTTTCTCAATGCCGCTCACGGTACTGATCTGCGCAAGCTGCGTGGTCAGTTCGTTGTTCTGCATTGGGTTAGTCGGATCCTGGTTCTTAAGCTGCGCCACCAGCAGCGTCAGAAAACTGCTCTGCAAATCGGAGGCATTGCTTCCCGTCAGGGAGCTGGAGCTTGTCGAACTTTTGGTGTTGTTAACACCCGTGTTCGTCGGATCATTCACATTTACGGCGATGGACATGCATGTCTCCTTTACTGGCCGAGAGTGAGTGTTTTGAGCATCATGCTCTTCACGGTATTAAGCACTTCGACGTTCGCCTGGTAGCTACGGGACGCCGACATGGAGTTCACCATCTCGCCTACCACATCCACGTTTGGCATCTTCACGTATCCGTTAGCGTCCGCGAGCGGGTTACCTGGCTCATACACCAGCTTGTCCGGCGCCTGGCTCTCAACCACGTCAGACACCTTCACGCCGCCCGTCGCCGCGCCTGGCGCAGCGTCGACCTGAAACACAACCTGTTTGGCACGATAAGGCTGTCCGTCAGGTCCGGTCACGCTGTCGGCGTTCGCCAGGTTACTGGCGGCCACGTTCAGACGTTTGGACTGGGCGGTTAACGCCGAGCCGGCGATATCAAAAATATTCAGCAAGGCCATTTATCAGTTGCCCCCCTGCAGGACGTTCATCATGCCTTTGATTTGTCCGCCGAGTACGGTCAGGCCCGTCTGGTATTTCAGGCTGTTATCGGCAAACTGCGTACGCTCCCGGTCCATATCCACGGTGTTACCGTCGAGTGAAGGCTGGTCAGGGATGCGATAAAGTAAATCGGTCGCTGGCGCGGTCATCGCCTGAGCGGGAATATGGCGAGAGGATGTCATGGCGAGTGCAACACCGGTTCCTTCGGCACGTCCACGCTCCATCACCTTTTTGAGCTCACTGGAAAAATCAATATCGCGCGCCTGATACCCGGGCGTATCGGCGTTAGCGATGTTGGCGGCTAAAATCTCCTGCCGCTGGGCGCGTAAATTGAGCGCTTCCTGCTGAAAACGTAACGCGGCGTCGAGTTTATCGAGCATGTCTCCTCCGCTGATGGCAAAATTTCAGTTCACAGCTTAAATCTCACCCGGTCTCCCCTATCGACGGAATAAGCACAAAATGCGTCGCTATTTATTCCGTTGATGCAAAACCACTGCAGGTAGAATTCATCCAACTCTGGAAACGGTGGAACTTGCGATGCAAACGTTAAAACGTGGCCTGATGGCAACCTTCTTGCTGTTTAGCCCTCTGGTGAATGCCGGGGATTTACAGGATGCGCTGACGAATTTTTTTGCCCAGAAGCTGGCGGGCTTTAGCGATGACGTTAACGTGACCATCCGCACGCCGCCGAATCTGTATCCGACCTGCGAGCAACCGTCATTCAGCGTGACGGGGACCACGAAGCTGTGGGGCAATGTGAACGTCCTGGCACGCTGCGCCAACGAAAAACGCTATTTACAGGTTGCAGTTCAGGCGACGGGCAATTATGTTGTCGCCGCCGTACCCATTGTGCGTGGCAGCGCGCTGCAGGCAAACAGCGTGACGTTAAAGCGCGGGCGTCTGGATCAGCTCCCGCCGCGGACAATGCTGGACATTAACCAGGCACAGGACGCCGTCAGCCTGCGCGATGTCGCGCCGGGCCAGCCGATTCAGCTCTCCATGCTGCGCCAGGCGTGGCGTGTCAAAGCGGGACAGCAGGTGATGGTCGTTGCCAACGGAGACGGCTTTAGCATCAACAGTGAAGGGAAAGCGTTGAACAATGCCGCGGTAGCGCAAAACGCCCGCGTCAGAATGTCCTCAGGCCAGGTGGTGAGCGGAACCGTCGATTCTGATGGGAATATTCTGATTAACCTATAATCTTTTTAAAGATTTCGCGGCGCGTGCCGATAAATATTCCACTAATGATGATGTCAGGCGCAAACGCCGCGAACCCTCGATGAGGACAACACTATGAGCATTGATCGTACATCAGCCCTGAAGCCGGTAAGCGCTGTACAGCCTCGCGAAACGAACGACGCTACCCCTCAGAAAACGCGTCTGGAAAAACCGTCAACGTCTAACAGCACCAGCGTGACCCTGAGCGATGCCCAGGCAAAACTGATGCAGCCAGGCAGCAACGATATCAATATGGAACGTGTTGAAGCGCTGAAAACGGCTATTCGCAACGGTGAGCTGAAAATGGACACCAGCAAAATCGCTGATGCCCTGATTCAGGAAGCACAGAGTTTCTTACAGAGTAACTAACCGTATGAGTCGACTGTCAGAAATACTGGATCAAATGACGGTTGTCCTGAACGACCTGAAAACGGTAATGGATGCTGAACAACAGCATCTCTCTTCCGGTCACATTAACGGCAGCGCGCTGCAGCGTATTACTGAAGATAAGAGTTCGCTGCTGGCCACGCTGGATTATCTGGAGCAGCAGCGCCGCGCCGAGCAGGACTCGAAGCGCAGCGCCAATGACGATATTGCCGAGCGCTGGCAGACCATTACTGAAAAAACCCAGCATCTGCGCGATCTCAACCAGCATAACGGCTGGCTGCTTGAAGGCCAGATAGAGCGTAATCAGCAGGCGCTTGAGGTGCTGAAGCCGCATAAAGAAACCGGACTGTACGGCGCGGATGGTCAGACGGCGACGGCACGTATTGCGGGTGTAAAAAAGATTTCGATTTGACGCGTAAGCGACAAATCTTGCAGTGGGGAGCACCCTGAGGTGAACTCCCCTTTTGGCGTTTATGCCGTCCGGCGGGTAAACTCTTTCACTTTGAAGCCCAGCACGGCGAGCGTGGCAAAATACGCTACCACCCCAACGCCCACCACGGCCATCAGCCGCATCAGACGATAAGGCATCGTGCCCAGAGACCACTCCGGCATGACGTACATCATCCCGATGAGTGCCGCAGACATCACCAGCACCGCCACGACCAAACGCACGAGGAAACTTGCCCACCCCGGCTGCGGCGTAAAGATATCCTGCTTGCGCAGCTGCCAGTAAAGCAGCCCGGCATTCAGACAGGCCGCCAGACCAATAGACAGCGACAGGCCGGCATGCTTCAGCGGGCCGATAAATGCCAGGTTCATCAGCTGCGTCATAATCAGCGTCACAATGGCAATTTTCACCGGCGTTTTAATGTCCTGACGTGAATAGAACCCTGGTGCCAGCACTTTGACGACAATCAGCCCCATCAATCCCACCGAGTAAGCGACCAGTGCGCGCTGGGTCATCGCGGCGTCAAACGCGGTGAATTTCCCGTACTGGAACAGCGACACCGTCAGCGGCTTGGCGAGGATCCCCAGCGCCACCGCGCTTGGCAGGGCCAGCAGGAAGCAGAGACGCAGACCCCAGTCCATCAGGCGGCAGTATTCGTCATGGTTGCCGCTGGCAAAGCTTTTCGACAGCGACGGCAGCAGGATGGTCCCCAGCGCCACGCCCAGCACGCCGGACGGGAACTCCATCAGGCGGTCAGCGTAGTACATCCACGAGACGGAACCCGACACCAGGAAAGAGGCAAAAATGGTGTTGATAATCAGCGAGATCTGGCTGACGGAGACGCCAAGAATGGCGGGCCCCATCTGCTTGATAACGCGCATCGCCCCGGCATCTTTCAGGTTGATGCGCGGCAGCACCAGCATGCCGATTTTCTTCAGATGCGGCAGTTGATACGCCAGCTGCAGCACGCCGCCTACGGTGACCGCCCAGGCCAGGGCCAGCACCGGCGGGTTGAAGTGCGGCGCGGCGAACAGCGCAAAACCGATCATGCTGACGTTGAGAAACGTCGGCGCAAACGCCGGAACGGAGAAGCGGTTCCAGGTGTTCAGGATAGCCCCCACCAGCGAGGCCAGCGAGATCAGCAGAATATAGGGGAAGGTAATGCGCAGAAGCTGCGAGGTCAGGGCAAATTTATCCGCCGTGTCGGCAAAGCCGGGCGCGGTCACCATAATGACCCAGGGCGCGGCCAGCATACCGACTACCGTCACCACGGCCAGCGCCAGCGTCAGCAACCCGGAGACATAAGAGACAAACACGCGCGTCGCGTCTTCACCCTGCTTGCTTTTATATTCCGCCAGAATGGGCACAAACGCCTGGGAGAACGCCCCTTCAGCAAAAATGCGACGCAGCAGGTTCGGCAGCTTGAACGCCACGAAAAAGGCGTCCGTTGCCATCCCTGCACCAAAGACCCTTGCCACAATGGCATCGCGCGCAAAACCGAGAACGCGAGAGAACATGGTCATCGAGCTGACGGCCGCCAGCGATTTTAATAAGTTCATTAACGTGAATTTCCAGAACCATACGGATTTATAGACCGGGAACGCACAAGCGCCACCCGGCAAAGCCAACAAGCGGCGCTTAGTCTAACCCGATTTCAACAAATTACTATCCGCAGATGTTACAGCGAGTTATTCACTCATGGCCTCGCGCCAGAGCCGTTCCACAATGCGCTGAGCCAGAATGGCCTGCTCGCCGGACGTTTCAGGAGCCGTCTGATTTTGCACGCAGGTGATAAAGTGGCGGGCACATCCAGCGAAACCTCGTTGCTCCAGAGTGCTTTGCCAGCCGGGGACCGGCTGCATCACCACGCCGCCGCCCTTCTCTTCCCGCCATTCACGCATGTCGGTAACGTCGTACAGCGCGCCGTCGGTTACCGCCTGCACGGATTCCCGCTGGCTGCCCGCGCGGCGGTGCATGCTGGTGGTGACCTGAAGATGCTCAACGGCAAAATGGTGTTCCGCATACACCATCTGCCCCTGTTCGTTGGTGACAAGAGTGCCGCTTTTCAGCAGCGCTTCGCCGTTAGTCAGCCACAGCGCGGTGTCCACCACGTGGAGGTAGTCATCGAGAAGGGTAAAGCGCAGATCGTTCGGCCCCACGCTGTCGGTGCGGTGCTTATCCATGCGCAGCGAGGCCATATTGCCGGACTGCGCCTTCAGCTGCTGGTAAAGCGGCGCGAAGCGGCGGTTGAAACCGACCATCAGCGTCAGTTTTTTACGTGCCGCCAGCTCAATCAGCCGTTCAGCGTCCTGAACATTTTCCGCCAGCGGTTTATCCACGCAGACGTGAACCCCCGCATTGAGCAACTCGCTCACCACCTGATAGTGGGTTGCCGTTGAGGTATGCACAAAGACCGCATCGCACTCGCGGGCCAGATCCTGGAGCGATGCCGCATACGGGATACGCCAGGTTTCACAGATACGTTCTGCCTTTTCTCGGGTGGGTGACCATGCCCCTTGCAGCGTCCAGTCTGACGCAGCGCCCAATACGGGCAGCCAGGCTTTCTGCGCAATACCGCCCAGCCCCACCACGCCAATGCGTAATTTTTTCACCGTTAGTCTCCCAAATGTGCCAGCAGTGCATCCAGACGCTGTTTCAGCCCGGCCACCTCGTCTTCCAGCGCCTCTACGCGCGCGGCAAGGTCGTCACGGGTTGCAGGGTTCGATTCCGTCGCCGCGCTTGCGGCGTCAACGTCGCCGCTGAAGAGATGCATGTAGCGGCTCTCGCGTTTACCCGGCTCGCGCGCCAGGCGCACCACGTAAGGGCCATCCTCACGCGCGGCCAGCCCTTCCAGGGTCTGTTCGACTTCCTGCATGTCGCTGAACTCATGCATTCGGGAAGCGCGCGTTCGCAGTTCCCCCGGCGTTTGCGCCCCGCGCAGCAGCAGCGTGGTAATAACCGCCACTTCCGCGCTGTTCAGCTTCAGATCGCCAAATTCGGAGTTACAGAAGCGCTGCTCGTATTTGGTCACGCGGTTGCCGAAGCCGCTGACGGTGCGCAAATAGTGGCGCTTCACCAGCGCATCCAGCACGTCCTGAACCTCATGCTCGCTGAGATTCATCACCGGCTCGCGGTTGGTCTTCTGGTTGCAGGCCATGGTCACGGCGTTAACAGAGAGCGGATACTGCTCCGGCGTGGTGACCTGTTTTTCGAGTAAGCACCCAATCACGCGCGCTTCCGTACCGTTTAGCTGATACTTCATCTTTTCTCCTTAACGACCTGCGGTCCAGTCACGGGTGGTTAATGCCGTCAGAACGTGGTCGCGCCACTCTCCGTCTATCAGCAGATAGTCTTTGGCATAACCCTCTTTCTCAAACCCTAAACGCGCCAGCAAATTCCCGCTGCGCTGATTATGCGGCATGTAGTTCGCCATAATGCGATGGATATGCTGCGTGCGTTGCATATAGCGGATGGCTACCGTTAACGCCTCGTACATCAGCCCCTGCCCCTGCCATCTCTGGCCGATGGAATAGCCAAGGTAGCAGGCGTGAAACGATCCCCGCACCACGTTTGAAAAATTGGCGATCCCGATAATCTCTTTCTCTTCTGGATCCAGCAGCGCGAAATAAAACGCGCTGCCCTGCTTATGAAATTCAGCGATCATGCTGAGGCGTGCCTGCCAGCCGGAGGGGTAACAATGGCTCTCATCCCGAACGGGTTCCCAGGGTTTTAAAAACTGGCGATTCTCGGCGTAATAATCCGCCAGACGCCAGGCATCACGCTCATGCACAAGACGAACGACCAGCCTGTCCGTTGTCAGACGCACTTTTGGCACATTACTGCGATAGCCAAACATCAATACCACTCCTTCCCGTCACTTCAGCTTACCCATTAGCTTTACTATACCTGCGCCCGTGCCGTCTGTGAAAACAGTGACATACCATTTTGACCTCTTTTCACATTTTTCGATGAGAACTCTCTATCAAAGCACCGTTTTGATAAAAAAATATTGTCGCGCCCGGGGGTGGGAAAAAACGCGGCGACACCGCAGAATGTTAGCGTGCTCACCTTCTTATTTTCCCTGGAGGGAAAATGTCCCGCGTATCACAGGCCAGGAGCCTGGGTAAATATTTCCTGCTCGTCGATAACATGCTGGTCGTGCTCGGCTTTTTTGTCGTTTTTCCATTGATATCGATCCGCTTTGTCGATCAAATGGGCTGGGCGGCATTAATGGTTGGGATTGCCCTGGGGCTACGTCAGTTTGTCCAGCAGGGGCTGGGCGTCTTTGGCGGGGCTATTGCCGACCGCTTTGGCGCTAAACCGATGATCGTGACCGGTATGCTTCTCCGCGCGGCAGGCTTTGCCACGATGGCGGTTGCCCACGAGCCCTGGCTGCTGTGGTTCTCCTGCTTTCTCTCCGGTATCGGTGGCACCCTCTTTGACCCGCCGCGCACCGCGCTGGTGGTAAAGCTGATTCGTCCTCAGCACCGCGGCCGCTTCTTCTCCATTCTGATGATGCAGGACAGCGCCGGGGCGGTTGTTGGCGCCCTGCTGGGCAGCTGGCTGCTGCAGTACGATTTCCGTCTGGTTTGCGCGGCCGGGGCGGTGCTGTTTATTCTGTGCGCCCTGTTTAACGGCCTCTACCTTCCGGCCTGGAAGCTGTCGACGGTAAAAGCCCCGGTGCGGGAGGGGCTAGGACGCGTCCTGCGCGACAGGCGTTTTGTCACCTACGTGTTGACCCTGACCGGCTATTACATGCTCGCCGTACAGGTGATGCTGATGCTGCCAATCATGGTGAACGATATTGCGGGCACGCCTGCTGCCGTAAAATGGATGTACGCCATTGAAGCCTGTCTGTCATTAACGCTGCTCTACCCGATTGCCCGCTGGAGTGAACGGCGTTTTCGCCTGGAGCATCGTCTGATGGCAGGGCTGTTTCTGATGACGCTGAGCATGATGCCGATCGGTCTGGTAAACACGCTTCAGCAGCTTTTTACGCTGATCTGCACCTTCTATATCGGCTCCATCATCGCCGAGCCCGCCCGCGAAACGCTGAGCGCCTCGCTTGCGGATGCGCGTGCGCGCGGCAGCTATATGGGCTTCAGCCGCCTGGGTCTGGCCTTTGGCGGTGCGCTGGGTTACGCCGGCGGCGGCTGGCTGTTCGATGCCGGCAAAGCGCTGAACCAGCCGGAACTCCCCTGGATGATGCTCGGCGTGGTGGGCGTCATGACGCTTCTCGCCCTGTGGTGGCAGTTCAGCCAGAAGCGCAGCGCGAGCGGCATGCTCGAGCCTGGCGCGTAGCCTTTCCCTCGGGCGGGAGCCTCTCCCGCCCCACTTCTCAGTTTTTTCTGCTGGTTTCTGCCCATTCACGCTGACATACTGGCGTAACAGGACAGAAGCGCCGATTTTTCGTTGAGGAGCACTATGAAGAAAATTGTCTTAGCCGCGGCATTCGTTGTCAGCGGTCTGCTGGTGGGCTGTAACCAGCTTACGCAATATACCGTCAGTGAGCAGGAAATTAATCAGGCGCTGGAAAAACATAACAATTTCTCTAAAGACATTGGCGTGCCAGGGCTGGCCGATGCCCACATCGTGCTCACCAATCTCACCAGCCAGATTGGTCGCGAAGAGCCGAATAAAGTCACTCTCGCAGGCGATGCCGCGCTTGATATGACGTCCCTTTTTGGCAATCAGAAAGCCAACATCAAGCTCAAGCTGAAGGCGCTCCCCGTTTTCAACAAAGAGAAAGGGGCGATATTCCTGCAGGAGATGGAAGTGGTCGATGCGCAGGTTTCGCCGGACAAAATGGCGCCGGTACTGCAAACCCTGATGCCCTATCTGAACCAGTCGCTGCGAAACTACTTTAACCAGCAGCCGGCGTACGTCTTAAGCGAAGACAACAGCAAGGGTGAAGCCCTCGCGAAGAAATACGCAAAAGGGATAGAGGTGAAACCGGGAGAGATCGTTATTCCTTTCACCGATTAACCTGAAGGGCGCTGCGGCGCCCTTTTTTTTACGGAAAAGTGTGCAAACGAAAACGTTTCCGCTTATGATTTGTGTCCGGCAAAAACAGCCATCCTTATGACTGATTCCTGACAAGCCGGAGCTTCCATGACTGCACAACCCCAGGTTCTTAAAATCCGCCGCCCAGACGACTGGCATATCCATCTGCGCGATGGCGATATGCTGAAAACCGTCGTGCCCTATACCAGTGAAATTTATGGCCGCGCGATTGTCATGCCAAACCTGGTTCCGCCAGTCACCACCGTCGATGCCGCCATTGCCTACCGTCAGCGCATTCTGGATGCCGTTCCGGCGGGACATGATTTCACCCCGTTGATGACCTGCTACCTGACCGATTCACTGGATCCGAACGAAGTGGAACGCGGGTTTAACGAAGGCGTATTTACGGCGGCGAAACTCTACCCGGCGAACGCCACCACCAACTCCAGCCACGGCGTCACCAGTATTGATGCCATCATGCCGGTGCTGGAGCGCATGCAGAAACTGGGCATGCCGCTGCTGGTACACGGTGAAGTAACGCATGCGGAGATTGACATCTTCGACCGTGAAGCCCGTTTTATCGAAACCGTGATGGAGCCCCTGCGCCAGCGCCTGCCGGCGCTTAAGGTGGTCTTTGAGCATATCACCACCAAAGACGCGGCAGAGTATGTTCGCGACGGTAACGAGCTGATCGCTGCGACCATCACCCCACAGCATCTGATGTTTAACCGTAACCATATGCTGGTGGGCGGAGTGCGCCCTCACCTGTACTGCCTGCCGATCCTCAAGCGCAACGTTCACCAGCAGGCGCTGCGCGAGCTGGTCGCCAGCGGATTGACGCGTGCGTTCCTGGGCACGGACTCCGCGCCTCACGCCCGCCATCGCAAAGAGGCAAGCTGCGGCTGCGCGGGCTGTTTCAACGCCCCAACGGCGCTTGCCAGCTACGCAACCGTATTTGAAGAGATGAACGCGCTGGAACATTTCGAAGCGTTCTGCTCCCTCAACGGCCCGCGCTTCTACGGCCTTCCGGTCAATGACACCTTCATTGAGCTGGAGCGCAAAGCGAGCCAGGTTGAAGAGTCTATCGCGCTGACGGATGACACGCTGATCCCCTTCCTGGCAGGTGAAACCGTAAGCTGGACGGTAAAACGCTAAAAAATCAACGCCCCTTGTTGTCAAACCGACAATATGCCTGTATAAATAAACAGTATATTACACAGGGGGCATTTATGCGTATTGAAGTCACCATAGCCAAAACTACCGTTCTGCCTGCCGGCGCGCTTGACGCTCTGGCAGGCGAATTATCCCGTCGTATTAACAACACCTTTCCCGACAACTCGGGCGCCGTAACGGTGCGTTACGCCGCAGCGAACAACCTCTCCGTCATGGGTGCCGCAAAAGAAGATAAAGATCGCATTAGCGAAATCCTGCAGGAAACGTGGGAAAGCGCAGACGACTGGTTCATAACCGATTAACACTGCTCCCTCATTGTGTTTTTTGCCGGGTCGCCCCGGCTTTTTTTTGCCTGTAATTTCGAAAGTTCAAATTAATTCAGCGTGTTCTTAAAAAATCGTGAACGAGATGGTGTTTTATTGTTCGAACAATCCTAAAAAGCAGAAAAATGTGTTGCTACCTGTTTATTTTTCCCGTTGGAACCCTTATTACTTGGTATACTGAAGAAGCTTTCAGAAAAACATGCATTGAACCTCAGAGCCGTTGTCTTCTAACACGCATTAAGGGGGTTATAATGGAAAAGAATAACGAAGTCATCCAGACCCATCCGCTTGTAGGCTGGGATATCAGTACCGTAGATAGCTACGATGCACTGATGCTGCGTTTGCACTACCAGACCCCAAATCAACTCAACCGTGACGAAGCGGAAGTGGGACAGACGCTGTGGCTAACAACAGACGTCGCCCGTCAGTTTATTTCTATTTTAGAGGCAGGCATTGCAAAAATAGAATCTGGCGACTATCAGGAAAATGAGTATAAACGGCACTAACCTTATGCCCACTTTTCACTCAACAGGCACCCTCGCGGTGCCTTATTTATTTCCCGCTTGTTTACGCCCGCGTTGTTAATTACTCTGCTAACAAACCGTAAGTTTACGAGATGCATATGAGATACGACTTAATCATTATTGGTAGCGGCTCCGTTGGATCGGCCGCCGGTTATTACGCAACGCAGGCAGGCCTGAAGGTCCTGATGATCGATAGCCATCTTCCGCCTCATGCGGAGGGCAGCCATCATGGCGATACCCGCCTTATCCGCCATGCGTATGGCGAAGGCGAGCGCTATGTCCCGCTGGTGCTTCGCGCCCAGACGCTGTGGGATGAACTGGCGAAACAGACTGAAGAGCGCATTTTCGAACGCACGGGGATCATCAACCTCGGTCCGGCCCGTTCAGAATTTCTCGCCAACGTCGAACGCAGCGCGAAAGCCTTTAATCTTGACGTAGAGAAGCTGGACGCGGCGGCCATTACCTCGCGCTGGCCTGAAATTACCGTCCCGGAGGATTATATCGGCCTCTTTGAAGCCAACTCCGGTGTACTGCACTGTGAAACGGCGATCAAAACCTGGGTCGATCTTGCCGCCAAAGCGGGCTGTGCGCAGCTGTTCAATTGCCCCGTAGAGACCATCACGCATGATGCAAACGGCGTTACGGTGAAAACCGTAGACGGGGAATATTCGGCTTCCCGCTTGCTTATTAGCGCAGGAACCTGGGTTACCCGCCTGCTCCCGGAGCTGCCGATCCAGCCGGTACGCAAGGTCTTCTCCTGGTTCCAGTCGGACGGGCGTTACAGCGCGCAAAATAAATTCCCGGCGTTTACCGGCGAGTTACCCAACGGCGATCAGTTCTACGGTTTCCCTTCCGAGAAGGACGCTCTCAAGATTGGAAAACACAACGGCGGGCAGGTCATCTCCTCACCTGAGGAGCGCAAGCCGTTTGGCGCCTGCCCGCAGGACGGCTCAGAAGCCTTCTCGTTCCTGCGCAATATTCTCCCGGGCGTCGGTGGCCTGCTTTATGGCGCGGCCTGCACCTATGACAACACGCCGGATGAAGACTTTATCATTGATACGCTGCCGGGACATGACAACACCCTGCTGATTACCGGGCTGAGTGGCCACGGCTTTAAGTTCGCTTCGGTGTTGGGTGAAATCGCCGCGCAGTTTGCCCAGGGTATCACGCCGCAGTTTGATCTGACGCCGTTCTCACTCTCGCGTTTTAACGGATAATCGGCCACGGGCTCCGGCGGTATCGGGGCCCGTTTTCTTCGTACTCAATTATGGGGCGTTATGCGCAGGATAGTGGATTTCCTCATCAATAACATTCGCGAACACTTTATGCTCTACATCTTATTGTGGGCGCTGCTCGCTATCGTTGATGTTATTTACATTGTGTTTTATTGAAAGTGACAATTGACGTTAACTGACGTTACTTTATGTTTATTTAAGATTTTTTCTTCTGCTAAATACGTCTTGCACGAAGCCATTGAATTAATCTTGCTGTTTCTTTTCAAAATCGCTGAAATAAATAAAATAAAAATCAATAGTCAATTATTTCAGTTGCAATATCGCGTCTTCCCGTTCATTTTTACCTTTCGGTTAATTTGAAAATGGACATTCTGATGCAATTGCGTAACTCCTCCCGGCGCTACGGAATAATATCCATAAGTTTGCACTGGATATTTGCCATTGCCGTCTACGGTATGTTCGGACTTGGACTCTGGATGGTCACGCTCAGCTATTACGATGGCTGGTATCATCAGGCACCCGAGCTGCATAAAAGCATCGGGGTTCTGCTGATGCTGGGGCTGGTATTTCGCGCCATCTGGCGACATATTTCCCCACCGCCCGCGCCACTAAAGACATACGGAAAAATAACCCGCGTCAGCGCCGTTGCTGCGCATATTGCGCTCTACGCGCTGCTCTTCGCCATTCTGATCAGCGGCTATCTCATTTCAACGGCAGACGGCAAACCGATTAGCGTTTTTGGCCTGTTCGAGGTTCCGGCAACGCTCAGCGATGCCGGGGCTCAGGCCGATACGGCAGGCGTCATTCACCTCTGGCTTGCCTGGAGCGTGGTGATCCTGTCCGTACTGCACGGGCTCGCCGCCCTTAAACACCATTTTATTGATAAAGACGATACGCTTAAGCGCATGCTTGGCCGCTCGTCAGTTGACTCTGGAGCATAAAATGAAAAAACACCTGCTGGGTATTGCCCTCGGTTCTCTGTTATTCACCACCGGTTCTGCCGTAGCGGCTGACTATAAAATTGATAAAGAGGGCCAGCACGCTTTCGTCAATTTCCGCATTCAGCACCTGGGATACAGCTGGCTGTACGGCACCTTTAAAGATTTCGACGGCACATTTACTTTTGACGAGAAAAATCCTGCGGCAGATAAAGTCAATGTGACCATTAATACGAACAGCGTCGACACGAACCATGCTGAGCGCGATAAACACCTGCGCAGCGCAGAGTTCCTCAACGTCACAAAATTCCCACAGGCCACCTTCACCTCCACGGAAGTTAAGAAAGACGGTGATAAATTGGCTATTACCGGGAATCTGACGCTGAATGGCGTAACCAAACCCGTTACTCTGGATGCGAAATTGATCGGTCAGGGCGACGATCCGTGGGGCGGAAAACGCGCAGGTTTTGAAGCGGCGGGTAAAATTCACCTGAAAGATTTTAATATCACAACGGATTTAGGCCCGGCGTCGCAGGACGTTGAGCTGGTTATTTCCGTTGAAGGTGTGCAGCAGAAGTCGTAATAGATTCGCCCGGCAGGCTTTCGCCGTGCCGGGCGTTATTATCATTCCGGGTCAGGAATACCCAGTTTGGTATTCAGACGGCCGCGTGATTTATTAAAAATCTTATTACCGTTTTCACGTCCCGCGCGACGACGACGCTGCTCTTCTTCCGGCAGGACGCTCTCTTCGCTGCACAGCTCGCTACAGCAGCCGTTAAACTTCTCGGCACAGGCCGGGCACTGAATAAACAGCAGGTGGCAACCGTCGTTTTTGCAGTTGGTGTGGGTATCGCACGGCGCGCCGCACTGGTGGCACTGGGCGATCACATCTTCTGAAATGCGCTCGCCCATGCGCTCGTCAAAGACGAAGTTTTTACCGATAAAGCGTACCGGTAAGCCCTGCTCACGGGCGCGGCGGGCGTACTCAATAATACCGCCTTCAATGTGCCAGACCTTGTTGAACCCATTGTGCTTCATCCACGCGCTGGCCTTCTCGCAGCGGATACCGCCGGTGCAGTACATAACGATTTTTTTATCCTTATGCTCCTGCATCATCTCCACCGCTTTAGGCAGCTGCTCGCGGAAGGTATCGGCCGGAATCTCCATCGCGTTTTCGAAATGCCCCACTTCGAACTCGTAGTGGTTACGCATATCAATGAACACGGCATCCGGATCGTCCAGCATCGCATTCACTTCCGCGGCCTTCAGATATTCGCCGACGTCCGCCGGGTTAAACTCAGGATCGTCAATACCGTCCGCCACGATGCGTTCACGCACCTTCATGCGCAGCACCCAGAACGATTTTCCATCGTCATCCAGGGCAATGTTCAGGCGTAAGCCGTTGAGGGCCGGATCGAAGCTATAAAGCGCGTCGCGGAACGCATCCACTTTACTTTCCGGCACGCTAATCTGCGCGTTAATGCCTTCGCGGGCAAGGTAGACGCGCCCGAAAACGTTCAGTGCCGTGAAGGCCTGATAAAGCGCATCGCGGGTCGCCTGCGGATCGTCGATAGTGAAGTATTTGTAGAAGGAGATGGTCGTGCGCGGTTCGGTTTCAGCCAACATGCGCGCCTTTAACATCTCATTCGAAACGCGGTTGTGTAACACTGGCATGGTGTACAAGTCCTGCAATCGTCAGAGAGAATCAAAATCGGTCGGCATCATATAGCAAACAAAACCAATTTACATCCACACAATTTACGCTACATTTCACACACCCTGATGAATCAGGCTTAACAATCGCCGTCGTCGTGCAGGTTTCGACGGCAGATATTTTGGCTACGTCTCAAAAAATGCGACAATAGCGAAACAGGACGTTTGAACACAGGAAAGACATGACCCAGTTACCAAAATTTACCGTCGCCCTTTTGCACCCCCGCTATTGGATGACCTGGCTTGGCATTGGCTTTTTATGGCTACTGGTACAGCTTCCCTACCCTGTTATCTTCCGGTTAGGTACATCATTAGGCCGACTCGCGCAAACGCTTATGAAGCGCCGCGCCCGCATCGCGTATCGTAACCTTGAGCTGTGCTTTCCGCAGATGAGCGAGGCGGAGCGCCATGATATGGTCTCGAAGAATTTCGAATCCGTCGGCATGGGTCTCATGGAGACCGGAATGGCGTGGTTCTGGTCGGACAAACGTATGGCCCGCTGGAGCAAGGTTACAGGCACCGGCATGGAGCCGGTGCATACGCTTCAGGCCAATCAGACCGGCGTGCTGCTGATCGGCGTCCATTTCCTGACGCTCGAAATCGGGGCGCGTATGTTTGGCATGCAGGCGCCCGGCATCGGGGTTTATCGTCCTAACGACAACCCGGTTATCGACCTCATCCAGACCAACGGCCGCATGCGCTCCAACAAAAGCATGATCGACCGTAAGGATCTGAAGGGCATGATCCGCGCGCTGAAGTCCGGTGAAGTGGTCTGGTATGCCCCCGATCACGACTATGGCCCCCAGGCCAGCGTCTTTGTCCCCTTCTTCGCCGTTGATGAGGCCGCCACCACGACCGGCACCTGGATGCTGGCGCGGATGTCCAAAGCCGCCATCGTTCCCTTTGTTCCCCGCCGTATGCCGGATGGCTCAGGCTACGAGCTGATGATGCTTGAGCCGGAACTCGCGCCGCCGCTGGAAGATGCGGAAACTACCGCGCGCTGGATGAACGGCGTTGTGGAGAAGTGCATCATGCTGGCACCCGAGCAGTACATGTGGCTGCATCGACGCTTTAAAACGCGGCCAGAAGGCACGCCTTCCCGCTATTGATCCTCATGCGGCCCTCAGGGCCGCATGCTATTTTAGCTTTAAAAGCTCCCCCTCATTGCGGCAATCATAACCCAGGCGCATAATTAGCAGGCTTATTACTTCATGCCTCAGGTGCTCTGCACCTCACTATGCGGATTGTTATGACACCCTCAGATGCCCCCATAAACTGGAAGCGTAACCTCACGGTTGCGTGGCTTGGCTGTTTTCTTACCGGCGCGGCGTTTAGCCTGGTCATGCCTTTCCTGCCGCTCTACGTCGAACAGCTGGGCGTGACGGGCCATAGCGCACTCAACATGTGGTCTGGCCTGGTATTCAGCATCACGTTTCTCTTTTCCGCCATCGCCTCGCCCTTCTGGGGCGGCCTTGCCGACCGCAAGGGACGTAAAATCATGCTGCTGCGTTCAGCGCTGGGGATGGCGATAATCATGGCGCTGATGGGCGTGGCGCAGAACGTCTGGCAGTTCCTGATATTGCGCGCATTGCTGGGCTTATTGGGCGGATTTATTCCCAACGCGAACGCCCTGATCGCCACGCAAATTCCTCGCCATAAGAGCGGCTGGGCGCTTGGCACGCTCTCAACCGGTGGCGTGAGCGGCGCCCTGCTTGGGCCGCTGGCGGGGGGATTACTGGCGGATAACTACGGCCTGCGCCCGGTCTTTTTCATCACCGCCAGCGTGTTGTTCCTGTGCTTTATCGTCACCCTGGTCTGCATCCGTGAAAAATTTACGCCCGTCGCCAAAAAAGAGATGCTTCACGCCAGAGACGTGCTGACCTCGCTTAAAAATCCCAGACTGGTGCTGAGTCTGTTCGTAACGACATTGATCATTCAGGTGGCAACCGGATCGATCGCTCCTATTCTCACCCTATACGTTCGCGACCTGGCAGGTAACGTCAGCAATATTGCGTTTATCAGCGGACTGATTGCCTCTGTGCCCGGCGTAGCGGCGCTGGTTAGCGCACCGAGACTGGGGAAATTGGGTGACCGGGTCGGCCCGGAAAAGATCCTGATCTGCGCACTGATCATTTCCGTCCTGCTGCTTATCCCCATGTCGATGGTGCACTCTCCGTGGCAGCTGGGGGTGCTTCGCTTTTTGCTGGGCGCCGCCGACGGGGCGTTGCTGCCTGCCGTACAGACCCTGCTGGTCTACAACTCCACGAATCAGATTGCCGGGCGTATCTTTAGCTATAACCAGTCGTTTCGCGATATCGGTAACGTCACCGGGCCGCTTCTCGGGGCGGGTATTTCCGCCAGCTTCGGTTTTCGCGCCGTCTTTATCGTGACGGCAGGCGTGGTGCTGTTCAACGCGATTTACTCGTGGTTCAGTTTATCCCGCGCGTTACGGCCGGTGACGGAATAAGAAGAACGCCTGACGGCTTATTTTCGCATTCATACTTGCAGAATCTGATATTCAGCTATTCTTTCCCTGAAACCTTCTGGAAAACAGGGAGACACCAATGACCATGTACGCCACGCTGGAAGAAGCTATTGATGCCGCTCGTGAAGAGTTCCTTGCCGATAATCCCGGCGTTGAGGAAGAAGATGCTGACGTGCAACAACTTAATATCCAAAAATATGTTCTGCAGGATGGGGATATTATGTGGCAGGCCGAATTCTTTGCCGACGAAGGTGAAGAAGGAGAATGTTTGCCGGTCCTGAGCGGTGCAGGTGCGCAGGCCGTGTTTGATGGCGACTATGACGAAATCGAGTTACGCCAGGAATGGCTGGAGGAGAATACGCTGCACGAGTGGGATGAGGGCGAATTTCAGCTCGAGCCACCGCTGGATACGGAAGAAGGTCAAACCGCAGCCGATGAATGGGACGAGCGTTAATTTACGCTACTCGTACGGGCCGTGGCTGGCATCGATGGGCAGCAACAGCGTGTCGAAAATCAGCGAGAACGGCAGATCGAGCACCGTCAGGTAGCGCCATGCGGAATCACGGACATCCCATTTTACGCCCGGGTAGTACTGGTTGCCATGGCCCTGACCTGGAATAGTGCGGCTGATGATGCTGCCGCAGCCGCTCAGCAGGCATGCCATCATGACGACGATGATTATTTTCATCAGTAACCTCTAAAAAAATACCGGCCTCACAGCCGGTATTTTATCTGGCGGGTGGCGCTTTGCTTACCCGCCTTGCTTAACCGCTTACTTCGCCTTCAGCGCCAGCGGGTTCAGCTTCAGCTCTTTGTAGTAGTTCACCCACGAAGAGTACTTCTCCGGAGCGGACCATACGCGATAGTGAAGTCTTGCCATCGTGACCGGATCGCTCAGCAGCACCAGACGACGGTCGCGATTGAGTTTTTCCGGGGTCTCGTTAAGCGCCTGCTCAACGTGACGATCGCGGGCAATCTCCAGCACCTGGCTTGCGCGGTGGCGCGCAGTGGCCATTGCCGTCGCCAGAGCGTTGAATGACGGATTAAACACGGCGTGCATAAAGCCATCGTCCAGCGTGCGGTTACGGTTCTGCTCCAGATAGGTATCGGTATCCACCAGCACCTGCGGCGGGGAATACTCTTCCGGGATCAGGAAAAGTTTCCAGCGTTTGGTACGCAGCCCTACCGTTGAACGGCTGGAGATCACGGACACAAACGGCGACAGGATCAGCGAGAAGACAATCGGCGCCAGCCAGAACAGGAAGCGCAGATCAAGCCAGGCCATTCCAGCCGCCCACACCAGGCCCAGCAGCAGCTGAGACCCGTGGCGCATGAAGGCTTCACTCCACGGCGTGGAGTCGTCATCACGCTGCGGTGAGTTCCAGACCACTTCCCAGCCCAGGAACGCACTGACCACAAACACGGTGTGGAACAGCATACGCACCGGCGCCAGCAGCACGGAGAACAGTACTTCCAGCAGCAGCGAAAGGGTGACGCGGAAGAATCCGCCGTACTCTTTCGAGCCTTTGCACCAGATCAGGATGATACTGAGCAGCTTAGGCAGGAACAGTAGCACCATGGTGGAAGCAAAGAGCGCAATCGCCAGCTCCGGACGCCACTGCGGCCACACCGGGAACAGCTGGCGCGGTTGCAGGAAGTATTGCGGCTCCGTCAGGGCATGGACGACCTGCAGCGCAGTGGAGAGCGCGAGGAACATAAACCACAGCGGTGCGGAGAGATAAGACATTACGCCCGTCAGGAACACCGCACGGTGAACCGGGTGCATTCCTTTTACGAGGAACAGGCGGAAGTTCATCAGGTTACCGTGACACCAGCGGCGGTCGCGCTTGAGCTCGTCCAGCAGGTTCGGCGGCAGCTCTTCGTACGATCCCGGCAGGTCGTAGGCAATCCAGACGCCCCAGCCAGCACGACGCATCAGCGCCGCTTCCACGAAGTCATGCGACAGAATCGAACCGGCAAACGAACCCTCGCCCGGCAGCGGCGCCAGCGCACAGTGTTCGATGAACGGCTTCACGCGGATAATGGCGTTGTGGCCCCAGTAGTGCGACTCACCCAACTGCCAGAAGTGCAGACCGGCGGTAAACAGCGGGCCGTAAACACGGGTGGCGAACTGCTGGCAGCGCGCGTACAGGGTGTCCATGCCGGATGCTTTTGGCGAAGACTGAATGATCCCCGCGTTCGGGTTGGCTTCCATCAGACGCACCAGACCGCTCAGGCAGTCACCGCTCATGACGGAGTCAGCATCCAGCACGACCATGTAGCTGTACTGGTTACCCCAGCGGCGGCAGAAGTCATCGATGTTGCCACTTTTACGCTTCACGCGACGGCGGCGGCGGCGGTAGAAGATCTGTCCTTCGCCCTGCACTTCCGCAATCAGCTCCATCCAGGCTTTTTGCTCTGCCACGCAGATATCCGGGTTGTAACTGTCGCTCAGGATGTAAACGTCGAAATGCGCCGCATTACCGGTTGCCTTTACGGACTCCCAGGTTGCACGCAGCCCCGCAAATACGCGGTCAACGTCTTCGTTACAGATAGGCATAATCAGTGCGGTACGGTGCTCGGGATTGAGGGGTTCATCCCCGACCGTTGACGCCGAAATGCTGTACTTGTCCCGTCCCATCAGCAACTGCAGGAAGCCCATCAGCGCGGTCCAGAACCCGGCCGAGACCCAGCAGAAGAGGACCGCGAACAGCAGGAGAATGCCGCTCTGCAGGATATACGGCAGCAGCTGCATGAAGGAGACCCAGAGATCCTGGCCCATCATGTCCGTCGGGTTGATAAACGCCCAGCCCTGGTAAGGCAGAATGGTTTTCATATACCAGGTCGCGACAACCGTCTGCGCCAGCGTCAGAAGCAGCAGGATATAACGGCGAATTGTCCCCACGGTACGCCATTTCTGTTCGGAGGCCTGCTCTTCTTTCGTCAGGCGCGACAGATAACGCGGCGTGACGTCACGCCCGCGCAGGCGATCCCAGAAGCGGCCAACCGGGTTGGTGCGCCATGGATCGGGGAACATTGAGGAACGCGTCGCTTTCGGCATCGCCTGAAGCTGATCGCGTCCTTCGTCGTCTTTAATCAACTGCCCTTCTGCCAGCGAGTCCGGCCAGGCCTGCTCCAGACGCGCCTTGACTGACCCCAGCGGCGTATCATCATCACGGGAAAACTGACGATGTTCGCCATCCAGCGCGGTATGAACCGCGCGGATGTCGCTCTTAGGCAGCGCCGCTTTTTCGATATCCGTCAGCGGCATGGCATCAATATATTCAGATGTATTATTCATTGGCAGGTAGCTGGTAGCTCCAGGTTTCACTCAGCGGCTGATCTTCACTGACCAGCGCAGCACGCATTTCAGTGGTCTGTTTCGGATCTTTCACTTTCACGCGCAGGGTCAGACGCCAGCCTTTGGTTACCGGGTTGTAACGCACGGTGTTCTCTACGATTTCACCGTTGTCACCGATGCTGGCCTGGGCCGACACCGCAGTATCAGGAGACAGTTTCTTCATATCCTGGCCGGTGAAGTCCACGACAAACGCTACCGTACCGTCAGGCTGACGGATCAGGTTAGACTGCTTCACGTCACCCGTAGAGCGGCGAGTCTGCGTCACATACGCATTATCCGGCGCATGCAGCTTATCTTCGTCGCGGCTGAAGGTAATGGTGTACTTGAAGTTCATCTCTTTACCG
This sequence comes from Enterobacter cloacae complex sp. P1B, assembly GCF_014982345.1. Lineage (NCBI taxonomy): Bacteria > Pseudomonadati > Pseudomonadota > Gammaproteobacteria > Enterobacterales > Enterobacteriaceae > Enterobacter > Enterobacter cloacae complex sp. P1B. Next base: position 182,207 of record NZ_JADCLF010000004.1, on the reverse strand, counting down.
GCTTCCGGCAGCTGATCCGGCGTCCAGTATGCGACGATGTTGTCGTTGGTTTCGTCGTTGGTTGGAATTTCAACCAGCTCGACCTTGCCTTTACCCCAGTCGCCTTTCGGCGTAACCCAGGCGCTTGGACGCAGGTCATAGCGGTCGTCAAGATCTTCAAAGCGAGAGAACTGACGGCCACGTTGCAGCAGGCCAAAGCCCTGCGGGTTTTCCATCGCAAAGCTGCTGACCGCCAGATGTTTCGGGTTATTCAGCGGACGCCAGATCCACTCACCGTTACCGGCATGAATGGACAGACCGTTGGAGTCATGCAGTTCCGGGCGGAAGTTGGTTGCCGGTGACGGCTGGTTCGGCCCAAACAGGAACATACTGGTCAGCGGAGCGACGCCCAGTTTGCCCACTTTGTCACGCAGGTAAACCTTAGACTGCACGTCAACGACCGTGTCACGACCTGGCATAATCACAAAGCGATAGGCACCGGTTGCGCGTGGGGAATCCAGCAGCGCATAAATAGTCAGACGTTTGTCCGTTGGTTTTGGACGCTCAATCCAGAACTCGCGGAAACGCGGGAACTCTTCACCTGATGGCAGCGCGGTATCAATAGCCAGACCGCGCGCAGAAAGCCCGTACACCTGCCCCGCGCCAATCACGCGGAAGTAGCTGGCGCCAAGCATGCTAACGATTTCGTCGTTTTTATCTTTGCTGTTGATCGGGTAAAGCACCTTGAAGCCTGCGAAGCCCAGGTCTTTCACCGTATCTTTATCGTGCTGCACATTGCCAAAATTGAAGTAATCCGGGCTGTACTTGATCTTACGTACCGCGGTCGCCGTCACTTCATTGATGGCAACAGGCGTGTCGAAGTACATACCCTGATGATAAAATTCAAGCTTGAACGGGGTTTTAACGTTGTTCCAGTACGCTTTATCGTGGTTGAACTGGATCTGCTGATAGTCCGCATACTTCATGTCGCGGAAAACGGAGGGCAGGTTACTTTTCGGCGCTTCGTAGCTCTTGCCTGCCATCGATTTTGCCTGTTTTGCGACATCGTCGATGTTAAAGGCCAGTGCCGATGAGGTATACAGTGATAACACCACCGCAACACCCAACCAACGCATTTTCATCATCTGTGGTTTATGTTTCATAATAAGTAAGCACTTCCCCCTTTGTGTGCTTATATCGATCCGATCCATTTTAATGGAAACTCAGGCAATCCGACAACATAATCACTGCTTTGTTCAGCTGCTGGCTCATGGATTAAGCAAATGAAAGAACCCGTTATTCACTTTGCGTGCTTATCCTGGAGACAGTGTGTCGGTCTTGGTGTAGGGTTGGCGTCGAATGTAACCATTATGAGCCTTAGGGATAAGGCGAAAAGTCTGAGAATGCGCAACGTTATATGAGCACAACACCGATACAACGGGAATATTTCCTCGACTCGATCCGGGCATGGCTGATGCTATTGGGGATCCCCTTTCATATTTCACTGATTTACTCCAGCCACACGTGGCATGTTAATAGCCAGATGCCCTCCTGGTGGCTGACGCTGTTTAATGACTTTATTCACGCCTTCCGCATGCAGGTGTTTTTTGTCATCTCCGGCTATTTCTCGTACATGCTTTTTTTACGCTATCCGCTTAAGCGCTGGTGGAAAGTGCGCGTGGAGCGCGTAGGTATTCCCATGTTAACCGCCATACCGCTCCTGACGCTGCCGCAGTTCATTATGCTGCAATACGTTAAAGGCAAGGCGGAAAACTGGCCGAATCTCTCGCTGTATGAAAAGTACAACACGCTGGTCTGGGAGCTGGTGTCTCACCTCTGGTTCCTGCTGGTTCTGGTGGTGCTGACCACGGTCAGTCTGGTGATTTTCAGCCGCCTGCGCCGTCATCTCAGCACGACAGCAGACTCTTTCTTCGCTAACGTCACGCTGGGCAAACTGTCGGTGCTCTTCTTACTGTTGGGGATCGCCTATGCCGCGGTGAGACGCACGCTGTTTATTGTCTATCCACCGATACTGAGCGACGGCCTGTTCAATTTTGTGGTGATGCAGTCGCTGTTCTACATTCCGTTCTTTTTAATTGGCGCGCTGGCCTTTATTCATCCGAGGCTTAAAGCGCTGTTTACCACCCCGTCACCGTGGTGCGCGGTGGGTGCGGCCATCGCGTTTGCGGCCTACCTGCTGAACCAGCGCTACGGGAGCGGCGACGCCTGGATGTATGAAACAGAAAGCGTGATCACCATGCTGTTGGGCTTGTGGATGGTGAACGTAGTGTTCGCGCTCGGCCACCGTTTGCTGAACTTTAAGTCCAGCCGCGTGACCTACTTCGTCAATGCCTCACTGTTTATCTATCTGGTGCACCACCCGTTGACGCTGTTCTTCGGGGCATACATCACGCCGCATATCGCATCCAACACGCTGGGCTTCTTTACCGGGCTGGTGTTTGTGGTGGGGATTGCCGTCGTACTCTACGAGATCCATCTGCGGATCCCTCTTCTGCGCTTCCTGTTTTCAGGAAAACCTCAGCCGAAAGCCGCCTGAGCAGCGCGGCGCACTCACGGTGCGCCGCCTTCGCTTCAGCTCTCCAGCTCTTGTCTGCGCTGAGTCAGAAGCCGCTGATAAAGATGCGTGGTGTCTTCATCGAAGCAGACAAAAATCACCTTCTCTGGCAGCGGTTTAAGCGACAAATAGCGGTAAACCGTTTCGACGGCGATGGTCGCCGCTGCCGCCTTAGGATATCCATAAACGCCGGTGCTGATGGCCGGGAACGCCATCGTTTTATAGCCGTTGTCGGCGGCAAGCCGCAGACAGTTTCGGTATGCCTCCTCCAGAAGGCTCGCTTCATGCTGGTCTCCGCCGTGCCACACGGGCCCGACAGCATGAATCACCGCTTTGGCAGGAAGGTTGCCCGCCAGCGTAATCACCGCATGGCCCGGTGGGCATTCACCCTGTTGCTGACGCACCATTTTACAGGCTTCCAGTAACTGCGGTCCGGCAGCCCGGTGAATAGCGCCGTCTACGCCTCCTCCCCCCATCAGGGAAGGATTGGCCGCATTGACGATGACGTCGACATGAACTGTCGTAATATCGCCATGAATAACTTCAATTTGCGGTTTCATAAAGCCCCTCTGCTGCCCGCCTTTTTTATAAGTGTATCGCAGAGGGGTTATTGAGAAAAACGATAGGCGTAAAACCGCGCCCACCGGCGACGCGCACGGGTATTAACGGTACTGGATCTGAACAACCGCGAGCGTTTTTTCAGGATTCAGGTACGTCATATTCACTGTCGCCAGGCCGGAAGCCGTCGCCTTGCCGTTCAGCGCGTCGCCGTAACTCACCATACGCGTTTGCATACGATTTTTTTCCGGACACGACACCGCCAGCTGCCGCTGCTGGTGGGTAACTTCGCAAGGGTCAGCAACGATTGCGCCGCGAAAGTGAATAACGCCGCCCTGCGCGAGCGTGGCCGAATAAGCTGGAGCGATAAATGCCGAAACAAGCAGGCCCAGACCTGAAATAAGATGTGCAAAAGAGTGGGTCACGATATGTACTCCTCAATGAAAATCGTCCATGAGGGGCAAACGCGCTTCATTATGCAAACGAAGGCTGACGTTACGGAACCTAACAACGCAGTTCCTGATAACAGCTTAGTTCAACGGCAAATATTCACAATGCATTGATTTCATGAATATTTACAGCGCACCCCCGGCTGGCGACCACTGCTGTGATAAATGAAGCGCTTTTCCATCCGTGACGGTGACAACGATGTTGATCGTGTCTTCCGCAGAAATAGTTAAACTCAACCGCGTTAAATCAATCGGCTGATTAGCGGGAATAAAAAGGGTATTTTGCTGTCGCGAAGCACTTTGCCCACTCTGCCCTTCCTTCAAAGAGAGGATCTGAACCTGACAATCACACGGTTCCGTCAAAATGACCTGCGGAATAATGGTCGTCATATTTCCCTGCTGTGACGTTTGAAAGGTTATCTGGCCGGAAAGCGCGGCAAGGAGAATGAAGGTATTCATGAGGAACTCCCGAAAAAAAACAGGGCATCGGCCCTGTTTTTTTGTAGTACAGATTTCAGTATCAGTACTGATGCGCTGTCGCGTGGTTACCAAAGCCGATCTGGGTAACGTTGACGGTGGAGTTAGACGCCGTCTGGTCTACGAGCGCACCGTTAAGGCCGCCGTACTGGCTAACATTCATAACGGATTTTTTGCTGTTCCACTGATCGAGTGTCGCACTGTTGCCAAAGCCGTTCTGGGTCAGGTTGATTTTGCTGTCGTCAGAACCCTGACCGACATCAGCCCCGTTACCGCCACCGGTCTGGCTAATATTAAGAACGGAATTTCTGGCATCTGTCTGCAACGCCAGCGCGGAGTTACCGCCACCGTTCTGATAAATATTCAGGGTTGAATTTGGACCACTGTTTCCGCCATGACCGTGTCCATGACCCCATCCGCCCTGATTAATCATACCAGCCATAGCACTACCAGAAACGACGATTGCTGCAAGTGCTGCCACTTTGATAAATTTCATGGTAAACCCCCATCGGATTGATTAACGTCGTCGCGAAATAGCTAGCGCTGAATAACGCGAATTGCCATCTGCGACTGTTTCTGCACTACAACTGCGGTTTTCTGCGTACCGTACTGCGTAATATTTGCTCTATTACCCGACCCTTTCTGGATAATTTTCGCACTATTACCATATCCATCCTGCGTAATACCTGCATCGTTCCCGTTACCGCTCTGATCGATCCAGGCAATATTGTAAGTCCCTGATTGATCAACTCTCGCTCTGTTGCCTGCCCCATCCTGAGAAATGACGGACAAGAGTTTCGATCCTTCCTGGCGAAGCTGAGCGTCATTAAATACGCCCTGTTGACCAATAATGGCTGCCTGATTTAATGATGAATAACTTAATTCATTAACCGCAAAATTATATTCAGCGTTTGCCAAATCTGAATTCGCGGCGGTTACAAATCCAGGCGCACCCAGTAATGTAAACATCAAAAATAACGATGTGTTTTTCATGTTGTCACCCTGGACCCGGCTACCTGAAAACACCCTGATCGTATTTCGTATTAAACGACTCGTTTTTGTTAACGCGTCGTTACGGTGAAGAGTATGTCCGCTGAAACATTTTAAATATCTCACCCGCGCGGCTTATTTTTATTTTTCAGGTCACCACAAAGTTGTAATTTGCACCATGAAAGGCATGACACAGGCCGTTTTTATTTTTTTATGAAATATTTATGCGCGACATGTTGTACAACGGCGAGAAAGCCGTCCATGCCCCTTCCCGCGTTGTTTAAGCGTAACGCCAGGATGACATTTTCTTCAGGGCGTGACACAAGGCGAGTTTTCTTAAGCCAGAAAAACCAGAACGGCATGACTTAGAAAGTATCAGTTACTCATACCTGGGTACAAACTAAAGAAAATAATAAATACTTATAAATATTAAACAGTTAATTATATTTGTATGATTTTTAAAATCTATGCACAACTATTTCCATGTACAACTTTCATATCAAATAACAACATTAAAAATCTGCAATTTTCACAAATTAATATTGATTTTTACATCTTGTTACATGATTAACACTTGCTTTAAAATTCGTAAAAGCTAGATTGAAATTAGATGTACGAAATTGGTTTTATATTTACCTCCCTGTGGAGGTTATGTTCTGATTCTACACACAGCAGTGCAACATCTGTCAGTACTATTGGTGCCCTCTTCTTTACAGAGAGGGCGGCTGTCAGGTGCCAAAAATAAGTGGGGTTTCATCATGTATAATGAAGTCCATAGTTTACATGGTCATACATTACTGTTGATCACAAAACCTTCTCTGCAAGCGACAGCTTTATTACAACACTTAAAGCAATCTCTATCACTGAACGGGAAATTGCATAATATTCAACGTTCTTTTGATGATATTGCGCCTGGCAGCATCATTCTGTTTGATATGATGGAAGCCGATAAAAAGCTTATCCATTACTGGCAAGATAACTTAAGCAGGAAAAACAATAATATCCGCGTGTTATTATTGAATACGCCTGATGAATATCCTTTCAGAGATATTGAAAGCTGGCCGCATATCAATGGCGTGTTCTACGTCACTGAAGAAGAGGTTCGGGTGGTAGATGGTCTGCAAGGCATATTGCGCGGCGAATGCTATTTCTCGCAAAAGCTGGCCAGCTACCTCATCACGCACTCCGGAAATTACCGCTATAACAGTTCGGAATCAGCGCTGCTCACCCACCGTGAGAAAGAGATCCTGAACAAATTACGCATTGGTGCTTCAAATATTGAAATCGCCCGTTCGTTATTTATCAGCGAAAATACGGTAAAGACGCACCTTTATAATCTTTTCAAGAAGATAGCTGTTAAAAACCGAACTCAGGCGGTTTCATGGGCAAACGATAACCTCAGGCGTTAATCACATGAAGCGCACGTTGAGTTGGATCGCCGCAGCGAGTCTCCTGCTCGCTGCAGGGAACCTGCAGGCCGTTGAGGTCGAAGTTCCCGGATTGTTAACTGACCACACTGTCTCATCGATCGGGCACAGTTTTTACCGGGCCTTCAGCGATAAATGGGACAGTCCCTACACGGGTAATTTAACAATCAACGAGCGGCCCAGTGCACGATGGGGAAGCTGGATAACCATAACGGCCAATCAGGACGTTATTTATCAAACGTTTTTATTCCCCTCGAAAACAGACTTCGAAAAAAACGTAGCCTTAGCACTGGCTCAAACTGAAGACGCTATTAATCGCCTGCAAATAGATAAAGCCCTATTAAGCACCAGCGATTTAGCAAAAGATGAGTTCTAGCGAACCGATATGCGGAGGCTGTCATGCGTATTGCATATGCAGTTGTTTCGATCATGCTTATTGCTCCCCTGAGCTGGGCCGGAAATATGACCTTCCAGTTCCGTAACCCTAACTTTGGCGGTAACCCCAACAACGGTGCCTTTCTGCTGAATCAAGCTCAGGCACAAAACTCCTATAAAGATCCGAGCTTTCAGGATTTTACCGTTGATACCCCTTCCGCACTGGATAACTTCACCCAGGCTATCCAGTCGCAGATTTTAGGGGGATTGCTGACCAACATTAATACCGGCAAACCCGGCCGAATGATGACCAACGACTTTATCGTCGACATCGCCAACAGGGACGGACAGCTCCAGTTGAATGTGACCGATCGTAAAACCGGAAAAACTTCCACCATAGAGGTTTCCGGCCTGCAAAATAATTCAACTGACTTTTAAACAATAGCTAAATAAGGACAACGACCATGCAGCGCTTCCTGATATTTGTTGCAGTGTGCTTATTGAGCGGTTGTTTAACTGCTCCGCCTAAAGAAGCTGCAAAACCCACATTAATGCCGCGGGCCCAAAGTTACCGTGATTTAACCCATTTGCCTTCACCTACGGGCAAGATATTTGTCTCGGTATACAACATTCAGGATGAAACCGGACAATTTAAGCCTTATCCGGCAAGTAACTTCTCCACCGCGGTGCCGCAAAGCGCCACCGCCATGCTGGTGACTGCACTTAAAGATTCGCACTGGTTTATTCCGCTGGAACGCCAGGGGCTTCAGAACCTGTTAAATGAACGAAAAATCATTCGTGCCGCGCAGGAGAATGGCACCGTTGCGGACAATAACCGGATGCCTCTGCAGTCTCTGGCCGCCGCAAACGTGATGATTGAAGGGTCGATTATCGGTTACGAGAGCAACGTGAAATCGGGTGGCGTGGGCGCGCGCTACTTCGGTATCGGCGCAGATACCCAGTACCAGCTCGACCAAATTGCGGTTAACCTGCGCGTCGTGAACGTCAGTACCGGTGAAGTGCTCTCTTCGGTCAACACCAGCAAAACGATATTGTCTTATGAAGTTCAGGCTGGGGTATTCCGCTTCATCGATTACCAGCGTCTGCTGGAGGGAGAAATTGGCTACACCTCTAACGAACCGGTCATGATGTGTCTGATGTCAGCCATTGAAACCGGTGTGATCTTCTTAATCAACGATGGTATCGATCGCGGGCTGTGGGATCTGCAAAACAAAGCGGAGGTGCAGAACCCGATCCTGGTGAAATACCGTGATATGTCGGTGCCTCCGGAATCCTGACGGGCAGCGCATAAAAAAGGCGAGATGATTATCTCGCCTTTTTTTTTATTCACTCACCGCGGTGATGTTTTGCGTTTTTTCCCGTCGCGCCGCCAGCCAAAGACCGCTGTTCTTCATGGCGTAGCCAAACAGCAGCCCCAGCGCCAGGGAAGGAACCACCAGCTTCCAGTCCCCCTGCCCGGCAAAGGTTGCGCAGGCCCCCATAAAGGTTCCCGGCACAAACGACAGCAGCAGATGCTTCGCCTGGATACACATCAGGAAGGCGACGACACCCGTCATGACGTACCCCAGCATCTCCAGATGCGGCGCCAGCGCGCTGCCTTTCATGATGACCAGCGCCCAGATAACGCCGCTCATCAGCGTGCAGCCTGAGATAAAGAGCCCTTTCAGCCCGCCTTGAGGACAGGCGAAATAGGCCGTGCAACCCAGGAAGCCAGCCCAGCTTAACAGACCGAGAGACACCGCTACCCATCCCCAAATACCGGAGAGGATACCCGTCGTGATTGCAATACAAAGTAATATGTTCATGGCGCGCATCTTAGCAGAAGCGCGCCATAGAAATGAGATCAGAAGCACATTACGTGCAAGTTGAAATGTATCGTTGCAGGATTTTTGTGATTTACATCACTCTTCACTCTCTTCTTCCAGCTCGTCCCACATTGCTGCAATGGCGTCACGCGTCAGCGGGGCCAGCGTTCGCCAGAACGGAGAGGTGGCATGAGCTTCCACTTTACCCAGGAAGGTCCCCACCCACGGCAGCAGATACGTTTCGAAAAGGATCCCGATGGCTTCATTTTCATCGTCGCCAGCGTTGTCTTCGATCCAGGACGCGGCCAGCATCAGCGTACCGATATGATCGGCTGGGGTATCGCTCAGGGGCATCCCGCGTTCTGAAAGGAATGCCCGCACTTCCGCTTCGGTCGCGCCTTCCTGCCAGGCGGAACGATACGGCGACACGCGGCACTCTTCGCCCACGAACAGAGCATTGTAGTCCGTTGAGATCTGCTGCATATCGCAGCTTTTCTGCAGGCGCTCCAGTAACTCATCCTGTTCCAGCGGCCAGTTCTGCGCCAGTTTACCTTCGCGAATCAGCGTAAACAGCGGCACCAGCAGCGGGTCCTGCGGCTGGCGGTAATACAGGGAGCCCAGCACGCGGCAAAGGATGGAAAATTCATTCATTGTTTTATTCCGTTATTCAATTAAAGATCGGCAAATTCATCAATCGGCGCCATGCCGCGCGACTCGAGGAAATCAAGCATACGACGCGGCGTGACGTTCAGGATGCGCTCTTCCGGGAAATCCACATCCTGCAATATTTTCAGGCACTCGCTAAAATCCCCCAGCGTGAAGGCCGTGTGCGAATCAGAGCCCAGCGCCACCATGCCACCCGCATCACGCACGGCGGCAGCCACTTCGCGACAGTTGGCTTCACTGCCTTTACGCGAGTGCACGAACGAGGAGTTGTTAATCTCCAGCGCCACGCGGTGTTTCGCCGCGGCCTGCGCCACGGCCTGAATATCAATCGGGTATTTCGGATTGCCCGGATGGCTGATGATGTGCACATTGCCGCTGGCAATAGTGGCAATCATCGCCGCGGTATTGGTCTCTTTATCCTGCGGCGGGAAAACCGGCTCATGGAAGCCGGCAAGGATCAGATCTAAGGAGGTCAGCATCGGGCCGGTACAGTCAATTTCACCGTCGGTGTTTTTGATGTTCGCCTCAATGCCGCGCAGTATCCCAATGCCGTCCACCAGACGTGGCCAGATACGCATATTCACAAAATGCCAGTAGTGCGGCGCATCCGCCATATCCGGGCCGTGATCGGTTATCGCGAACAGCTTGATGCCCTTAAGCTTCGCCTGGGCAATATAATCATGGAGGTTGCTATACGCGTGGGTGCTGGCGACGGTGTGCATATGCAGGTCAACGGGATACATCTTTCTCTCCTCTGCGTTTTTTCCAAAGGATAGCAGTTATCAGCGGCGAATATTAGCAAAAACCCGGCGAACGCCGGGTTTCTCTCAGTAGCCGCGCTGTCGGTCGACCTGTCCGGTGACCGGGTTACCCTTCTCTATTTCACCGATCGTGTGCGAGATATAGGCCACTGCCTCGGCAGGTCGCGTCACGGCGGCAACGTGCGGAGTCATTGCCACGCGCGGGTGTCGCCACAGCGGGCTTTCCTCCGGCAGCGGCTCACGGCTGTAGACATCCAGCATGGCGCCTTTAAGCTTCCCGCTATCCAGCGCCTTCAGCAGATCCGTCTCGACCAGATGCACGCCGCGCGCCAGGTTCATCAGATAGCTCTGGTCGTCCAGCTGGTTGAGCAGGCCTTCATTGATAATCCCCACCGTTTCCGCCGTATTGGGCAGCAGGTTAATCAGCACACGCGTGCCGTTCAGGAAGGCCGGAAGCTCATCCGTTCCGGCAAAGCTCTCAACGCCCGGATAGTCTTTACGGCTGCGGCTCCAGCAGCGCAGCGGGAAGCCCCACGGCGCGAGCGCTTCAGCCACTTTCGAACCCAGCACGCCTGCGCCGAGGATACCAACGGTAAACGCTTCGCGCGGATATTCAGGCAGCGGCTCCCAGCGGGATTGCTGCTTAAGCGCCTGATAGTCATCAAAACGGCGGAACCAGTGCAGCACCTGGCTGACGGCATACTCCTGCATTTGCTGGCCCATACCGGTATCTTCCAGGCGGAACAGAGGAATATCTTCCGGCAACATTTCAGGGTGTGCTTTCAGCTTGCTCAGAATGGAATCCACGCCGGCTCCGAGCGCGAACACGGCCTTTAGCTTACGGCCCTGGAGCATTTCTACCGGCGGATGCCAGACCAGCGCGTAGTCAGCATGTTCGTTATCGCCCCGCTTCCACTCACGAACGCGAGCGCCCGGCAGTGCCGCAGAAAGTGCCTTAATCCAGTAAGCCGTATCAAAAGTGGGGTGATAGAAGAGTATATCCATAGTCAATCCTGCCTTTTATTGCGCTGATTTATTTTGCTTTTTAACTGGACGGTCAGCATAGCAAATTTATTGCGTGATCGTGTTGTTGATAAAAAAGACGCTTTCAGCACATTTAAGAATCATGTTGCCTGAAGTTTGTCTAAACGCGCTAAATTACTGAAAAAGTGGGTTGACGGCAGTTCGGCTTTTCCTTACATTAGCGCCCGTCCCAGTAACAACGGGATGACAATATGGTGAGGTGTCCGAGTGGCTGAAGGAGCACGCCTGGAAAGTGTGTATACGGCAACGTATCGGGGGTTCGAATCCCCCCCTCACCGCCATATTTTAAGAAGAGCTCGCATGAAAATGCGGGTTTTTTTTTCGCATGTTGCACGCCTGCGGGGGGATGAGAACCCCCGACCGGGGTTCGACAACTGGCGCAGCCAGTTGGACAGATGACGAACCTGCGAGGAATCTGCCCGAAGGGCGAGGGGATCGTTACTCCTCCACCATCCGCGCATACTCTTCAGTAAGAAAATCCACCAGTGTTCTGACGGACGGCAGCAAACCTCGCCTGGAAGGATAAACAGCGTGAATCACTTCCCGTCGGGGTTCCCATGCGTCCAGCACCCTTACCAGTTCCCCGGATGCCAGCTGATCCTTGACCATCAAAATCGGCAGCTGCACCATGCCCACCCCCGCCATCGCCGCTTCACGCAGCGCCAGCATGTCGGTGGTAATAAAGCGCGGCGTGTAATGAATCGCGGCTTTCGCTCCCTCCGGCCCGCTCAGCTCCCATCTGTGCAGCTGCTTTCCCACCCCCATGCTCAAACCCGGCCACTCGCTCAGCTCAGAGGGCACGGCAGGGTGACCCATCCGCTCAATCAGCGCAGGGCTCGCCACCAGGCAGTGTCCCCTGTCTGCCAGCACTCTTAACACCAGGTCGCTGTCATCAAACGGACGTGGACGAACGCGGATCGCCACGTCAATACCCTCGCCCACCAGATCGACCCGTCGGTTGGTGGCCTCAAGCTGAAGATTGATCCCCGGATAGCGCGCCATAAACCGTGCCAGCATGGGACCCACATGCACGTGCAGCAAGGTGACCGGACAGGTGATCCTGACCACGCCGCGTGGCTCGGCCTGCAACGCCGCCACCGCCTCTTCCGCAGCTTCGGCCTCTACCAGCATGGCTTTACAGTGCTGATAGAACGTCTGCCCCACTTCCGTCACCGTAAACTGCCGGGTGGTACGCTGGATCAAACGCACGCCAAGGCGCTCTTCCAGCTGGGCAATCCGGCGGCTCAGTTTTGACTTGGGCTGATCGAGCGCCCGACCCGCCGCCGCAAATCCACCATGGTCCACCACCTTCACAAACCACGCGAAATCATTGAGATCCTGCATACGTCCTCATCGTTCCATATTCAGAACAGTGAATGTCATTTTCACTATCTACCGGGATATTAACCCTGAATATAAGCTAATTACATCAACAGAACATCAGGAGTTCATCATGAAAAACGTAACAGGCGTTTATACCGCACCTCGTCCGCACTGGGTCGGTGACGGTTTCCCGGTTCGTTCAATGTTTTCTTACCAGACGCACGGCGAGCCGCTGAGCCCGTTTCTGCTGCTGGACTATGCCGGACCGTACACCTTCCCGGCGGACGGCGCGAAACGCGGCGTGGGCGAGCATCCTCATCGCAGCTTTGAAACGGTGACCATCGTTTACGCGGGCGAAGTGGAGCATCGCGACTCCACCGGCAGAGGCGGCGTTATTGGCCCCGGCGACGTGCAGTGGATGACGGCGGGCGCAGGCATCCTGCACGAGGAGTTCCACTCCAGCGCCTTCGCGCAGAAAGGCGGTGTACTAAAAATGATGCAGCTGTGGGTCAACCTGCCCGCCAAAGACAAAATGGCGACGCCCGGATACCAGAGCATCACCAAAGCGGATATCCCGGTGGTCACGCTGCCGGATAACAGCGGCACGCTGCGGGTCATCGCCGGTCGCCTTGAGGACGTGACGGGCCCGGCCCATACCTTCTCACCGCTGAACGTCTGGGACATCGCGCTTAACCAGGGCAGCCATCTGACGCTCAACCAGCCCGAAGGCTGGAGCACGGCGCTGGTGGTACTTGAGGGCAGCGTAACGGTGAACGGCACCACGCCAGCGGGTGAAGCGCAGCTGGTTGTGCTAAGTCAGAGCGGTGAAAAGCTGCATCTGGAAGCGAACAGCGACGCGAAATTGCTGCTGATGGCCGGTGAGCCGCTGAATGAACCGATTGTGGGCTACGGCCCGTTTGTGATGAACAGTAAAACCGAGATCGCGGAAGCCATTCGTGATTTCAACTCCGGCCGCTTTGGCCAGATCTGAACGTAATTAAGGAGCGCAATATGTCTACCCCTGCAAACTTCAACGGTGCACGTCCCGTCATTGACGTAAATGATGCCGTCATGCTGCTTATCGACCACCAGAGCGGGCTGTTCCAGACCGTCGGCGACATGCCCATGCCGGAGCTGCGCGCCCGTGCGGCGGCGCTGGCAAAGATCGCCACGCTGGCGAAGATCCCGGTGATCACCACCGCCTCCGTTCCACAGGGACCGAACGGCCCGCTTATCCCGGAGATCCACGCCAACGCGCCGCATGCGCAGTATGTGGCCCGCAAAGGTGAGATCAACGCCTGGGATAACCCGGAATTCGTGGCGGCGGTAAAAGCTACCGGTCGCAAGACGTTAATTATTGCAGGCACGATCACCAGCGTCTGCATGGCCTTCCCGTCCATCAGCGCGGTGGCGGACGGATATAAAGTGTTTGCGGTGATTGATGCCTCCGGCACCTACAGCAAAATGGCGCAGGAGATCACCCTGGCCCGCGTGGTCCAGGCAGGCGTGGTGCCGATGGATACCGCCGCTGTGGCCTCTGAGATCCAGCGAACCTGGAACCGTGAAGATGCGGCTGAATGGGCTGAGGTATACACCCACATCTTCCCGGCCTACCAGCTGCTGATCGAAAGCTACGGCAAAGCGCAGGAGGTGGTGAAAAACAGCGAAGTGCTCGATTCGCAGCGTTAATCCTGCGCTGTACGCCATAAGCTGATTAAGGCTTAACCGAACAAGCACGAATGCAGAAAATCTGCTTGACCGCTTTCGCGCAACTCCCTATAGTAGCGCCCCGTTGCCCCCCCAAGCGGTCAGGCAGCAAAATAATATGGTGAGGTGTCCGAGTGGCTGAAGGAGCACGCCTGGAAAGTGTGTATACGGCAACGTATCGGGGGTTCGAATCCCCCCCTCACCGCCATATTTGAGATGAGAGCTCGTACGAAAGTACGGGCTTTTTTCTTTTATATTCTCGTAAGGGGGATGAGAACCCTCGACCGGGGTTCGACAACTGGCGCAGCCAGTTGGACAGACTGTGAGCAAAGCGAACAGGCTGCCCGCAGGGCGAGCGAAGCGAGTCAATCCCCCCCGTAGCTATATTCAGCTCGGTGCGGCCTGAGACCCTCACCCTAACCCTCTCCCCAGGGGAGAGGGAATAAAATGCACATAAAACAAAGCCCGGTTTCCCGGGCCTTGAACGCAACAGCAAACTCAGTAATACGCTTGCAGCGTCCGTTGACACAGCGCCGAGCGCACGCAGTCCTCTTTGGTGAAGCGTACCACCCCAATCATCTCATCTTCCTCAAAACGTGACATGGCGTCGCTGAGGCCGGACTTCACGCCCGACGGCAGGTCACACTGGGTAATATCGCCGTTGACGATAACCGTCACGTTCTCCCCGAGGCGCGTTAAAAACATCTTCATTTGCGCAGCGGTCACGTTCTGAGCCTCGTCGAGAATAACGACCGCATTTTCAAATGTACGTCCGCGCATATAGGCGAACGGCGCGATTTCCACCTTGCCAATCTCTGGTCGCAGGCAGTACTGCATAAAGGATGCACCCAGTCGCTTCACCAGCACGTCATAGACGGGCCTGAAGTACGGAGCAAACTTCTCCGAAATATCGCCGGGCAGGAAGCCGAGATCTTCATCAGCTTGCAGTACAGGACGGGTAACAATAATGCGCTCCACGTCCTTATGGATCAGCGCTTCCGCTGCTTTGGCTGCACTGATCCAGGTTTTCCCGCATCCGGCTTCGCCGGTTGCAAAGATGAGCTGTTTACTCTCGATAGCATTCAGGTAGTGCGCCTGAGCCTCATTGCGCGCCACAATTGGAGAATTATCACGGCTGTCTCTGGCCATGCCAATTGCTTCTACGCCACTCATCTGCACAAGCGAGGTGACCGATTCTTCTTCACGCTGTTTATGGCTACGTGAGTCCCGTCTCAGCACACGTTTTGCTTCGCGACGAGCTTTGATCACTGCTTTTTGTCTTCCCATGGATAGCACCTTGAGTTGTTGGTATTCATCACACGCGCCAGCTTCGGCACGATTATGCGCACGAACATCAGAGGGTTGGCTTCCTTGTAAGCCATTGCTTGCTTTATCAGATGACGATACAGAACGGCTACGCGCACCGGTCTGCACGTCGGTCGAATCAGATTCTTGAGGTGTGGGGGAGAATTTAGTGGTGAGGAAATCGCTGCCGGAGTCTGAGCCTCCGCGCCGGGTGCTGCGGTTGTTATGTTTACCTTGTCCAGTACAGGACGCAACCATTCGCGATCTCCATAGTGATTCAGCATCACTGCCGGGAACTACCGCTGTCTTATCTTAAGTACATCAGGAGTTATCATAAATGCAACATTTATTTTACCTGAATGCAACTTTTAAGACTGTTCCTGCAGCGGAATCAGTCTTATATATGAATATTACAGAAATATAACAATAAGATAGTCATATGAAAAAATAATGTCCCCGCGAACTATCGCAGGGACGATTATCAGGCTTCCATCAGACCTTGTGCGAGATACGCGCCAGCATCGTGCGCGCCGGGCAGGGCAAAGAAATAGCCGCCGCCGATGGGCTTAATATACTCTTCCAGCGCTTCGCCATTTAACCGCTTCTGCACGGTCAGGAAGCCTTTCTCCAGATCGTGCTGATAACAGACGAACAGCAGCCCCATATCAAGCTGGCCGGAATTGGTCACGCCCAGCGAATAGCTGTAGCCACGGCGCATCATCAGGCTGGACTGCGTCTCTTTGGTGCGCGGGTTGGCAAGGCGAATATGGCTGTCGAGCGCGATAACGTCGCCATCCGGGTCGTTCGCGTAGTTTGGCACATCATGCTCGTGCTTCATGCCCAGCGGCGCCCCGCTCTGCTTGTCGCGGCCAAAAATCGTCTGCTGCTCTTTCAACGGCGTGCGGTCCCAGAACTCCACGTGGAACTGAATAATACGCACAGCCTGGTAGCTGCCGCCCACCGCCCATGCGGGTTCCCCCTGATCTGCCGTCACCCACACCACGTCTTTCATCAGCGCCGCATCGCTGCTGTCCGGGTTGGCCGTGCCGTCCTTAAAGCCCAGCAGGTTAACCGGCGTCTCTTTGCCTTTGCTGCGGGCGGCGTGGTCAGAGATAAACCCTTCCCGCTTCCAGCGCACGCTCAGCAGATCCGGCGTGTGCTTGATGATATCGCGCAGGGCGTGGATCACCGTGTCCTGGGTATTGGCACAAATCTGCAGGAGCAGATCGCCGTGGCACAGCGCCGCGTCGAGGGAGTCATTCGGGAAGCGCGTCATCTTCTGCAGCGCGTTCGGCTTCTGTTTTGCCAGGCCGTAGCGGCCGTCAAACAGCGACTCCCCTACCGACACGGTAATGGTCAGGTTATCCGGCGCGATAAACGCCCCGAGGATACCGGAATCCATCGGCGGCAGGCGCGGGTTCGGCGTATCCGGTGCCGGCCCGCCCGCGGTAAGAAACGCGATGCGCGCCGTCAGCAGGCGGAACAGACGCTCCAGATCCGCCTTATCGCTGGCCAGCGAATCAAAGGCCACCAGCATCATGGAAGCCTGCTGCGGCGTGAGAATACCCGCCTGGTGCGCGCCATAAAACGGCTGGGTCTCCATGCGGGCATCCGGCGAGAGCGTACCGGGCGCGCTCTGCGGTTTCGCCGCATGCGCCACCGGGCAACCTCCCGCCAGGGCAAACGCGCCGCCCAGCGCCCCTACCCCTTTTAACAAACGACGTCGGGAAGGTTCCGCCACGTCGAATTCTTCGTGCTTGTTCATCGTGCTTAGTCCAGACCCAGTACGCCGCGCAGCAGGGAGAGATCTTCCGCCAGCGTCGTAATCGGGCCTTTCAGCGCGTTACGGTCGGCGTCGGTCAGCTTGTCGTAGGTTTCGAACCCGTCTTTGGTACGGTACTTCGCCAGGATGGTATCGACCTTTTTGAAGTTGGCATCCACTTTCGCCAGCAGTTCGCCGTTCTCTTTCTGCAGCTGAGGACGCAGCAGCTCGACAATCTTCTGCGCACCGTCGACGTTGGCCTGGAAGTCCCACAGGTCGGTATGGCTGTAGCGATCTTCTTCACCGCTGATTTTGCTCGCAGCCACTTCTTCAATCAGACCGGCCGCGCCGCCCACCACCTTCGACGGCGGGAAGGCCAGCTCGCTGATGCGCTTTTGCAGCTCCAGCACGTCGGTGTTCAGCTGCCCGGCGTATTTCTCCATTCCTTTGGTGGAGTCATCGCCAAACAGGGCTTTTTCCAGACGGTGGAAGCCGGTGAATTTCGGATCGGCGGCCTTCTGCTCGTAGTCATCTTCGCGGGCATCAATGCTGCCGTCGAGGTCAGAGAACAGCTCGGCAATCGGCTCGATGCGCTCGTAGTGCTGACGGGTTGGCGCGTACAGGGATTTCGCTTTTTCGATATCGCCCGCTTTCACGGCGTCGGTGAAGGCTTTGGTACCCGTGACCAGGTCCGCCGTCTCTTTGGTGACGTAGGCTTTATAGGCGGTGATGGCGTCGCCCAGGCTCAGCAGGGCCGTGCCTTTGGCCGCGTCCGCCGTCGCTGCACCTTTGACGATCAGCTTGCCTTTAGGGTTGGTCAGCAGGCCGCAGGTCATGTCGTATTCACCCGGCTGCAGGTTGGCGGTCATCTTCTGGCTGAAGCCCGGCGCGATGTTCTCGCGCTCTTCCACCACCATCACGCCTTTGAGGATCTCCCACTCCAGCGCCTTCTGGCTGTGGTTCTGAATGATAAACTGGGTTTTACCGCTGTTAACCGTGATGGTCATCGGCTCGCACTGCTTATCGTTAACGGTGACTTTTACCTGCGGAATATCCGCAGCCTGCGCAGCGAATGCAGAAGCGAACAGCGCGGCAATGCCTGCGCACAATGCACTACGACGAAACTGAATTGCCATGACTCTTCCCTTAAAAAGTATGTTGTAACTAAAACAGTAATTACGGCGCAACGCGCGACGCCTGCGAACCGGTACGCGGCGGCATCGCGAACAGCACCAGCGCCGGAACCAGATAGATAAAGTACATCGCCACTTCGCTGACGCTCGGCGTTTCCTGGTAGCCGAAGATGCCTTCGAGCAGGGTGCCGGTCAGTGAATGGGTGGAGAGAACGTTGCTGAGATCGAACGCCACGTCCTGGAAGTGGTTCCACAGGCCCGCCTCGTGGAAGGCGCGGATCGCCCCTGCCGCCAGCCCCGCGGCCACCAGCAGAATGAACAGGCTGGTCCACTTAAAGAAGGCGCCCAGGTTGAGGCGAATGCCGCCCCAGTAGAGCAGAAAACCCAGCACCACCGCCGTTGCCAGACCGAGCATGGCACCCAGCGGCGGCCAGATGCCCACATCCTGCTGGAATGCCGCCAGCAGGAAGAAAACCGATTCCAGACCCTCGCGTGCCACGGCGAAAAAGACCATCATAATCAGCGCCCAGCCGTGGTGATTCCCCTTCTGCAGGGCGTTATCCACCGCCTGCTCCAGCTGCACCTTCACGTTGCGGGAAACTTTGCGCATCCAGAAGACCATCCACGTCAGTATGAACACCGCAATCACGGCGACGATACCTTCAAACAGCTCCTGCTCTTTCTGCGGGAATTCGCCGGTGGTTTCATTGATGAGGATACCTAAGCCCAGGCAGAGCGCCGCGGCAAGGAATACGCCAACCCACATCACGCCAATCCAGCGCCCACGCTGGGTGCGCTTGAGATAGCTGGCGATAAGGCTGACAATCAGGGCCGCTTCAAGGCCTTCACGTAACATAATGAGAAATGGAACAAACATGCCGACACCTTAAATGTTTATCGCGGTCAACTGATGCAAAGAAAGGTAAATTCTTGTGATAGTGATTATCATTACGGCGGAAGGAAACACAAGCGAAATGTGTGGTGATTTGATGACGAGTTGTAAACTCAAAGCCTGTTAATAGTTGCCACCGTTACCGTTAAGTTTATAAGTTATAATTAAAATGCCCATTTACGGTTAACTAGTGCTGTGGCTAAATATCCGCCTCAAAAACCAACCGAAAATATTCCATGTTTAAGATTGTCCATTTCCTGCTGGCGCTGGTGATTATTCTTGCGCTTGCCTGGCTGGTGAGTTTCGACCGCCGAAAAATTCGCATTCGTTATGTTTTACAGCTGATTGTTATTGAAATTGCCCTGGCGTTCTTTTTCCTGCACGCCGAAAGCGGGCTATTCCTGATTAAATACGTTTCCGGCTTCTTTGAGTCACTGCTGAAATTTGCCTCGGAAGGGACGAATTTCGTCTTTGGCGGAATGGGAGAAAAAGGGCTGGCGTTTATTTTCCTCGGCGTGCTGTGTCCGATTATTTTTATTTCCGCACTGATTGGTATTCTCCAGCACTGGCGGATCCTGCCGATTTTTATTCGAATCATCGGGACGCTGCTGTCAAAGCTGAACGGCATGGGCAAGCTGGAATCGTTCAACGCGGTGAGCTCGCTGATCCTCGGCCAGTCGGAAAACTTCATTGCCTATAAAGGCGTGCTGGGGGATCTCTCCTCGCGTCGTCTGTTCACCATGGCGGCCACGGCCATGTCGACGGTCTCCCTGTCGATTGTCGGTGCCTATATGACCATGCTCGACGCCAAATTTGTCGTTGCCGCGCTGATCCTGAACATGTTCAGCACCTTTATTATTCTCTCGGTCATTAACCCGGTGCGTCCGGAAGCCGAACCGGATATCAAGCTGGAAAAACTGCACGAATCCCAGAGCTTCTTTGAAATGCTGGGCGAGTATATTCTGGCCGGTTTTAAGGTGGCGATGATTATTCTGGCGATGCTGATTGGCTTTATCGCCCTCATCAGCGCCGTTAACGCCCTCTTCTCCAGCGTATTCGGCATGAGCTTCCAGCAGATCCTGGGCTATGTGTTTTATCCGCTGGCGTGGCTTATCGGGATTCCGCTGAGCGATGCGTTAAACGCGGGCAGCATTATGGCAACCAAGCTGGTGGCGAATGAATTTGTGGCGATGATTGAGCTGCAAAAAATTGCTCATGAAATGTCACCGCGCGGGTTGGGTATTTTGTCCGTCTTCCTCGTCTCGTTTGCCAACTTCGCCTCCATCGGCATCGTCGCCGGGGCGATTAAGGGGCTGAACGAGCAGCAGGGCAACGTGGTGTCGCGGTTTGGTCTGCGCCTGGTATACGGTGCGACGCTGGTGAGCCTGCTGTCGGCGAGCTTTGCGGGATTAGTGCTGTAAATTGCTTTGCTACAAAACAACAACGGCGGGTTATCCCGCCGTTTTTGTTAAAACTGTACGCACACCGGCTGGTCGACCCGCATCACCGACTCCTGTGCGAAACGAGACTTATAGATCCCGCGCAACGCTTCGATGTTCTTCTCGCTCTGCGCATCTTTACCGTGGATCAGCATCAGCGCCTTGCTCGGTTCACGCGCCACTTTTCCGTCGTTGCCCAGCCACTGCCCGCGCGCATCAAACACCGTTAAGCCATCGCGAAAACGCGGCGTCACGTCCTGGTCAACAAACTGCTGCCACTCGCTGCCGGTAATCTGCGCCCCTGCCGGGCGATTCAAGCCGAAATAGAGCGTGGTTTGCTGCATCTGGTTATCCGCTTTGCAGGTCTCTACCGCCGCATGTTGCGATGGCGCGTTGCAGCCCGCCAGCATCAATAATGCCGCTGCCATTACCCCTGTTTTGATGGTCATGTGTCGCTATCCTCATTGTTATAAGCACATGGATATCACAGGAAAATACGGATTTTGGCAAGAAAAAAGCCGGGTGGCGCTTGCGCTTACCCGGCCTACGGTACTGCGTGAGAAAATTATTCTGCCTGAAGCTTAGTCGGCGGCGCAGTGTGGTAGTGCGCATCCGCTTCCGCAAAGCGCTTCTGCATAGAGGCAGACGGCGCTTTACCCAGCAGGCTGAACACCACAATACCGATGCTGCCGAAGATGAAGCCCGGAATGATTTCGTACAGGCCCAGCCACGCGAACTGCTTCCAGACGATGACGGTCACCGCACCGATGATCATCCCCGCCAGCGCGCCGTTGCGGGTCATGCGTGACCACATGACGGAGAACAGCACCACCGGCCCAAACGCGGCACCGAAGCCCGCCCACGCGTAGCTCACGAGACCCAGCACGCGGTTTTCCGGGTTGGCTGCCAGCGCAATGGCTACCAGCGCCACCACCAGCACCATAAAGCGCCCTACCCACACCAGCTCTTTCTGGCTCGCATTTTTACGCAGGAAGGCCTTGTAGAGGTCTTCGGTGATTGCACTGGAGCAAACCAGCAGCTGACAGCTCAGGGTGGACATCACCGCCGCCAGGATCGCGGAGAGCAAAATACCGGCAATCCACGGGTTAAACAGAATCTGCGCCAGCTCGATGAACACGCGCTCGGCGTTCTGGTTCACCGCGCCCGCCTGCGCCGGGTTATTGCTGAAGTAGGCGATACCGAAGAAGCCGACCGCACACGCGCCCGCCAGACACAGGATCATCCACGTCATGCTGATGCGACGCGCGTGAACGATGGTGTGATGAGAATCCGCCGCCATAAAGCGCGCCAGAATGTGCGGCTGACCGAAGTAGCCCAGGCCCCAGCCCATCAGGGAGACGATGGCAACGAAATTCAGCCCTTTCAGCATGTCGACGTTTTCGATGCTCTTCTGCTTGATCACTTCCAGTGAATCGCCAAAGCCGCCAACGGTGAAAATCACAATCACCGGGGTCAGGATCAGGGCGAAGATCATCAGGCTCGCCTGCACGGTGTCGGTCCAGCTTACTGCCAGGAACCCGCCCACGAAGGTATAGAGGATGGTTGCCGCGGCACCGGCCCACAGGGCGGTTTCATAGCTCATGCCGAAGGTGCTTTCGAACAGTCGCGCACCCGCCACGATGCCGGAGGCGCAGTAGATGGTGAAGAACAGCAGGATCACCACCGCGGAGATAATGCGCAGAATGCGGCTGTTATCTTCAAAGCGTCCGGTGAAGTAATCTGGCAGCGTCAGGGCGTTGTTGTTGGCTTCGGTATGCACGCGCAGACGGCCTGCCACCAGCTTCCAGTTGATCCATGCGCCGACGGTCAGGCCGA
This sequence comes from Enterobacter cloacae complex sp. P1B, assembly GCF_014982345.1. Lineage (NCBI taxonomy): Bacteria > Pseudomonadati > Pseudomonadota > Gammaproteobacteria > Enterobacterales > Enterobacteriaceae > Enterobacter > Enterobacter cloacae complex sp. P1B. Next base: position 159,683 of record NZ_JADCLF010000004.1, on the reverse strand, counting down.
TGGCGATCCAGCTTTCGGAAATACCAGAGATGAAAATCGCGCCCGGCAGCCCCATCAGCAGCCAGCCGCTCATGTCGGATGCGCCCGCAGAGAGCGCGGTGACCATTGGGCCTAAGCTGCGCCCGCCAAGGATGTAGTCGTCAAAGTTTTTAGTGGAACGCCATGCCAAAAACCCTATCAGGATCATGCCAAAAATATAAACGAGAAATGTCACCAGCATCGGTGTGCTAATAGCCATTCAAATTCTCCAAAATGTCGAGCGACAACCGTCCGGGTTGCCTTGTTATGTCATCACCGGAACGTAGTGATGTGTGTATGTGTTTCCGTTGGGCGCGCTATCCTGCCGTATACGCTTCCCACTGACAAACGATTTAACACTGCATTTACATGAATTTCATCCCTGGTTTTATACGTCTTTCCTATAGGTTGCACTCGCTCACATTTATACGGGTTGCACCTTTTAAAAGTGTTAAGCACCGCATAAAAACAGGCTTCGCATGCAGAAGCCAGCGCTTTTTTCCAGCTAACTATTCGTTAACAATCCATTCATTTTCCAGCTTGCAAACCAGGTCACATTTAACACGGTTGCACAAAGTTGCAACATGGTGGATATTTCACGCTATCAACAGAACGCTATTACAGAACAACAGGAGTTTTGGCATGGGGATGACCACCATGGGGGTTAAGCTGGATGACGCGACCCGCGAACGGATTAAGACCGCAGCAACCCGCATTGATCGCACACCGCACTGGTTAATCAAGCAGGCGATTTTTAACTATCTGGAAAGGCTGGAAAGCGAAGACGGCCTGCCGGAGCTGCCTGCCCTGCTGGCGGGCGCAGCGAACGAAAGCGAAGACGCCGCGACGGCGGTGGAAGAGAACCACCAGCCGTTCCTCGAATTTGCCGAGCAGATCCTGCCGCAGTCCGTCAGCCGCGCCGCCATTACCGGGGCTTACCGCCGCGCCGAAACCGACGCCGTGCCGATGCTGCTGGAGCAGGCCCGCCTGCCGGAAGCCATTGCCGCCCAGGCGCACAGCCTGGCGTATCAGTTAGCCGACAAGCTGCGCAACCAGAAAACCGCCACCGGCCGCGCCGGGATGGTGCAGGGCCTGTTGCAGGAGTTCTCCCTCTCCTCACAGGAAGGCGTGGCGCTGATGTGCCTGGCGGAAGCGCTGCTGCGTATTCCGGATAAAGCTACCCGCGACGCGCTGATCCGCGACAAGATCAGCAACGGCAACTGGCACTCCCACATTGGCCGCAGCCCGTCGCTGTTCGTCAACGCCGCCACCTGGGGTCTGCTGTTTACCGGCAAGCTGGTCTCCACCCATAACGAAGCCAACCTGTCACGCTCTCTGAACCGCATTATCGGCAAGAGCGGCGAGCCGCTGATCCGCAAGGGCGTGGACATGGCGATGCGCCTGATGGGCGAGCAATTCGTCACCGGGGAAACCATTGCCGAAGCGCTGGCGAATGCCCGCAAGCTGGAAGACAAAGGTTTCCGCTACTCCTATGACATGCTGGGCGAAGCGGCGCTCACCGCCGCCGACGCGCAGGCCTACATGGTCTCTTACCAGCAGGCGATCCACGCCATCGGTAAAGCGTCCAACGGTCGCGGTATTTATGAAGGCCCGGGCATCTCTATTAAGCTCTCTGCCCTGCACCCGCGCTACAGCCGCGCGCAGTACGACCGGGTGATGGAAGAGCTCTATCCGCGCCTGAAGTCCCTGACCCTGCTGGCGCGCCAGTATGACATCGGCATTAATATCGACGCCGAAGAGGCTGACCGTCTGGAGATCTCCCTCGATCTGCTGGAAAAATTGTGCTTCGAGCCGGAACTGGCAGGCTGGAACGGGATTGGTTTCGTTATTCAGGCCTACCAGAAACGCTGTCCGTTCGTCATTGATTACCTGATTGACCTGGCCAGCCGCAGCCGTCGCCGCCTGATGATCCGTCTGGTGAAAGGCGCCTACTGGGACAGCGAAATCAAACGCGCCCAGATTGAAGGTCTGGAAGGCTATCCGGTCTATACCCGCAAGGTCTACACCGACGTCTCTTACCTCGCGTGCGCGAAAAAACTGCTCGGCGTGCCGAACCTGATTTATCCGCAGTTCGCGACCCACAACGCCCATACCCTGGCGGCGATCTACAGCCTGGCCGGGCAGAACTACTATCCGGGCCAGTACGAGTTCCAGTGCCTGCACGGCATGGGCGAACCGCTGTACGAGCAGGTCACCGGTAAAGTGGCGGACGGCAAGCTGAACCGCCCGTGCCGTATCTATGCGCCGGTGGGCACCCACGAAACCCTGCTGGCGTACCTGGTGCGTCGTCTGCTGGAGAACGGGGCGAACACCTCCTTCGTTAACCGCATCGCAGACACCACGCTGCCGCTCGACGAACTGGTGGCCGATCCGGTGCAGGCCGTTGAGAAGCTGGCGGCGCAGGAAGGCCAGATTGGTCTGCCGCATCCGAAAATTGCCCTGCCGCGCGAGCTTTACGGCGCGGGCCGCGTCAACTCGGCGGGCCTGGATCTGGCGAACGAACACCGTCTGGCGTCGCTCTCCTCTGCCCTGCTCAACAGCGCATTGCAGAAGTGGCAGGCCAAACCGATCCTTGAGCAGTCCGTTGAGGACGGTGAAATGCAGCCGGTGATCAACCCGGCAGAGCCGAAGGACATCGTCGGCTACGCGCGTGAAGCAACCGAAGCGGAAGTGGAACAGGCGCTGGAGAGCGCGGTGAACAACGCGCCAATCTGGTTCGCCACCCCGCCGCAGGAGCGTGCCGCCATTCTGGAACGTGCCGCGGTGCTGATGGAAGATCAGATGCAGCAGCTCATCGGCATTCTGGTGCGTGAGGCGGGGAAAACCTTCAGCAACGCCATCGCCGAAGTGCGTGAGGCGGTCGACTTCCTGCACTACTACGCCGGTCAGGTGCGCGATGATTTCGACAACGAAACGCACCGTCCGCTCGGTCCGGTGGTCTGTATCAGCCCGTGGAACTTCCCGCTGGCCATCTTCACCGGCCAGATTGCCGCCGCCCTTGCCGCAGGCAACAGCGTGCTGGCGAAACCGGCAGAGCAAACCCCGCTGATTGCCGCCCAGGGCATCAACATTCTTCTGGAAGCCGGCGTACCGGCGGGCGTGGTGCAACTGCTGCCTGGGCGCGGTGAAACGGTGGGCGCCAAACTCACCTCCGATAACCGCGTGCGCGGCGTGATGTTTACCGGTTCGACCGAAGTGGCCTCCCTGCTGCAACGCAACATCGCCACCCGTCTGGATGCGCAGGGTCGTCCTACCCCGCTTATCGCCGAAACCGGCGGCATGAACGCCATGATTGTTGACTCCTCCGCCCTCACCGAGCAGGTGGTTGTTGACGTGCTGGCCTCCGCCTTCGACAGCGCCGGTCAGCGCTGCTCCGCCCTGCGCGTGCTGTGCTTACAGGATGACGTGGCTGACCACACGCTGAAGATGCTGCGCGGCGCAATGGCGGAATGCCGCATGGGCAACCCGGGCCGTCTCACCACCGACATCGGGCCGGTGATCGACGCGGAAGCCAAAGCCAACATTGAAAACCACATTCAGGCCATGCGCGCCAAAGGCCGTCCGGTGTTCCAGGCGGTGCGCGAGAACAGCGAAGATGCCCGCGAGTGGCAGACAGGCACCTTCGTGCCGCCTACGCTGATTGAGCTGGCAAGCTTCGACGAGCTGAAAAAAGAGGTCTTCGGCCCGGTGCTGCACGTGGTGCGTTACAACCGTAACAACCTCAACGCGCTTATCGACCAGATCAACGCCTCCGGCTACGGCCTGACGCTCGGCGTGCATACCCGTATCGACGAGACCATTGCGCAGGTCACCGGCACGGCCAAAGTCGGCAACCTGTACGTCAACCGCAACATGGTTGGCGCGGTCGTGGGCGTGCAGCCGTTCGGCGGCGAAGGCCTCTCCGGTACGGGTCCGAAAGCGGGCGGCCCGCTCTACCTGTATCGTCTGCTGGCGAACCGTCCGGAAAATGCGCTGGGCGTGACGCTGGCGCGTCAGGACGCTGAATATCCGGTGGATGCGCAGGTGAAAGCCGTGCTGACCCAGCCGCTGGAGGCGCTGATCGCATGGGCGGAAAAACGTCCTGAGCTGCGTGCGGTTGCCCAGCAGTACGGCGAGCTGGCGCAGGCCGGTACCCAGCGCCTGCTGCCGGGGCCAACCGGCGAGCGCAACACCTGGACGCTGATGCCGCGCGAGCACGTACTGTGCGTGGCGGATAACGAGCAGGACGCGCTGGTACAGCTGGCCGCGGCGATGGCCACCGGGTGTGAAGTGCTGTGGCCGGACGATGCGCTGCATCGCGATCTCGCCAAACAGCTGCCGAAAGCGGTTTCGGCTCGCATTCGCTTTGCGAAAGCCGATGCCCTGCTGACCCAGCCGTTTGACGCGGTGATTTATCACGGTGATTCCGACCAGCTGCGCGAGCTGTGCGAGCAGGTGGCGGCCCGCAGCGGGGCGATTGTTTCCATGCAGGGCTTCGCCCGCGGGGAAACCAACCTGCTGCTGGAGCGTCTGTACGTGGAGCGCTCGCTCAGCGTCAACACCGCGGCGGCGGGCGGTAACGCCAGCCTGATGACAATCGGCTAACGCTGTGCTAATAAGGCTCCGGAGACGGAGCCTTATTTTATTGGGGAGTATATGAAACGATATCTTATCGCCGGTGCGGCACTGCTGCTCAGCGCCAGCGCGCTGGCCAACGAGTGCGACAACGCGACCACCCAGCTTGAACTGAACAGCTGTAGCGCGCAGCAGTACCAGGCAGCCGATAAAAAACTCAACCAGACCTACCAGGCCGCCATCAAACGCGCGGCGGCCCCCCAGCGCGACCTGCTGAAAAAAGCGCAACAGGCGTGGATTACCCTGCGCGACGCGGACTGCGCGTTTATCGGTTCGGGGACGGAAGGCGGGAGCGTCCAGCCAATGATTGTTAACCAGTGCCTGGCGGAAAAAACCGTGGAGCGCGAGGCGTTTCTGGCCTCGCTGATGCAGTGTGAAGAGGGCGACTTAAGCTGCCCTCTCCCGCCGGGCAATTAACGCACGCGGATCCCTTCGATAATCATCCGCTGCACGTTTTCGAGGGTGCTCTGGAAAAACGCCTCGTCCTGGAGCGTTTTACCGGTTACCGCCTCGACCTGGGCCGCAAAGTCAGCGTAATGCTGGGTAGCGGCCCAAATCATAAAGATCAGGTGCTGCGGGTCGACCGGGGCCAGCTTTCCGCTGGCAACCCATCCGGCGATAATCGCCGACTTATCGTCCACCAGCTGCTTTAAATCCCCCGTCAGCTCCGCCTGCAGCAGCGGCGCGCCCTGCAGCATCTCAAGACAAAACAGCCTTGACGCCTGCGGGTAATCGCGCGACACCTCGAGCTTCAGGCGAATGTACTCCTCGATAGCCACCAGCGGGGCCAGCTCTTCGCGAAATGCCTTGAGCGGCGCCAGCCAGATATCGAGGATCTGCTGCATCACCGCCACATACAGCGCCTCTTTCGACGGGTAATAGTAGAGCAGATTGGTTTTAGACACCCCGGACTGCTCCGCCACCTGCTCCAGGCGCGTGCCGTGAATGCCAAACTGTGAAAAGGTCTCCAGCGCGGCGCTGAGGATCGCCTGCTTCTTGGCGCTCACCGCCTGCGAACGTTTTCCGGGTGTTTTCACTGCGCCTTGTGTCATTTCCGCTCTCCATTTTCTTTCCTGCGCTCAGCATAGCAAAACCCCCGCCTCGCCACGACCTTCTGCACTCCCATCGCGCATGAGTGCCTGTTTTCTGTGCAATGTTTTTGACCATTTAGTCCACATTTAGCGGCATCAATCCCTCAACCTTTGATTAACACATTAATAACACAGGCGTTTTCAAAACTGGCATTGCCTTTGCAAAACCACCGTTACACCTGCGACGTAATGAAGAGAGGTTCGTGATGAAAATTGGCGTATTTGTACCCATCGGCAACAACGGCTGGCTTATCTCGACCACTGCACCGCAGTACATGCCGACCTTTGAGCTGAACAAAGCCATCGTGCAGAAAGCGGAGCACTACCATTTCGACTTTGCGCTTTCGATGATCAAGCTGCGCGGCTTTGGCGGCAAAACGGAATTCTGGGATCACAACCTGGAGTCCTTCACACTGATGGCCGGGCTGGCAGCGGTTACCTCGCGGATCCAGATCTACGCCACCGCGGCCACCCTCACCCTTCCGCCCGCGATCGTGGCACGCATGGCCTCCACCATCGACTCCATCTCCGGCGGGCGCTTTGGCGTTAACCTGGTCACCGGCTGGCAAAAACCGGAGTACGAGCAGATGGGACTCTGGCCGGGGGACGATTACTTCTCCCGTCGCTACGACTACCTGACCGAATACGTACAGGTGCTGCGCGACCTGTGGGGCACCGGCAAAAGCGACTTCAAAGGCGACTTCTTTACCATGAACGACTGCCGCGTCAGCCCGCAGCCGTCGGTGCCGATGAAGGTGATTTGCGCCGGGCAGAGCGACGCGGGGATGGAATTCTCCGCGAAATATGCTGACTTCAACTTCTGCTTCGGCAAAGGCGTTAACACCCCTGCCGCCTTTGCCCCGACCGCGGCACGCATGAAGGAGGCCGCCGACAAAACCGGGCGCGACGTGGGCTCGTACGTGCTGTTCATGGTCATTGCCGACGAAACGGACGACGCCGCGCGCGCCAAATGGGAGCGGTATAAGGACGGCGCTGACGACGAAGCCCTGAGCTGGCTTACCGAGCAGAGCCAGAAAGACACCCGTTCCGGCGCAGACACCAACGTGCGCCAGATGGCCGACCCGACCTCCGCCGTCAATATCAACATGGGCACGCTGGTCGGCTCGTATGCCAGCGTTGCCAGGATGCTCGACGAAGTGGCGGCCGTACCCGGCGCGGAGGGCGTCCTGCTGACCTTCGATGATTTCCTCACCGGCGTGGAAACCTTCGGCGAGCGCATCCAGCCGCTGATGCAGTGCCGCGCCCATATCCCTGCCGTCACGAAGGAGGTGGCGTAATGACGACCTTAAACGCTCGCCCGGAAGCCATCACCTTTGCGCCGCAGCAGAGCGCGCTGATCGTGGTGGACATGCAAAACGCCTATGCCAGCAAGGGCGGTTATCTGGATCTGGCGGGGTTCGACGTCTCCGCCACAAGGCCGGTGATCGAGAACATCAAAACCGCCGTCGCCGCCGCGCGCGCGGCGGGAATGCTCATCATCTGGTTCCAGAACGGCTGGGATGACCAGTACGTCGAGGCCGGGGGCCCCGGCTCGCCCAACTTCCACAAGTCGAACGCCCTGAAAACCATGCGCAAGCGGCCCGAACTGCAGGGCAAGCTGCTGGCCAAAGGCGGCTGGGATTATCAGCTGGTGGACGAGCTGGTCCCGCAGGCGGGTGATATCGTCCTGCCGAAACCGCGCTACAGCGGCTTTTTCAATACCCCGCTCGACAGCCTGCTGCGCAGCCGGGGCATTCGCCACCTGGTGTTCACTGGCATTGCCACCAACGTGTGCGTGGAATCGACCCTGCGCGACGGCTTTTTCCTCGAGTATTTCGGCGTGGTGCTGGAAGACGCCACCCACCAGGCCGGGCCGGAATTCGCCCAAAAGGCAGCTTTGTTCAATATCGAAACCTTTTTTGGCTGGGTCAGTAACGTTGCGGATTTCTGCGACGCCCTGAATCCTCCGCTCGCCCGTATCGCCTGAGGAGACACACGATGCCGAAATCCGTAATCATCCCGCCGGGCACCAGCACGCCCATCGCCCCGTTTGTCCCCGGCACCCTCGCCGACGGCGTGGTGTATGTCTCCGGCACGCTGCCGTTTGATAAAGACAACAACGTGGTATTTATCAACGACCCAAAGGCGCAAACCCGCCACGTGCTGGAGACGATCAAAACCGTGATCGAAACGGCAGGTGGCACGATGGAGGATGTGACCTTCAACAGCATCTTTATCACCGACTGGAAAAACTACGCCGCGATTAACGAAATCTACGCCGAGTTCTTCCCCGGCGATAAACCGGCGCGGTTCTGCATTCAGTGCGGGCTGGTAAAACCGGACGCGCTGGTTGAGATCGCCACCGTTGCGCACATCGCGAAGTGAGGCAGGCATGAAACTTTCCGTCTCGCCGCCGCCGTACGAGGGTGCGCCCGTGGTGGTCTTTATTTCCGGTCTCGGCGGCAGCGGCAGCTACTGGCTGCCCCAACAGGCCGCGCTGGAGCCGGAGTATCAGGTGGTGTGCTATGACCAGCGGGGAACGGGCAATAACCCCGACACCCTGCCGGAGGGTTACAGCCTTGCGCAGATGGCAGACGAGCTCGCCCAGGCGCTGGCTGACGCAGGCATTGCGCGCTACAGCGTCGTCGGGCACGCGCTCGGCGCGCTGGTCGGCCTGCAACTGGCCCTCGACAGGCCCGACGCCCTCACCGCGCTGGTGTGCGTCAATGGCTGGCTGACCCTCAATGCCCACACCCGCCGCTGTTTTGACGTTCGCGAGCGGCTGCTGCATTCCGGCGGCGCGCAGGCGTGGGTCGAGGCGCAGCCGCTGTTTCTCTACCCGGCAGACTGGATGGCCGCCCGCGCGCCGCGTCTGGAGGCCGAAGAAGCGCTGGCGCTGGCCCATTTCCAGGGTAAAACCAACCTGCTGCGCAGGCTCAGCGCCCTGAAAAAAGCCGACTTCCGCCGCCAGTCCGCACGCATTCGCTGCCCGGTTCACATTATCTGTTCCGCCGACGACGTGCTGGTGCCGTCCGTCTGTTCCGCTGAACTGCACGCCGCCCTCCCGCACGCCCACAAAACGGTCATGCGCCAGGGCGGACATGCCTGCAACGTCACCGAGCCGGACACCTTTAACACCCTGCTGCTGAACGGGCTTGCCAGCCTGCTGCACAGCCCTGAACCCGCTTTATAAGGAGCTTTAATGAGCGAAGCCATTACCCCCGCCGCGCTGGAAACGCTGTTCACCGGTGCCCGCACCCACAACGGCTGGCTGGATATGCCGGTCAGCGACGAGACGCTGCGCGAGATGTATGACCTGATGAAATGGGGCCCAACGTCTGCCAACTGCTCACCGGCGCGCATTGTCTTTGTGCGAAGCGCAGAGGGAAAAGAGAAGCTGCGCCCGGCGCTCTCCAGCGGCAACCTCGAGAAAACGCTTACCGCCCCGGTGACAGCGATTGTCGCCTGGGACGGGGAATTCTACGAGCGCCTGCCCGAGCTGTTCCCGCACGGCGATGCCAGAAGCTGGTTTACCGCAAGCCCCGCGCTGGCGGAAGAGACGGCCTTTCGCAACAGCTCAATGCAGGCCGCGTATCTGATTTTCGCCTGCCGCGCACTCGGCCTGGACACCGGCCCGATGTCGGGCTTTGACCGACAAAAGGTCGACGAGGCCTTTTTCACCGGCACAACGCTTAAAAGCAACCTGCTGATCAACATTGGCTATGGCGATACGCGCAAACTTTACGGGCGTCTGCCGCGCCTGACCTTCGACGATGCCTGCGGACTGGCGTAAGGAGCGATCGTGATGACACCCGATAAACAAACCTTTCGCGACGCCATGGCCTGCGTCGGCGCGGCGGTCAACATCATCACCACCGACGGCCCGGCGGGGATGGCGGGCTTCACCGCCAGCGCGGTATGCAGCGTCACGGATTCCCCTCCCACCCTGCTGGTGTGCCTGAACCGCGGCGCGTCGGTCTGGCCCACGTTCAGCGAAAACCGCACCCTGTGCGTGAATACCCTGAGCGCCGGACAGGAGCCTTTATCCAATCTGTTTGGCGGTAAAACGCCGATGGCGGAACGCTTTACCGCCGCCCGCTGGCAGACGGGCGACACGGGCTGCCCGCGTCTGGAGGATGCGCTGGCCTCGTTTGACTGCCGCATCAGCCAGGTGGTCAGCGTCGGTACTCACGACATTCTGTTTTGCGACATCGTATCGATTATTCGCCACCCCGCCCCGCAAGGTCTGGTGTGGTTTGACCGCAGCTACCACGCGCTTATGCGACCCGCCTGCTAAGGCGCTTTAAGGAGACAGACCATGTTCGGATTTCCCCACTGGCAGTTGAAATCGACCTCCACTGAAGCAGGCGTGGTCGCGCCGGATGAACGCCTCCCGCTCGGGCAAACCATGGTGATGGGCGTCCAGCATGCAGTCGCGATGTTTGGCGCGACGGTATTGATGCCGATGCTGATGGGGCTCGATCCCAACCTGTCTATTCTGATGTCGGGAATCGGCACCCTGCTGTTCTTTTTTGTTACCGGCGGGCGCGTGCCCAGCTACCTGGGCTCCAGCGCCGCCTTTGTCGGCGTGGTGATCGCCACTACCGGTTTTAACGGCCAGGGGATCAACCCCAACCTGAGCGTGGCCCTCGGCGGCATCATCGCTTGCGGGCTGGTCTATACCCTGATTGGTCTCGTTGTGATGAAGATCGGCACGCGCTGGATCGAACGGATGATGCCCCCCGTCGTCACCGGCGCGGTGGTGATGGCGATAGGCCTGAACCTCGCGCCGATTGCGGTGAAAAGCGTCTCCGCTTCGCCGTTTGAAAGCTGGATGGCGGTGATCACGGTGCTGTGCATCGGCCTGGTGGCAGTCTTTACGCGCGGGATGATCCAGCGTCTGCTGATCCTGGTCGGGCTGATTGTCGCCTGTCTGATCTACGCCCTGCTGGCGAACGTGTTCGGCATGGGCAAGCCGGTCGATTTTACCCTGCTTCATCAGGCCGCCTGGTTCGGTCTGCCGCAGGTGACCTCGCCCACCTTTAACACGCAGGCGATGATGCTTATCGCCCCGGTGGCGGTGATCCTGGTGGCGGAAAACTTAGGGCACCTGAAGGCGGTGGCGGGAATGACCGGGCGCAGCATGGATCCGTACATGGGCCGCGCGTTCGTCGGCGACGGGCTGGCGACCATGCTCTCAGGCTCCGTGGGCGGCAGCGGCGTGACCACCTACGCGGAAAACATCGGCGTGATGGCGGTGACCAAGGTCTACTCAACGCTGGTCTTCGTGGCGGCGGCGGTAATGGCGATCCTTCTTGGTTTCTCACCGAAGTTCGGCGCGCTGATCCACACCATTCCGTCACCGGTCATCGGCGGCGCGTCGATTGTGGTGTTCGGGCTGATCGCCGTGGCCGGGGCGCGCATCTGGGTACAGCATCGGGTTGACCTCAGCCAGAACAGCAACCTGATCATGGTGGCCGTCACGCTGGTGCTGGGCGCGGGCGATTTTGCCCTGACGCTGGGCGGGTTTACGATTGGCGGGATTGGTACGGCGACCTTCGGCGCGATCCTGCTTAACGCCCTGCTGAGCCGCCGGATGGCTGCCGCGCCGCAGGCCGCCGCGGCGCATCAGGATTCGTGAAATCGATATGTCGGGTGACGGCTACGCCTTACCCGACCTGCATGCTCCTTAAGAGCGATCACGCCTGCTCAAACAGTCGTTCGATAGCTTTTGTCGGGAAGAACAAAGAATGGCTGTTTTCGCCTGCCAGCGGGATGAACCCCAGCTTCAGATAAAATCGTTTAGCCTGCTCGCTAAGGGCATCAACAAATATTCCGTTTACTCCCACAGCCTGCGACGCCAGGTAAACCACCCGCATAGCGTGTGCAACAAGCGTTGTTCCCCACTCGTTTCCCTGTAGTTCTTTATGAATAGCCAGACGTCCCAGCGTCACGCTGGGTACGTTGAGATAAGGGATCCGACGCTGCTGAGTCTTAGAAGGAAGCATCGCTCTCTCAAAGCAACTTCCCGATAGCGTGTAATAGCCCAGCACGCGCGGATGGTCGCGCTCTTTAAGCAGGTAGGCTCGTAGAATACGTCCATTGTGCTGGCGTACCAGGTGTTCTCTCAGGAAGGCATTTAGCGAGGGTTCACCACAATCAAAATCCCCGAAATCATAGTCGGTTCCCTCTGAAAACATTTCAATCGTGAGATTTGCCAAGACGCTTCACTCCATGTTTCGAAGACGTTTTGCCACTCGCTTGAGGCGTTCATTTGGCTCTGGCGGATTGTCGATAGCATCCATCACCGCATTCCAGGAGGCTTCGTTTAACACGAGACGACGGTGCTGCTCGATGACCTCTGCAGCACGCTCTGACGCACTGTTCACCATAAACTGGGTGATCGTTTGATTCGTCATCGCCGCCGCTTCTTCAATCATTGTTTTGTCTTCGTCCGTTAAGCGAAGATCGATACGCTGTTTTTTAAGTGCTGGCATGGTTTACATCACCGTGTACGGTTTTAATCCGTACATATCCTAAGTAACGTTGCGCTTTTTTTCAATCTAAACCTTTTTCAGCAGTCAAATGACTCGCTTCACGCCCCCGCTTTCTGAGCTTTAGTTCGCTCACCAGCACCCCGGCGACAATAAACGCCGCGCCCACCAGCGCCAGCAGCGGTAAACGCTCGCCGGCCAGTCGTCCGAAAATCCCCGCCCAGACCGGTTCACCGGTGTAGATCACCGTCGCTCGCGTTGGCGATACGCTGCGCTGCGCCCAGTTCATGGTCACCTGGATAATGGCGCTGAAGATGCCAAGCCCCAGCGCGACCACCACTAGCCCCGTGGACATCGGCGGCACGGATTCCCCGGCTGGCACCATCGTCGCGAAGGCCACCAGCGACGCCGTCGCGAGCTGCACCACCGTCACGCGCTTGACGTCCACTTTCCCAGCCCAGGCGCTGATCAAAATAATTTCCGCCGCGATGGCAATGGCCCCGACGAGGGTAATGATCTCGCCCGGCCCCAGCGCCAGCAGGTTATTTTCCGGCCCGGCTAATAAAATCAGGCCGATAAACGCCAGCACGATGCCAATGCAGGACATCAGCCCCGGTAGCCGCCCGAGGCATAACCATTGCAGCAGCGGCACCAGCGGCACGTACATGGCGGTAATAAAAGCGGATTTGCTGCTGGAGATGGTCTGCAATCCCCACGTCTGCAGGCTATAGCCCATCGCTATCGCAATCCCAATCGCCACGCCTGCCTTGAGTTCCTTCAGCGTCAGACCCCGCAGCGTTTTAAGGGAGATCAGCCCCACGGCTATCGCCGCCGTCGCAAAGCGCAGGCCGACAAAAAAGAACGGATCGCTGAGGGTCACCGCGTACTGGACGGCAAGAAAGGTCCCGCCCCAGAACATGGTGATGAGAATAAGGATGGCTTCCTGCGGTTTTATGGAGAATTTAAAGCGTGAGACGGACATGCGACACCAACAAGTGAGATCAATTCTGTAGTGTGCGTTGCCTTTGGTTACAGTTCAATGTTGCAGACATAAAAAAACCGCCGGGAAACCCGGCGGCAGGGAGTCAACCCGGCGTACTACTTATTGCTGCCGTGGCTATTTTTACCCCCTTTTTTACCAGCCTCTGATGCGCGCTGAGGGTCGTTCTTGAAGTTACCCCCGCTAGACTGGCCACCTTTACGACCTGCTTCTGATGCTCTTTCACGGTCTTCAGCGAAATTACCTGAACCACCACGATGGTTTGCCATCTCTAACCTCCAGAGTGTGAAACATTAGACATCATATTGCATTCAGTAAAAGAGGATTCTTTCACCTCGCGGCTAAAGGACAGGGCCTTTATCTGTGCCGCGTGAAACTAAGCTTAGTGGACTGAGGCTATCCGGCAAGCCACGGGTAATATTCTGCAACATGATATCCGCCTTTCGGGTCAGATAACGCGACGGAAATCTATAAGCCTTTCTTATCATTTTAAAATTCGACGACCAGAAAGTTGTTTCATTTTGCTACAGCACCTTATTGTAACCATGTTGTTATAAATCAAAGAAATGCCGTTCATTTTTGCAGTCTGGCCGTGATGTCATATCTTTAAATGAACGCAGCGATCCGCTGTCAGAAAAACCAACGAGGAGTGATGCAAAATGGCAAAAGTTCTGGTGCTCTATTATTCCATGTATGGACACATTGAAACCATGGCTCACGCGGTAGCAGAAGGTGCAAACAGAGTGGACGGCGTTGAGGTTGTGGTAAAACGCGTACCGGAAACCATGCAGGCGGAAGCGTTCGCCAAAGCCGGGGGAAAAACACAAAATGCCCCGGTCGCCACCCCGCAGGAGCTGGCGGAGTATGATGCCATTATCTTCGGCACCCCGACCCGCTTCGGCAATATGTCAGGCCAGATGCGTACCTTCCTCGATCAAACCGGCGGGCTCTGGGCATCCGGGGCGCTGTACGGCAAACTCGCCAGCGTATTCAGCTCTACCGGTACCGGCGGCGGCCAGGAGCAGACGATTACCTCAACCTGGACTACCCTTGCTCATCATGGGATGGTGATTGTGCCAATTGGCTACGGCGCGCAGGAGCTGTTTGACGTTTCTCAGGTGCGCGGCGGGACGCCGTACGGCGCAACCACCATTGCCGGTGGGGATGGCTCACGTCAGCCAAGCAATGAAGAACTCTCTATCGCCCGCTATCAGGGTGAATACGTCGCGGGTCTCGCTAAAAAACTGAACGGCTAACCCAACAGGAGGAAAAGTATGCCAACACAGGAATCCAAAGCTCACCACGTGGGCGAATGGGCAAGTTTACGCAACACCTCTCCGGAGATTGCCGAAGCCATCTTTGAAGTCGCGAACTACGACGAAAAGCTGGCCGAGCAGATTTGGGAAGAAGGCAACGATGAAGTGCTGATTCGCGCCTTCGAAAAAACGGACAAAGACTCGCTCTTCTGGGGCGAGCAAACCATCGTACGTAAAAACGTCTAAGCGTTTCCCCCCGCCATGCGGGGGGTTCTCTTTTACTTCGCCGCGTTATTCATGACCGCATTGAATTTATCAACCGGACAGAAGCCGTTCGCGTCCACCGGACAGCCCTTCAGCTCCAGCGTCACGCGCTGCGCGGGCGACTGCAGTGTCAGCACGCTGGCGTTGCGCAGCTGCTCCGCGCTCTGGTAGACATACTCAATTTTCATCAGCTCCTGATTGCTGTTTTTGTCGTGCCAACGCTGGAAGACAATCTTGCCGCCGATCGGGGTCCGTTCCTGCTGGTCATGCAGCTGATACGGCTTGAAATCCAGCGCGGTGAGCAGTGAAGCGATGTTCGAATCGTGCCCTACCAGCAGAGTAATCTTAGGCGCTTTCGCCTGTTCGGTGACCAGCGTTTTATCGATATATTTCACCAGCGGCTTCGCCACGTTTTGCGCCACCTCGGTGGAGGTAAACAGCGAGTCCTGATAGCCGTTCTTCAGCTTCGACAGCACGCGCCACTGCTGGTCGGTCTTGATTTCACCCCAGGCCACCTGGTCGGCCGGGAAACCTTCGTAATACTGCAGCGTGAACGCGTCCACCAGCGAGTTACCCACCTTCAGCGGCCCGGATACGCCAGGCTCTTTTTCATAGTCGGCGCTGAAGGTATCTTTCGCGTCTGCCAGCGAGCAGACTTTTTTCTCTTTGCAGGACGGGGAATCGGCGTAGTTCGTCATCTGCTCCAGCAGCTTATAGCTTTCGCCAAGCTGCATTTTCTGCCGCTCGGTCTCCATCGCCTTCAGCGCTTTTTCGCGGAATTCCGGCGAGTTGTCGGTAATCACCGGATTAAAGGTCGGGTCCATGGTGCCCATTTTTTCCTGATGGTGCACAGGAACGTCGCAGCCCGGGAACGCACCGGTAATGAAGAACTGCGCGGTGGCGACGGTACGCTGCAGGCTGTTGGCGTAAGCATAAACGCTATCCGCTGGCGGACACTCTCCCGTCTTCACCATCCCCTGCTCTGCCAGCCACTCGCGCATGTAATGGCCCATATAGACTTCCAGCACGCCGCCTTTGGTGGTGAGCTGACCGCCCGGCACGTCCCACTCCGGCCACTGCTTCGGCGTGGACTGCTCCAGCACGCTGCCGTTGTTAGCGAGCGGCGCGCGCAGGTTGTGACGGCTCATGATTAACACCTGCTCCAGCTGATAGCCTTTCGGCGTCTCCTGCGCCTGTGCGCCAAAGGTCATTGAAAGGGTACCTGCCACGGCCACTGCGAGTAGTGCTTTTCTCATCCCTCGTTCCTCACGTTTTTTAATATTCCAGTGAGTGTGACAGATTCGTGACAGTTTTTTCGGGAAGCATTTCTCAAACTGATGATTAACGTGCTTACGGTGGGCGCTAATTAGTTTTATAATAAAACCATACCCCACCGGAGACCTGACCGTGAAACGCACCCGCCTTGAAGAGAGCACCTGCCCCGTCGCCCGTTCGCTGGATATCATTGGCGACTGGTGGTCGCTGCTGATCGTTCGCGACGCGCTGCGCGGGATTAAACGCTTCGGTGAGTTTCAGAAAAGCCTCGGTATCGCGAAAAACATGCTCACCTCGCGGCTGAAGCTGCTGGTCGATGAAGGCATCCTCCGGCTTCAGCCCGCCTCCGACGGCAGCGCCTGGCAGGAATACGTTCTGACCGACAAAGGACGCGCGCTCCAGACGGTGCTGGTTGCTCTCTCCCAGTGGGGCAATGAATTTTTGTTCGCGGAAAACGAATGCGGCACCGTTCTCGTCGATAGCGAACAGCGCAAACCCCTGCGTAAACTGGCACTTATCGCCGACGATGGGCGCGAACTGACGCCTGAAGAGATCGTGGCTAAACTCCCCTCCTGATCGTTCCCAACGGCAAAAGCACAAAATGCCCGGCAAAATGGTTGCATTATAAAACCAAATAGCAGAGAGTTAATTCAGTTTCATATTGAAACCAAATGACCCACTTTGCTTTGAGGTAACACACGATGACTACGCAAATCACCACCGCCTTAATTACCGGCGCCTCTTCCGGGATCGGGGCCGTCTATGCCGATCGCCTGGCCGCGCGCGGCGCTAACCTGGTCCTGGTCGCCCGCCGCGAGGATCGCCTGAAAACCCTCGCCGCCGACCTGCGCGCGCGCTATGGCGTGGCCGTCGCTATACTGGTGGCCGATCTCAGCGATGAAGCCGGGATCCGCGCCGTGGAAAATGAACTGCGCCACAATACCGCCATCGATACGCTGGTAAACAACGCGGGCACCGCGCAGATGGCCCCGTTCCTCGCGGGCGATGTGGCGCAGCATCAGGCCATCAATACCCTCAACACCACGGCGCTGATGCGTCTGACCTACGCCATCCTGCCCCGCCTGGCGCAGAACAATCGCGGGACGCTGATCAATATCGCCTCGGTGTTATCGCTCCATGTCCGAGCGGGCAGCGCGTTGTACAGCGCCACCAAAGCCTGGGTACTGAGCTTTACCCGTGGACTGCAGGAAGAATTTGCCGATAGCAGCGTGCGCATTCAGGCCGTACTCCCCGCCGCGACGGCGACGGAGATCTGGAGCCATTCAGGGGTTACGGTGAACGATCTGCCGGAAGGGTCGGTGATGACTACCGACGATATGGTCGATGCGTCACTGGCGGGTCTGGATCAGGGCGAACAGATCACTATTCCGCCGATGCATGACGCCGCCCTGTGGGATCGCTACGAAGCGGCGCGCCTTGAGCTGTTTAACAGCGCGCGCACCGGGGTTCCGGCACCGCGCTACGTGAAACAGTAGCCTAACGCTCAAGCTGGTCGCCGTACTCGCTCATCCAGGCGGCCAGCGGCGAAAGTGCGTCCTGGAGGGTTAACCCCAGCTCGGTAATTTGATACTCCACGCGCGGGGGGATCTCCGGGTAGACCGTCCGCGTCACCAGCCCGCGCTGCTCAAACAGGCGGAGCTGCTTCGTCAGCTCTTTCTGCGTGATGGGGGCAGCGGCACGCAGCAGATCGCCAAAGCGTACGGGCGTGTTGAACACAATCAGGCGATAGAGAATGGGGATCGCCCACTTACCGGATATCAGGTTGACAAACTGCGTCATCGGGCAGGTATACGCCTCAGATTTTTTTTCGCAGCACACCTCCAGCATTTCTGCCATAGCACACCTCTTGCCTCGTTAGTATCCATTTGGTACCTGGTTTCCTTTCGATACTAACGTTTCTATAGTGCTTTCTCCAGTGACATTTCAGGAGAAGAACATGGGTCGTTTAACAGATAAATATACGCTGATTACCGGCGGTACCAGCGGCATTGGTCTTGCCACCGCGCAGGCGTTTATCGCCGAAGGGGCGCGCGTCGCCGTGACCGGACGCAACCCGGACACCCTCGCCGAAGCAGAGCGCATTCTGGGCGATAAGGCCTGGGTGATCCCAACCGACGCAGGCGATATCGCGTCGCAAAAAGCGCTGGCGGAAACTCTCGCCGCTCGCTGGCCACGCCTGGACGCGGTGTTTCTCAACGCTGGCGACGTGACGCACGCGCCGCTGGAAGCCTGGCAGGAGGATGCGTGGGACCGCCTGATGGGCATCAACCTGAAGGGACCGTTCTTTTTAATTCAGGCGCTGCTGCCGCTGCTGAATAACCCGTCGTCGGTGATCCTCTGCGGCTCCGTGAGCGCACGCATCGGCCTGCCCACCAGCAGCGTGTATGCCGCGAGCAAGGCCGCCCTCCTGTCGCTGGCGCGTACGCTGTCGGCGGAGCTGCTGCCGCGCGGGATCCGCGTTAACGGGTTGAGCCCCGGTCCGGTGGAAACGCCGGCATTTACGAAGACGGGCTTAAGCGAAGAGACGCTTAACGCGATGATGGCGGAGATCATCAAGCTGGTGCCGCTCGGCAGAATGGGCTCGACGACGGAGCTGGCAAAAGCCGCGCTCTATCTGGCGTCCGACGAGTCGAGCTACACGGTAGGAACGGAGCTGCTGGTGGACGGCGGAATGGGGAGTCTGTAACTCAAAAGGCGCTGATGCCGGTGACCGCGCCGACATACAGCGCCGCCCATGCACAGGCGGAAAGCAGGCTGACGGCGTAAACTTTGACGGCGTTCAGACTGAGCATCCCCGCCGCCAGCGGCACGACATAACGCAACACCGCCAGAAAGCGCGACGTAAACAGTACGATGACACCGTTTTTTTGCAGCTGATGCTGAACCCGTAAAAACGTAGCGGCATGCTTCGCCGTAAAGCGCGCGACCAGCCGGGTGTGCCCCATCAACTGGCCGATATGGTAGTTCAGCACCGATCCCGCCGTTGCCCCCAGCACCACGGCGAGCCACGCCAGCGCCGGGGGCATGCTCCCCTGGCTGACGCCGATGCCCGCCAGCAGCATCACCGAGGCGGGCGGCAGCACGGAGGAGATCAGCACCGTGGACTTGCTCAGCGCCATTACGAATAACAGCGCGAACAGATGTGCCGGATAAAGCGCAAAATGATTCAGCAGATTATCAAACCACGCCATTTTCCTTCCCCCGTTAATTAATCCTCCATTTAAAAGGAATAACCTTAAATAAACCCTCAACATTTTATCAATAAGATTTACCTAAACCTTTCTTAAACATTATTTAATTTCCTGAGCGATAAATTTAAACAAGCGTATTATTCCTCACGCTTTACAACGATCTCGTTATGGCGAGGCTCCTGTACAAATACACGTTATCGCTCTGGTGGGTTCGAGAGAACCGGCACAGGGTAAAACAGGCACTGTCGAATCAAGGCTTTGTCAGTATAACTTCCCTTGCGGGATACGGTGTACAGTGCTGAACCCAGGACGTGGGGATCTCCTTTCCGACATGCCCTGTCTTGCTCGCCCCTGAGAGATTTTATTATTCAAAGGGAATTCACTATGTCTTACGCTATTCACAACCACAACCTGGCATTCAATGACAGCGCGGTCGCGCAATATATGAATACCGATTTTATTGTCCTCGACGTTTCATTATGCGTGGCGCTGGCGCGCGAGCAATTCTTCGAAAAATTAAAAGACGATGATATTCCGTCGCATATTTTTATTGAAGACCATGGACGCCTGGCGGGCATGATTGCGGTACGCAAATTATTGCAGGTCACGGATACCGTGCAGCCAATTAAAAGCCTGATGATTTCACAGTTTTTGCAGGTCAAACCGGAAGATGAACGAGCCGATGTCGCCGGACTTCTGGCCCACGGCGACGCGGACGTCGTGCCGGTGGTGACCCACGGCAAGCTCGTCGGCTGCCTGACCGAGCGCGAAATCGCCCATCTGCTGGAAGATGACGTCACCGAAGACGCCCAGCTTCAGGGGGCAACGCTGCCGCTGGAGAAGCCCTATCTGGAAACCAGCGCCTTCAGCCTGTGGAAGAAACGCTCCGTCTGGCTGCTGCTGCTGTTTGTCGCGGAAGCCTACACCAGCTCGGTGATCCAGCACTTCGAAGAGGCGCTGGAGTCTGCCATCGCGCTGGCGTTCTTTATTCCGCTGCTGATCGGCACGGGTGGCAACAGCGGAACGCAGATCACCTCCACGCTGGTGCGCGCCATGGCGCTGGGTGAAGTGCATCTGCGCGACGTGGGCCGCGTGCTGCGCAAAGAGATGACCACCTCGCTGATGATTGCCGTGACGCTCGGTATTGCCGGGTGCATCCGCGCCTGGATGATGGGTATCGGGCTGGAAATCACGCTTATCGTCAGCCTGACGCTGGTATGCATTACGCTCTGGAGCGCGATTGTGTCGTCAGTGATCCCGATGGTGCTCAAGCGCTGCGGCATTGACCCGGCGGTCGTCTCCGCGCCGTTTATCGCGACGCTTATCGACGGTACCGGGCTGATTATCTACTTTAAGATCGCGCAGTATACGCTGGGGCTGGAGTAACGCGATCCGCCAGCTGAATCACCGCACGCGAAAACGCCTCAATCGCCAGCGCAACATCCTCAGCCATCACCGATTCCGCCGGGTGGTGGCTGACTCCGCCCCTGCAGCGCACGAACAGCATGCCCACCGGCCAGCGTTCCGCGATGGCAATCGCATCGTGGCCCGCGCCGCTGGGCAGCGACAGCGAGCGTCCCTGTACCGATTTTACGGCCTCCCCCAGCACGTTCTGCAAGTGCAGATCGCACGGCGTGGCGGCAATGCGGTAAAACTCCTCGGCGCTAAATGCCAGCCCGCGGCGCGATGCGATCGCCCGGGCATGTTCCAGCAGGTCGTTGAGCAACCTGTCCAGCGGTGCATCCTGCGGGCCGCGAATATCGAGCGAGAGCTGAACCTCACCGGGGATCACGTTCACCGCTCCCGGCAGACAGCGCAATTCCCCGACCGTCGCCACCAGGTTGCCGCCCTGCTGTCGGGTAGCGTTTTCAATGATAACCATCCACTCGGCGGCGGCGGCCAGCGCATCTCTGCGGTGGAGCATCGGCACGGTTCCCGCATGTCCGGCCTCGCCGGTGAAACGACAGTTCAGGCGACGGGCGCCGTTAATGGCTTCCACCACGCCAAGCGCGAGCGCCTCCTGCTCAAGGCACGGCCCCTGCTCAATATGCAGCTCGAGATAGGCGCTGAAATCTTCCTGACGCCTTGCGGCATGCGACACGCGGGCAGGATCGAGCCCCGCCTGTGTCATCGCCTGCGCCACGCTGATGCCGCTGGCGTCAGTTTTTTCCAGCCAGCCCTGCGGCCAGGTGCCCGTCAGCCCCCGGCTGCCTAACAGCGTAATGCCGAAGCGGGTGCCCTCTTCATCGCAAAAGCCGACAATCTCGATGGCCTGCGCCAGATGCATTCCCTGCTGATGCAGGCTGTCCACCACTTCAATGGCCGTGAGCACCCCGAGCATGCCGTCGTAGCGTCCCGCGTTGCGCACGGTATCCAGATGCGATCCAAGCAGCACCGCCTGCGCCCCTTCCTGCGCCCCCTCATAGCGTCCACAGATGTTGCCCACGCTGTCCTGCCAGACGGTCATGCCCGCCTGGCTCATCCACTGCCCCACCAGCTGGTTGGCCTGCTGATGCTGCACCGAGAGATAGACCCGGGTCAGCGCATCCGGGGTTTCGCTGATGGTGGCCAGCGCGTCGGCGCGGGCCATCACCCGTTCTGCCGCCGGGCTCATTGCGGCGTCTCGCGGCGATAGTGGTCCCACGCGGCCTGCATCGCCGCACCCTGCGTGGTGGTGAATTTCAGGTAGTTCAGCACCGACTCCAGCGCGCTCAGGGTGGTCATCACGCAGTCCTTGCGCGCGTTGTAGCCCATGGTGCCAATGCGCCACACCTTGCCGTGCAGTGGGCCAAACGAGGTGCCGATTTCAATCCCGAAATCCTCCAGCATCAGCTTACGCACCTGGTCGCCGTTGATGCCCTGCGGGATGACCACGCCCAGCACGTTGTTCATCTTGTGCTTCAGATCGCCAAAGGTCTCCAGCCCCATCGCCTGAATGCCCTTCAGCAGCGCATCGCCGTGCAGCCTGTGGCGGGCGATGCCGTTATCCAGCCCTTCCTGCAGGATCAGACGCGCGCACTCGCGGGCGCCAAACAGCGCGGTGGTCGCTTCGGTGTGGTGGTTGAGGCGCTCCGGCCCCCAGTAGTCCATCACCATGCCGAGATCGAAATAGTTGGAGTAGATCATCTCCTCATCGCCGTCTCGGTGGGCGTCGGTGCGAATGCCCTCCTCAACGCATTTGCGGCGGCGGATCGCCTCCTCCATGCGCGCGCTCAGGGTGATCGGCGACGTGCCCGACGGGCCGCCGAGGCACTTCTGCATCCCGGCCGAGACGGCGTCCAGCCCCCAGGCGTCGGTCTCCAGCGCGTTGCCGCCGAGCGACGCGGTGGCATCGGTGTAAAACAGCACGTCGTAGCGGCGGCAGATGGCGCCGAGCTCCGCGAGCGGCTGCAGCATGGTGGTGGAGGTGTCGCCCTGCACGGTTAGCAGCAGGCGCGGACGAATACGCTTAATCGCATCCTCCACCTGGTCCGGGGTGAACACCTCGCCCCACGGCACCTCGATGGTATGCACCTCCGCGCGGCAGCGGCGGGCAATTTCGCACAGCAGGTGTCCAAAGCGGCCAAAGACCGGCACCAGCACTTTATCTCCGGGGCGGATGGCGGAGACCAGAATGGCTTCAATCCCCGCCCGGGAGGTGCCGTCCACCAGCATCGTCCAGCGGTTCTCGGTGCGAAACACACCGCGATAGAGCGCCATCACCTCGTTCATGTAGTGGGTCATGGCCGGATCGTACTGGCCGATCAGCTGGCTCGACATGGCGCGCAGCACGCGCGGGTCGGCGTTGATCGGCCCCGGCCCCATCAGCAGGCGCTGGGGCGGGTTGATTTGCGGAAAGTGTGCGATATCCATTGTTAAGTCCTTATCAGTTGAGGCCGCGCACGGAGGAGATGAACTGCTTCAGTTCCGTGGTCTGCGGGTTGGCGAACAGCGTTTTGCTGTCGCCCTGCTCCCAGACTTTCCCCTGGTGCATAAACACCACGCGGTCGCCCACTTCGCGGGCAAAATTCATTTCATGGGTCACGAGAATCAGGGTCATCCCCTCGGCCGCCAGCTGCTCCAGCACCTTGAGCACTTCGCCCACCAGCTCCGGGTCGAGCGCGGAGGTGATCTCGTCGCAGAGTAAAACTTTAGGCGACATCGCCAGCGCGCGGGCAATCGCCACGCGCTGCTGCTGGCCGCCGGAGAGGCTCGACGGGTAGTAATCCAGACGATCGCCAAGCCCCACTTTCTCCAGCATGCGCTGGGCCAGTTCGCGGCATTCGGCGGCGCTTTTCTTCAGCACCCGACGCGGGGCGAGCATCACGTTCTCCAGCGCCGTCATGTGCGGGAACAGGTTGAAGCTCTGGAACACCATCCCGACCGAGCGGCTGATTTCGCGCGCCTGAGAATCCCGGTCGGTAATGGTCATGCCGCCCAGCTTGATGCTTCCGTCCTGATACCCTTCCAGGCCGTTGATGCAGCGCAGCAGCGTGCTTTTGCCCGATCCGCTGCGCCCGATAATGGAGATCACCTGGCCCATATCGATATCCAGATCGACGCCCTTGAGCACGTGGTTATCGCCGTAGTACTTCTGCACCTGATTAATGGTGATGAGAGGCATTGAATTTGGTCTCCAGATAGCGGCTGTAGCGCGACAGCGGATAACACAGAATAAAGTAGCCCAGCGCCACCAGCGCAAAGACCTTAAACGGCTGATAGGTCACGTTGGTCAGCATGGTGCCGGCCTTGGTCAGCTCGATGAAGCCGATAATCGACGCCAGCGCGGTACCTTTGATCACCTGCACCGCAAAGCCCACCGTCGGGGCGATGCCGATGCGCAGCGCCTGCGGAGCGACCACGCGAAACAGGGTCTGGCCGAAGGTCAGGCCCAGGCAGCGTGAGGCTTCCCACTGCCCCTTCGGCAGGGCGCGAATGCTGCCGTACCAGATATCGAGCAGAAATGCGCTGGTGTAGAAGGTTAACGCCAGCGAGGCGGCGGTCCACGGCGAAACGTCGATGCCGAACAGTGCCACGCCGAAGAAGGCCAGGAACAGCTGCATCAGCAGCGGCGTGCCCTGAAACAGCTCGATATAGCCGCGGATAATGCGCTTCACCGTGCGTCCGCCCGTCAGGCGCAGCAGCAGGAGCGGCAGCGTTACCACCGCCCCGCCGACAAACGCCACCAGCGACAGTAGTACCGTCCAGCGTCCGGCCAGCAGCAGGTTGCGAATAATGTCCCAGTCGGTAAAGGTGGTCATCATGCCTGCACCCCCAGCCATTTGCGTCCTGCCGCCATCATCAGCTGGCGCAGGGTAATCGACAGCGCTAAGTAAATCCCGGTTGTCACCAGATAGACCTCAAAGCTCAAAAACGTTCTGGACTGGATCAGGTTAGCGGCGAAGGTCAGCTCTTCATACGAGACCTGCGACACCACCGACGAGCCGAGCATCACGATGATGCACTGGCTCACCAGCGCCGGATAAATGCGCTGCAGCGCGGGCGGCAGCACCACGCGAATAAACGTCTGCAGACGGGTTAGCCCCAGCACGCGCCCGGCCTCCCACTGTCCTTTCGGCGTGACCTGAATGCCCGCGCGGATAATTTCGGTGCTGTACGCGCCCAGGTTCACCACCATTGCCAATAGCGCCGCCTCCCCCGCCGTCATCTTCAGGCCAAGATTCGGCAGGCCGAAGACGATGAAAAACAGCTGCACCACAAACGGCGTGTTGCGGATGATCTCCACGTAGCCGCCCCAGATCCGGCTGTACCAGGTGGTGCGTGCGCTGCGGATCGCCGCGCCGAAAATCCCGATTGCCAGCCCACCGACGGTTGCCATTACCGTCAGCTGAATGGTGACCCACAATCCCGCCAGCAGCTCCGGCCAGTGCGGCCAGAGGGCTGAAAAATCAAGTTGCTCCGTCATTGGCTCAGGCGCCAAGGTTTGCCGGCAGCGGGGCCTTCAGCCATTGCTCGGACAGGCCGTTCAGCGTGCCGTCCTTGATGCCCTGCTCAATCAGCGCATCCACTTTCGCCTTCAGGGCCGGTTCGTTCTTCTTCAGGCCGATAAAGCACGGTGAGTCTTTCAGCATAAAGCTCGGCACCGGGGCTTTATCCGCGTTCTGCCGCGAAATGGCCGCCACCACGAGGTTGCCGGTCGCCACGTACTGCACCTGGCCGGAGAGGTAGGCCGAGAGCGTGGTGTTGTTATCTTCGTAGCGTTTCACGTTGGCATCTTTCGGTGCCAGGCCGGTCAGCACCATGTCCTCCACCGCTCCGCGCGTCACGCCGATGGTTTTTCCGCTCAGCGCGGCGGCGTCCTTCAGCTCAGCCCCTTTCGGGCCAAACACGCCAAGGAAGAACGGCGCGTAGGCGCGGCTGAAGTCGATCACCTTCTCGCGCTCCGGGTTTTTACCGAGGCTGGAAATGACCAGGTCCACCTTATCGGTTTGCAGGTACGGCACGCGGTTGGCGCTGGTCACCGGCACCAGCTGCAGCTTGAGCTTCATCTGTTTCGCCAGATAGCGCGCCATATCGATGTCGTAGCCCTGCGGCTGCAGATCGGTCCCTACCGAGCCAAACGGCGGGAAGTCCTGCGGAACGGCAATGCGAATGGTGCCGCGCTTCTCGATATCCTGAAGCTGGTCAGCCTTTGCGGGCAGCTGAGTGAAGAGACAGGCGGCCCCGGCCAGTGCAATAAACAGTTTTTTCATGGTGCTTCCCCGTAACGTTAACATGAAACAAAAGATTCTTTGAATGTGATTTTGCAACTAATGTGCCAGATAAGGCGAAGCGGGGAATTTTCTCTTAAAGCCTGATAAAACGCGGACGGGGCGAAAATACTCTCTATTTTCGCCCCGTTCAATTGCACCATTTCAATGCAAAGCACCAGTCTGATGCCCCATTATCGTTGTTCGAGTTCGTCCAGCTGCTGGTAGAGGGAGGCAATCTCGTGAATGCGCGGACGGCCTTTATCGAGAATGTCATGCAGGAAGGCGTTCGCCAGCAGGTTGATCAGGCTGTTGACCGAGGAATAACTGTCATAGGCGGAGACGCTGTCCAGCGGGGCGCAGAGCTGCCAGCTCGCCAGCGGAAACAGGCTGTGGGCCTGCGGCTCGCACATCAGCAGCACCGGAATACCGCTACTCTGAAGCTGCTGCATCAGCGGACGAATGATGCGCGGGCGGCGGCGGAAAGCCATCATCACCACCAGATCGTCCGGCGTTAAGTCCACCAGCTCCTCGCTCAGGCTCTGGCCCGGCTGCGGCAGGACCAGCACCTGACCGCGCGCCTGCAGTAGCTGCTGGCGCAGGTGGAGCGCCGCCGGATAAGCGTTACGCATGCCGATAATGACGATGCGCCGCGCCTTGACCATGCAGGCCATGGCGTCGGCAAACTGCTGCGCGTCAAGGGCATTGACCCACTGGGTCAGGTTCGCCATCTCCTGCTTGTAGTGGCGCGCCAGCAGCGTGTTGCCCTGCACCGCGTCGCGGTTATCGGTGAGCGGCATCCCGCTCTGGCGCAGGGTGCGCAGCTCGTCGCGCATATCCTTATATTTCTCATAGCCCAGACGCTTAAACAGGCGGCTGACCGTGGCTTTCGACACCCCGCTCAGCTGCGCCAGCTCGGCGCTGTTGTAGCTGATCAGGTCGTCAAAATGGTCGAATATAAAGTCTGCCACCCGTTGCTCCTGCGGCGACAGCGACGGGTATTGTGCTTTCAGACGTTCATCCAGTTGTTCCATAGCGCCTCTGTAACTTTTGTTTCATCACATTATACCTTTCTTTATACGTATTCATTATACGTGCCAGTTTACTGAAACTTTTCTTTCAGAACTGGAACAGCTTTTGCAGCGCCTTGTGACTTTCAGTGTTACGAGGACTTCTCATGCAAAGCAACGTCTCCACGCACGGCATGGCCGTTGCGCCCCACCATCTTGCCAGCCAGAGCGCGCTGGCGGTGCTGCGCGAAGGCGGCAGCGCGATTGAAGCGATGGTCGCGGCGGCGGCCACCATCGCCGTGGTTTACCCCCACATGAACGGGCTGGGCGGCGATGGCTTCTGGCTTATCGTGCCGCCAGAAGGCGACCCCATCGCCATTGACGCCAGCGGCGCGGCGGGATCGCGCGCGACGCTTGCCGCCTACGACGGGCACACGCACATTCCCCATCGCGGGCCGCAGGCGGCGCTGACCGTCGCCGGCACGGTGAGCGGCTGGGACGAGGCGCTGAAAGTCTCCCGCGAGATGACCGGCAAGTCGCTGCCGCTGGCCCGCCTGCTGGCCGACGCCATTGACTATGCGCAAAACGGCACCCCGGTCACGGCCTCACAGGCCCATGCCACGGCCAGTAAATTCGACGAGCTTAAGGCCATCCCCGGCTTCGCGGAAACGTGGCTGGTGAACGGTAAGCCGCCCCAGGTCGGGAGCCGCTTTTATCAGCCCGCCATGGCCACGACGTTGACGCGCCTGGCGGAGGACGGTCTGGACAGCTTTTATCGCGGCCCGCTGGCGGAAGTCCTGGCGCACGGCATGGAGACGCTGGCTCTCCCCGTGACGCTGGCCGATCTTAACGCGCACGTTGCCCGGCGCACCGCGCCGCTGAAGCTGCAGCATCAGCAGGGGGAGATCTTTAACCATGCCCCGCCGACGCAGGGGCTGGTCTCGCTGGCGATACTCGGCATCACCGACCGCCTGAATATGGCGGAGGCCGACGACGCGGACACCATTCACCGCATCGTTGAAGCCACCAAGCTGGCCTTTGGCCTGCGCGATGCCCACATTACCGACCCGCGTGAGCTGAAAACCGAGATTCAGAAACTGCTGGATCCCGCCGCCCTGCAGGCGCTTGCCGACAGGGTTGACGACGGCCACGCCGCGCCGTGGGGAACCGGAAAAGGACCTGGCGATACCGTGTGGATGGGGGTGATGGATAACAGCGGGCTTGCCGTGTCGTTTATCCAGAGTATTTATCACGAGTTCGGCAGCGGCGTGGTGTTGCCCGATACCGGCATCGTCTGGCAGAACCGGGGGGCGTCGTTCAGCCTCGACCCCGCTCATCTTCTGGCCCTCGCGCCGGGCAAACAGCCTTTCCATACCCTGAACCCGGCGGCGGCGCGTCTTAAGGACGGGCGCGTAATGGTCTACGGATCGATGGGCGGTGACGGACAGCCGCAAACCCAGGCCGCGCTCTTTACCCGCTACGTGGTTCAGGGCGTGCCCTTGCAGGAAAGCATTTCCCGCCCGCGCTGGCTGCTGGGGCGCACCTGGGGACAAACCTCAGACACGTTAAAGCTGGAAGGACGCTTTACCGCTGAGACGGTCTTACGGCTTCAGGTACTCGGACATGAGGTAGAAATATTCCCTGACTTCAGTGAAGCGATGGGCCACGCGGGCGCGATTGTCCGCCACCCCAACGGGCTGTTTGAAGGGGCGTTTGACCCGCGCAGCAACGGCGCGGCCGCCGGATACTGAGGAGAAAACAATGACGACACAACAACCCGACTGGCAGGCGTATCTTGCGCAAATGGAGTCCGTGCTCGGCGTGACACTGGACGATGCCCGCCGCGCTGAGCTGCAGTTGCAGTTCAGCCGCATTGCCAGCATGGCCGCCCCGCTGATGGCGCTGCCGCTCGACGACCGTCTGGAGATCGCAGGAGTGTATAAAGCATGACGCTACACGAGATGAGTATCAGCGACATTCAACAGGCGCTGAGCGCGGGCGAGCTGAGCGCCCATGAGATTGCCCGCCAGACGCTGGAGGCGATTGGGCGCGTTAACCCGCAGATCAATGCCTGGACCACCGTGACGGAAGCACGCATGCTCGCCGAGGCCGAGAACATCGACACCCTGCGCCGCGAGAAGCGCCCCCTGCCGCCGCTGGCGGGCGTGCCCTACGCGGTGAAAAACCTGTTCGACGTTGCCGGACACACCACCCTCGCGGGCGCCGAGCTGTTCAGCCAGCGCCCCGCTGCGGCCGCTGACAGCTTCGCCGTGCGCCAGCTGCGCAGCGCGGGCGGGCTGCTGTCCGGGATGGTGAATATGGACGCCTACGCCTACGGCTTTACCACCGAGAACAGCCACTACGGCGCGACGCGTAACCCGCACGACCTGACGCGCATTGCGGGCGGGTCCTCCGGCGGTTCAGCCGCCGCCGTAGCCGCCGGGCTGGTGCACTTTTCGCTCGGCACCGACACCAACGGGTCGATTCGCGTTCCGGCCTCCCTGTGCGGCATCTATGGCCTCAAGCCCACCTTTGGCCGCCTGTCACGATCCGGCAGCCATCCGTTTGTCGCGAGCCTGGATCATATAGGCCCCTTCGCCCGCCGGGTGTGCGACCTGGCGTCCGTGTACGACGCGCTGCAGGGCCGGGACAGCAGCGACCGTTTTCAGGCAGAGAGCTCGCGCGAGCAGACGCGCCCCCTGCTAGACCGCGGGCTTGACGGCCTGCGCTGCGCGGTGCTCGGCGGCTACTTCACCACCTGGTGCGACGCACAGGCCAGAGACGCCGTGGCGCGGGTGGCGAAGGCGCTCGACGTGCAGGATGAGCTGCAGTTTCCGGACGCCGAGCTGGCGCGCTCCGCGGCGTTTATCATCAGCGCCTCCGAAGGGGGAAATCAGTACCTGCCCGCGCTTCGCCGCGAGCCCGAGCGCTTTGAGCCGCACTCCCGGGAGCGACTGCTGGCAGGCGCGATGATCCCCTCCGCCTGGTATATTCAGGCCCAGCGGTTCCGCGCGCAGGCGCGGCAGGCGTTTCACGCACTGTTTGCCCAGGCCGACGTGCTGATCGCCCCCGCGACGCCGCGCAGCGCCACGCGGATCGGCGATCAAACCATGGAGATTAACGGTCAGCCGCTCCCCATCCGCGCCAGCATGGGGATGCTGACCCAGCCGATTTCATTTTTGGGCCTGCCCGTGACCACCGTTCCGCTGCGCACCGCACATGGCGCGCCGATTGGCCTGCAGCTGATTGCCGCGCCGTTTAACGAGCAGGCCTGCCTGCGCGTCGCGCGCGTGCTGGAAGAGAGCGGCATCACCGATGCCCGCCCGGCGGAGGTCGCAGCATGATCAATCACGATGACATTAACCTGCCGTGGGTGGTTGCCGAGGTGACCGCCGCGTTTTATCGCTATGAAGACGCGCTGGTGAGTAACAACATTGCCGTGCTGGACGAGTTGTTCTGGCACGACAAAAACACGGTGCGTCTGGGGGCGGGTGAAAACCTGTACGGGATCGATGAAATCCGCGCTTTTAGGGCGGCGCGCCCGTCTGCCGGGCTTCAGCGGACGCTGCGCCACACCGTGATTACCACCTTCGGGGAGGGTTATGCCGTGTGCAGCACCGAGTTTACCCGTGAAGGTACGGAGCGGATTGGCCGCCAGCAGCAGACGTGGGTAAGGTTTGCCTACGGGTGGCGCATTGTTGCGGCGCAGGTTAGTTTGATGGTATAGACCGGGTAAGGCGCAGCCGCCACCCGGCAAAACATCGCACAATTACTTCTGAAACGGATGCACTTCCCGCCAGTGGTCGGCAATCTGCTGGCGGGTACAGACCCACACCCGATCGTGCTGCTGCACGTAATCCAGAAACCGTTGCAGCGCGCGAAAACGCCCCGGCCTTCCCAGCAGGCGGCAGTGCATGCCGATGGACATCATCTTTGGCGCGCTTTCCCCCTCCTCGTACAGCACGTCAAAGCTGTCCTTCAGGTACGTATAAAACTGCTCGGCGGTGTTAAACCCCTGCGCGGTCGCGAAGCGCATGTCGTTCGCATCCAGCGTATAGGGCACGATCAGGTGCGGCTTTTGGGTGCCGTCGCCGCAGGCCACTTCCGTCCAGAAGGGCAGGTCGTCGCCGTAGTAGTCGCTGTCGTAGTCGAAGCCGCCGTGCTCCACCACCAGTTGGCGGGTGTTGGGGCTGTCGCGCCCGGTGTACCAGCCGGTTGGCGGCTTGCCGAACAGGTCGGTAAGAACCTGCACCGCCTTATGCAGGTGGTCGCGCTCCTGGCTGATGTCCATATTCTGATAGTGGATCCAGCGCCAGCCGTGGCTGACCACGTCGTAATCCGCGGTTTTGATCGCCTCAACAATCTCCGGGTGACGCGCCAGCGCCATCGCCACGCCAAAGACCGTCAGCGGCA
This sequence comes from Enterobacter cloacae complex sp. P1B, assembly GCF_014982345.1. Classification (NCBI taxonomy): domain Bacteria; kingdom Pseudomonadati; phylum Pseudomonadota; class Gammaproteobacteria; order Enterobacterales; family Enterobacteriaceae; genus Enterobacter; species Enterobacter cloacae complex sp. P1B. The sequence goes on along the minus strand of NZ_JADCLF010000004.1, from coordinate 128,326 downwards.
GGCCGCGTTTTTGAAATTCACTGTGGATCCGCCAGAACCCGGCGCGGCTGCCGTATTCGTAAAGGGAGTCCATCGACATGTGTTTGTCCGGGTAGCTGGCCGCGCCGATGATGTCCGACAGGAACTGCTCGGACCCGGCATCGCCGTGCAGAACGTGGTTTTCCGCCCCTTCTTCATAATTGAGCACAAACTGCACCGCGATGCGCGCCTCATTCGGCCACCGCGCGTGTGGCGGGTTGCCCGCGTAGCCGCGCAGATCCCGCGGATAATCCTGTTCGAAAAGCCCCATACCACCCCCAAAAGTTAAAATGGATTCAATGCCTGAAAATGCCCGCTTAACGGTTTGTTCTCCGGGAAGGCCAGATCCCCATGCTTGCTGGTCGAGAGCCCCAGCGCCACCAGCGATTCCACCATCTTCACCGCCGCGCTGACGCCGTCGATCACCGGCACGCGCAGCTCGCGGGTCAGCTCCTGCGCCAGCGTCGCCATGCCGCCGCAGCCGAGCACGATGGCGCCGCAGCCATCCTCTTTCAGCGCCTGTATACAGCGCGCGCGTACCCTCTCCTGCGCCAGACCGCTGCCGTCCTCCAGCGCCAGCACCGGAAGGTCGATGGCGTGCAGCGCTGCGCAGTGGTCCTGAAAGCCATACTGGTGCAACAGATGGCGGGCAATAATCAGCGTGCGCGGCAGCGTGGTGACCACCGAAAAGCGCGTCGCCACCAGCGTCGCCATATGCATAGCGGCTTCAGCAATGCCGATAACCGGCCCCTGCGCCAGCTCGCGCGCTGCCAGCAGTCCCGGATCGCCAAAGCAGGCAATCACGTGACCGTCCACGCCCTGCTCCCTGCCTTTTTTGATCTGTTCCAGGACACCGACGGCGGCGATGGCCTCATCAAAGTGGCCTTCTATAGACGGCACGCCCGCGCCCGGACAGACCGCGAGGATCTCCGTTCCCGGCGCCGCCACCGCGCGGGCCGCCGCGCCGATGGTTTCCGTCATCGCGAGGCTGGTGTTGGGATTGATCACTTGTATACAGACAGACATTACGACTCCTTGTGGCCGGCAAACAGCCGGGCAAAATCAGGCAGGCACTCGCCCGCCCGCTCGAAGCAAAGGCTGGCAACGATGTGTTCAAAATGGTGCATGAGGGCATCGCTTAGCGGCTGGAGCGCCTTCTGGCGCAGCAGATCCACAAGCTGTTCGTGATCGTTGCAGCGACAGCCCTGACGCCACGGCGCGCCCCAGGTGGCAATCACCAGCGAGGAGCGCTGGCTCAGGCTTGTCACCATCTCCGTCAGCACCTGGTTACCGGAGATGGCCTGCAGTTGTATGTGGAAACTGGCGGAATGTCGGATTGCCGCCGGGCCGTCGTACGCCTCGTGCGCCTGCTGCTCCTGACGAATAATGGCCTCCAGCGCGGCAAGGTGCGGCGGCTGACAGTGCGCCAGCACATCCGGCAGGTTAGCGACCTCCAGCAGCGCGCGGGTGCGGAAGATGTGCCGCGCCTCTTCAACCGTCGGGCTGGCGACGTGTGCACCACGTTTGGGCGTCAGGGTGACCATTTGCACAGCGGCGAGTCGTTGAAGCACCTTGCGGATGCCCGTGCGGCTCACGCCAAACACCTCGGCCAGCGCCTCTTCCGGCAATTTGCTCCCCGGCAGCAGCTGATGTTCCACAATCGCAGTCATCAGCGCCTGGAAGATGGTTTCGTCTTTGTCATGCAGGTCTGGCGCGGTCTGCAGGGCGTTTATGTTGTTCATTCACCACTCCGAATATTACTTTCCGTTATCGAATCGTATACATAAAAATAAAATATTGCATACAAGATTTATTATTTTGGCCTGGATCCTGCAACACCGTTTGCACTCCCACTCAACGGGTTTTCATTCACAGGAGCAGGTTTCATGCCAAACAGTCAAAACGCACAGCAGGGTACGGCCGCTGATTCCGGTGCGGTTTACAGCCCACGTCTTTGCAATGAGGATCTGGCACCGACGCGTGACCAGAACTGGAGCTGGTACAACATCTTTTCTTTCTGGATGTCCGACGTTCACAGCATGGGGGGTTACGTTGTTGCCGCGAGCTTCTTTACGCTCGGGCTGGCAAGCTGGCAGGTGCTGCTCTGCCTGCTGGTGGGGATCTGCATCGTGCAGCTGTGCGCCAACCTGGTGGCCAAACCGAGCCAGATGGCGGGCGTGCCCTATGCGGTGATCAGCCGTCAGGCGTTTGGCGTCTTCGGGGCCAATATTCCGGCGGTGATCCGCGGGCTTATCGCCTTTGCGTGGTACGGCATCCAGACCTGGCTTGCCGCCAACGCGCTGATGCTGGTGGTGCTGAAGTTCTGGCCTTCTCTGGCGAGCCTTACCACCGGTGCCTTCCTGGGCCTGTCGCCGCTGGGCTGGATCTGCTTTGCCATCATGTGGGTTCTTCAGGCGATGGTCTTCTGGCACGGCATGAACGCCATTAAGCGCTTTATTGATATCGCCGGTCCGGCGGTCTATGTGGTGATGCTGGCCCTTGCGGGTTGGATTGTATACAAGACCGGTTTTGACGGGATCTCTTTCACCCTCGCCAGCAAATCCCTGAGCGCGGGCGAGCAGACCTGGCAGATGATCACCGCGACCGCGCTGGTGGTCTCCTACTTCTCCGGCCCGCTGCTTAACTTTGGCGACTTCTCCCGCTACGGCAAAAGCATGGGTGAGATCCGCCGCGGCAACCGCTGGGGGCTACCGTTTAACTTCCTGCTGTTCTCCATCGTCACCGTGGTGATTGTCTCCGGCACCCAGTCGCTGTTTGGCCGCATGATCACCGACCCGATCGAAACCGTCAGCCGCGTAGGTAACGATCTGGCCGTGGCAATTGGCCTGCTGACGATGATCACCGCCACCATCGGGATCAACATCGTCGCGAACTTTGTCTCACCGGCGTTTGATTTCTCTAACTGCTCGCCGCAGAAGATCAGCTTCCGCACCGGAGGGATGATTGCCGCCGTCGGCTCGATCCTGCTCACCCCGTGGAACCTGTTCAACTCACCGGAGCTCATCCATTACACCCTGGACGTGCTCGGGGCGTTTATCGGCCCGCTGTTCGGCATTCTGATTGCCGATTTCTACCTGATTAAGCGCGGCAAGGTGTCGGTAGACGATCTGTTCGACGACACGCCAAAGGGCAAATACTGGTACCGCAACGGCTTTAACCCGAAGGCCATTGGCGCGCTGATCCCATCCGTTGCCGTAGGTCTGGTGATTGGCTTTATCCCGGCCCTGCATGAAGTGGCAAACTTCAGCTGGTTTATCGGCGTCTTCCTCGGCGGCGTGACCTACCGCTGGCTGGCGCGGGAAGAGCGCGATACGGCAGGCGCGGCCTCGTTCAGCTCCCGCGTAGCGACGCAAAAAGAGTAACCCCTCCTTCCGGCCGCAGTTTATCTGCGGCCCGTTCATTCTGGCACCGTTCTTGCTGAGCTTTTTCACCCCGCTACGCAAACAATAAGGCAGGACCCACGATGGAATACCAGACTGCGATACGCGGTGCATTTTTCGATATCGCCCAGGTCTGCGACAGCGCAGACGCGATTGCCCAACACGCCCGCTACCTTGAGGACGGGCTGCTGTTTATCCAGAACGGAAAAATTCTGGCGCACATGGCGTGGCAGGAGGGCGAGCAGTATCTCGACCCCCACAAAGGCTACACGGACCTGCGCGGCAGGCTGCTGCTGCCCGGTTTTGTCGACACCCACGTTCATTATCCACAAACGGAGATGATCGGCGCCTTTGGCGAACAGCTGTTGGAGTGGCTGACCACCTACACCTTCCCGGTGGAGAGCCAGTTTGCCGATGAAGCCTACGCGAAAGAGATCGCCGAATTTTTCATTAACCAACTGGTGAGCAACGGCACCACCACCGCGCTGGTGTTTTGCACGCTGCATCCGCAATCGGTCGAAGCGCTGTTTACCGAAGCCCTGCGCCTCAACATGCGCCTTATCGCCGGAAAGGTGATGATGGACCGGCACGCGCCGGACTACCTGAGCGAAGATGCAAAGCAGAGCTACCGGCAGACGCGGGAGTTGATCCAGCGCTGGCACCACCGGGGGCGGCTGGGGTATGCCATTACGCCGCGCTTTGCCCCAACGTCCTCTCCCGAGCTGCTCGCCGCGGTCAGCCTGCTCAGAGAGGAGTTTCCGGATACCTGGCTGCAGACCCATCTCAGCGAAAACCCAAATGAAGTGGCCTGGGTGAACGATCTCTGGCCGGAGCACGAGCGCTATCTGGACGTGTATCACCACTACGGCCTGACCGGCGAGCGAAGCGTATTTGCCCACGCGATTCATCTGCACCACAGCGAGTGGCAGTGCCTGCACGACACCGGTTCGGCGGTGGCGTTTTGCCCCACCTCGAACCTGTTTCTCGGCAGCGGGCTGTTTCGCCTGCCCGCCTGCTGGCAGCACAAGGTGCGGATGGGCATCGGCACCGACGTCGGCGCGGGCACCACCTTCAGCATGCTGCGCACCCTGGGAGAAGCCTACAAGGTCGGCCAGCTGCAGAGCTACCGCCTGCGCGCCAGCGAGGCGTTTTATCACGCCACGCTGGGCGGCGCGCACGCCCTCAGGCTGGACGATAAGATTGGCAACTTCGCCCCCGGCAAAGAGGCGGATTTCGTGGTTATCGATCCTGACGTGACGCCGCTGCAGCGCCTGCGCAATCGCCGCTGTCAGGATATCTACGAGCAGCTATTTGTGCTGATGACCCTGGGCGACGAGCGCAACATCAGTGAGACCTGGGTCAACGGCGAGCGGGTGTGGTCAACTGCCCCGGTAGGTTGACCACCCGCCTGGCGCAATCACAAACGGCAGATGGAAGTGCTCGTCTGCCGCTTCTCCCGTCACAAAATCAATTTGCGCGCAGGGGTAAATCGTCTCCCGGCCGGTTGCGCGAAACCACCCGCCGATCTCCGCCACCAGCCGATAGCGGCCTGCGGGCAGGAAAGGGACAAATTCGGTGATGCGACCATTAACGTTGGTCACGCCCGTCGCCATGATTTCGCCCTCCCGTTCGAGATGGACCGTCACGCCCGCGGCGGGTTTGCCCGTTGAAATATCGAGAATATGGGTGCTGAGCGTGCTCATTCGCTAATCACTCCTTCCAGCCGCAGCAGCGTAATTTCCCGCAGCTGTTCCAGCGCCGCCTGAACTTCCTGCGCGTCGCTGTTCTTCAGCCGCGCATTCAGTATCTGTAAAATGTCCTCGCCGCTCCGGCCCTTCGCGCGGATCAGAAACACCCGGCCGAAGCGGGCCTCGTAGCGGGCGTTACCCTCGCGCAGCGCCTGCGCAAGCGCCGCGTCCCGGTCATTCACCGCGCCCTGCTCCTGGCGCGACAGCGCCGCCTCCACCTGTGCACCCGCGGGCTTTTCCCCGATGCGCGGGTGCGCGCTCAGGGCTTGCGCTAACGCCACTTCGTCCCAGCGCTGCATCAGCGCCTGCGCCGCGATCGTCAATTCACTCCGGCTCGGGTAAGGCCGTCCATAAACCAGCGCCTCAGCCCAGCCGGGGAGCGCCACGCAGGGGGTGAGCAGCGCGAGAGCCTCTTTCTCAGGAAGATGATTGAAGTCGTGCAGTGCGATCATAGTGTCTCCTTTATTGTCCTCCTCCGGGTTGTTGCACAAACCACGCCACTCTTGTCGCCGATGTGAAACAGTCGATTCTGTATGGCTGGACAGGAAATTATTGATTCATAAAAAGGCATATTCACCGTGTTTGCGCACCTTAGCAGTGCAAACTCACCTCCCACAACGCCGTTATCGCCACTCTGCAGCCTGGTACGCAAATTGCTGAATGTTTTTACACCCTGCAAAAGGAGAGAAGCATGAAAGCAATCGTCATTGGCGCGGGTATTGGCGGCCTGAGCGCTGCCGTCGCGCTAAAGAAAGCGGGCATCGACTGTACCGTGTTCGAAGCCGTAAAAGAGATCCGGCCCGTCGGGGCGGCCATCTCCATCTGGCCTAACGGCGTGAAGTGTATGCAGCACCTCGGCATGGGCGACATTATCGAAACCTACGGCGGTCCGATGCGTTTTATGGCCTACAAGGATTACCGGCGCGGCGACACCCTGACCCGCTTCAGCCTCGCCCCGCTGGTTGAACGTACCGGCGGGCGCCCCTGCCCCGTCTCGCGCGCTGAACTCCAGCGCGAAATGCTGGACTTCTGGGGGCGCGACAAGGTGCAGTTTGGCAAGCGCGTGGAACACGTTCATGAAGACGACGCGGGCGTAAGCGTGACCTTTACCGATGGCACCACGGCAACAGGTGATTTTCTGATTGCCGCCGACGGCAGCCACTCGGCGGTTCGTCCGTACGTGCTGGGCTATACCCCGGAGCGCCGCTACGCCGGATACGTGAACTGGAACGGGCTGGTAAAGATTGATGAAGAGATTGCCCCGGCGCACCAGTGGACCACCTTCGTTGGCGAAGGCAAACGCGTGTCGCTGATGCCCGTCTCCGGCGGTCGTTTCTACTTCTTTTTTGACGTGCCGCTGCCCGCGGGCCTGGCGGAGGATCGCACCACCCTGCGCGCCGATCTCACGGGCTACTTCCGCGGCTGGGCGCCGCCGGTGCAGAAGCTTATCGCCGCGCTGGATCCCGATACCACCAACCGCATTGAAATCCATGACATCGAGCCGTTCGACAGCCTGGTACGCGGCAACGTCGCGCTGCTCGGCGATGCCGGGCACAGCACCACGCCGGATATCGGCCAGGGCGGCTGCGCGGCCATGGAGGACGCCGTGGTGCTGGGCGAATGCCTGCGTGAAAACCACAACATTACGCTGGCGCTGCGGCAGTACGAAGCCCTGCGCTGCGACCGGGTGCGTGACCTGGTGCTGAAAGCGCGTAAACGCTGCGACGTCACCCACGGGAAAGATATGGCGTTGACGCAGGCCTGGTATCAGGAGCTCAAAGAGGAGACCGGGGAACGCATTATCAACGGTCTGTGCGAGACCATTCAGGGCGGCCCGTTAGGCTGAACAAGAGGGACAACGATGAAAAGAGAACCGACACCACCCGCCCACTGCACGTTTGAGCCAGAGGACTGGCTGCGCCTGGCGAAATGCTGGCATCCGGTTGCGCGCGCCTGCGACGTCGGCCCGGCCCCCGTCAAGGCCACCCTGCTGGATGAACAGCTGGTGATTTACCGAATTAACGACCAGGTCGTGGTTGCCCGGGACGTGTGTCCGCACCGCGGCGTGCCGCTGACGCTCGGCTTTCACGACGAGCACGGGATTATCTGCCCCTACCACGGCTTACGCTTTGGTGAAGACGGCCGCTGCAACCGCATTCCGTCCAGCCCCGACCAGCCCGTTCCGGCGAAGCTGAACCTGATTAACTACGCGGTGGAAGAGCGCTTCGGCCTGATCTGGACCTGCCTGGCGTTTGACCCGGACAATCCCATGCCGCTGCCCACCATGCCGCACTGGAGCGACGACGGATTTCAGCAGATCAACTGCCCGGCGTTTGAGGTGAACGGCTTCGCCGGGCGCCAGGTGGAGGGGTTTCTGGATGTTGCCCACTTTGCGTGGATCCATACCGATACCTTTGCCGATCCCAATAATCAGCTTGTCCCTATCTATCAGCCGCAGGAGACGCCCTTCGGTTTCGTGGCCGATTACTGGAGTTCCGTGAGCAACTATCCCGCCAGTTCACCCGTGCAGGCGCCAGAAGGGTTCCAGTGGCTGCGCCATTTTGAAATGCATCTGCCGTTTACCGCCACCCTGACGATTCATTTTCCGGGTGAATCGCGGCTGGTGATTATGAACGCCGCCTCGCCCGTCTCGTCACGGGTGACCCGCATGTTCGCGCCCATCGCGCGCAACTTTGATCTGCATATTCCGGTGGAGGACGTGCATGCCTTTAACCTGCGCATTTTTGAAGAGGATCGCCTGATGGTCGAAACCCAGCGCCCGGAAAGTCTGCCGCTGGATCTCACTCTGGAAGCCCATATTCCGGCAGATAAGAGTTCGATTGCCTACCGTCGGGGACTGAAGAAGATGGGCTTTGGCGAATTTTTCCTGGTATGACGGAGGCCAATATGCTGAACGTGATCGTTGACGGGCTGTGGCGCGAGGGGGATAAAAGCCTCGCCGTCAGGCTGATGGCCGAAAACGGCGACGCGCTACCGGCGTGGCAACCCGGCGCGCACATTGATGTCCACCTGCCCTGCGGCGTGGTCCGCCAGTACTCTCTGACAGGGGCATGTGGCGACGAGAGCTATCTTATCTGCGTGGGGCGAGAAGCCGCCTCGCGCGGCGGGTCGCGCTACGTTCACGAAATGCTGCGTCCGGGACAGAGGCTTTCAATCTCGACCCCGCGCAATCTGTTTCCGCTGCATCAGGCTGAGCGGGTATTGCTGCTGGCGGCAGGGATTGGCATTACGCCGCTGTATGCGATGGCATTGCAGCTGAAAGCGACCGGAACGCCGTTTACGCTGCACTATTACGTCAGAAACCGGGAAAGCGCGGCGTTTGCGCGCGAGCTCTCGCTGTGCGGTGACTGCATTATTCATACCACCACCCCACGAACCACGCTGGCGGAGCATTTCCCCGCGCCTGAAGCGGGGCTGCACGCGTGGGTGTGCGGACCTGCGGGGTTTATGGAGAAAGCGCGCGATGTGGCGGCGGCGAAGGGATGGAATGACGCCCATATCCACAGCGAGGCGTTTCAGCCCGCTCCCCCTGTCACAAGCGGCGTCGCAGGCGAGATCTTTACGGTCAAACTTGCCTCCACCGGCGAGCGCTGGCCGGTGCCTGCGGATAAGACCATCGCTCAGGTATTACAGGAAAACGGCGTGGACGTGCCGCTGTCCTGCGAAATGGGGATCTGCGGCGCCTGCCTGACGCCGGTGATTGACGGCGTGGTGGACCACAGGGATAGCGTGCAGTCGGAGGCAGAAAAAAGCGCGGCTGACCAGCAGGTGGCGCTCTGCTGTTCGCGGAGTCACTCCGGGGAGCTGGTGATTGCGCTGTAAAACGAAAAAACCCTGCGATATTGCTATCGCAGGGTTTTCGAATTTGGCGGAAGCGTAGAGATTCGAACTCTAGAACCCTTTCGGGTCGCCGGTTTTCAAGACCGGTGCCTTCAACCGCTCGGCCACGCTTCCAAAGTGAGGCGCACTATAAACATCTATTAGCGCCTTGTAAAGCAGGAATTTTTCTATTTTTGCATGCGGGCGTTTGACTGCGCAAAAAGTCACCCGGACGCTTACCTGCCCTCCCCCCTTCCCCCCTTGTACATACCGTTACACAGCAACGCTCATCCTTTTAAATCACCGTGGTATAGAATGCCAAAAAAAATAGACGGCCATGTGTTTTGTAATGGTAATAAATCCGGGTAATGCGGGTTTTAACGCATTACTGTCATAGCGCCTTACTGGTTGATGATGAAAATCAAAAATACGTTTTGTTTACATATCCTGATGGCCGTTTTGGCCATTTTAGTCCTGAGTTTTCACCCGCTGGTGACAAGCTTTGATCCGCCGCTTAAATTCCAGCCGCTGATCAAGTCCATGGCAGGGACGACAAAAGAACAGGCGGAAAAAATAGCCACTATTTCCCATGCTTTAGAAGGGAATGCTATTTTCTTCCTTGGTGCGTCTGAGGTCGCCACCTCAGAAGAGGAACATTACGCCGTATTTAATTATTTTAATAAGCAATTGCACCAGCCCGTCGTGGCCTATGGCGATGCGTTTGTCGATGACGAAACGCAATTTTTACTTCTCTCGCGTTTTAAAGATAGCCTTAATGCAAACAGCAAAGTGGTGCTGCTTCTGGCGCCTGACGGCTTTTATTCAAAAGGCCTGCCGCCCGCTATCTATGCGGATAATTTTCCGGGCTCGATTTTTAATCCCCTGATGAAGGATCCGCAGGCGCGCCCGTTCCTGGTTAATTACCTGAAGCATATTGATGCGAAAGAGATAAGCCATTTAACCTTCGGGCAAATGCGTGTGTATGGCTGGCATCCGGCGCTGATATGGGACGAGCTGAGTTTTCAGTTTGCAAACTTCTGCACCCTGATTAAAAACGACTGGCTGTCGCTGCTCAACATCAGGCCACAGACGGCGCAGCCCTGGCCTCAGCAGCCAACCGCCCGTCTTTCCCCTGACTGGGATAAAGCGCTAGCGAATGCCCGCGAGTTGAATAAAAAGCGCCATCAGAGCGCGGCCACGCTGTGGATGGACAAAACGATTTACGACGAGGACGGTAAGCCGCAGCAGTGGGATGACACGCCGGTGGTGCCGGGGCAGTTCGCCGCGTTCAGGAAAACCGTTCAGCTTTTGAAAGCGCATCACGTGCAGGTGATTGCTATCGTCGACCCGGTTAACCCCTGGGCGCTTTACAATACCGACACCTTCCGCCCGTTCGATAAGCAGATTCAAACCATTCTGAAAGAGAACCAGATCCCGTATTTGGATATGTACGCCATGCCGTATCAGAACGGCTGGAACTGGGATCGTCTGCACCCTACCGAACTGGCCTGGGTGCCAATGCTTCGCTTTATTGCACAGAGTTTTAAATAATGAAAATCGCGATCCGTCTTTTTTGCCTTTATTTACTGCTGGCGATCACCGTCGTTGCATGGACCGCTGTCGATGACAGCATGAGTATGCAGCTGCATTTTGAATATCAAAAATTCTGAGGCGAAATGATGTACAGCTCAGGAATGTTTTTTGTCTGTTTATTTTCATCCGCGCTGGCGTTTGCGATGGTTAATCGTGTTTTACGCCACCGTCTGACCTGGCTAGTTTCCTTATCCGTAGTGACAGTATTAGGCTGGGGTTATATTTTTCAGGGCAATTACAGTGTTCCCGTGGCCGTCTTTTGCTGGTTTTATCTTGTCGCCACGTTAAAAGAAAAAGGCAGATTAAAAACCTGGCAGGCGGTCGTTTTAACGCTGCTGCCCCTGGTTCTGGTGAAATTACATTTTAATTATCACCTCGGCACAATCGGTCTCTCTTTTATGACCTTCCGCGCTGTGGATGTACTGCTGTATCGCAGTAAAAAAGAGGGCCAGAATTTCCTGCACTATTTCTGCTATCTCTTTATGCCCTTTATTATTCTGGCCGGCCCGATGTATCGCTGGCGGACATGGATGAGCGATGTGAATAAGCCGGCATTTATCCTGAACCGCGAACAGTTTTTAACGGCGCTGGAGCAAATTATTACCGGCATCATTCAGAAGTTCCTGTTTGCCATGCTGATCGATTCGCTCGTCGTGCAGCCCTGGAGCCATAAGCCGTTTACCCTGACCGTGGGCGTGGTGATGTCGATTGCCTACAGCGCCTATCTGTACTTTGATTTTGCGGGCTACAGCAATATGGCCATCGGCGCGGGCCGGCTGTTTGGGCTGAATATTCCGGCAAACTTCAACATGCCGCTCCTTGCGAAGAACCCGCAGGATTTCTGGCGCCGCTTCCACATCAGCCTGTCCGAATGGCTGCGCGACGTGGTCTTTATGCCCGTCTATATGAACCTGATGAAGTTTAACTTTTTCCGCCAGAACAAAACGCTGGCGCAAAATATCGGTATTTTTTGCACCCTGTTCTGCATGGGGGCGTGGAATGGCCTGGAACGCCATTACGTCATCAGCGGCGCGCTGTTTGGCGCGATTTCCGTCGCGCACAACATGCTGCTGTGGTCAGCCAAACGCAGCCCATCGTTACACCGCGGATTGCAGTATCCGGCCGTTGCGTTTTTGGGACGAATTCTGACGCTGGGAAGCGCCGCAGGATCCCTTTACATCTTCAGTGGAATGTCACCTCTATGAAAAATCACTCCGATCTTCAGGAACTGCAGGATTTCTTGCGTGCGGCACTGCGCGATCCCGCCTCCCCGCAGCAGCTGGCCATCAGCGGCAGCGACGAAACCTTAAGCTGGCTCCAGCTTTCCTCTGCCGTGACGGACTGGGCAGAGCGTTATCGACGCTGCCAGCCCGCAGACGGTACGCCGATCGTGCTGTACGGCCATCAGCAGGCCGAGTTCGCCGTGGCGATCTATAGCTGCCTGCTGCACAACATTCCGTACATCCCGGTGGACTGCATTTACCCGCAGGAGCGGCTTCGCGAGATCTGCAACCTGACCGGCGCCCCTTACTACTACGACGTGGCGACGCGGCAGTTCATCGCCACCGGCGAGGCGGGCAAGGTGCTGGAGGAGCAGGATCTGGCCTATATCATGTTTACCTCAGGCAGCACCGGAAAACCGAAAGGCGTGCAGATTGGACGTGAAAGCGTATGGCACTTCATGAAGTGGGTCAGCCAGGACTTTTCGCTGCCGGAAAAACCGGTGCTAATGAACCACGCGGTGTTCAGCTTTGACCTCTCCCTGATCCCTCTGCTGGCGAACCTGGCGATGGGAGGCCACATCGTGCTGAATGCCAAAGAGGATATCCAGAAAGAGAACTGGCTCGAGCGACTGCAAAGCAACGCGGTCTCCGCCTGGGTTTCCACCCCCTCTTTTGCCTACCAGCAACTGCTTTCTCCGCACTTTAACAACGAGTATTTGCCTGCACTCTGCGTCTTTATCTTCATTGGTGAAGTGCTCAATAAAGCGCTGGTGAAACAACTCCGCCGCCGTTTCCCGCAGGCCAAAATCATCAACTCCTATGGCCCAACGGAAGCGACCATTGCGACAACCGTGGTTGAGATCACGGATGAGATCCTTAACAGCGACAGCGCGGTGCTGCCGGTGGGCGTGATGATGCCGGACAGCAGAATGGAGATTTCCGCCGAGGGCGAGCTGATTATCTGGGGCAAAAACGTCATGCGCGGCTATTTAGGCCTGCCGCAGGAGAACGCGGCAAAACTGCTGCGTCGGGAAAATGATGCGTTCCGCGGCTACCGGACCGGCGATCTGGGTTATGAAGACGGGCTCATCTACTGCCAGGGCCGCAACGACAGCCAGGTCAAGCTGAATGGCTACCGCATCGAGATCGGCGAGATTGAAAACCGCCTGCTGGCCATGTCCGGCATCAGCGAAGCGGTGGTGATGCCGCTGATGAAACCCTGCGGCAGCGTGCTGCGCATCGCCGCGTTCTGCGTGACGGAGCTGGCACCGGAGGCGATCAAAACCTCGCTGGCAAACGTGGTGCCCCACTACATGGTGCCTTCACAAATTATCGTAAAAGACGCTTTGCCGCTAAATCCTAACGGCAAAATTGACCGCAAGCTGCTGGACGCTTACGCCCGCACACATTAATTATCCCAGGAAAAATGATGGAACACGATATTCTCGCCCTGTTTGAAAAAGTGTTATCCCGCAAGGTTGGCTTTCACGATGAGCTGATTGAATCCGACATTCTCGACTCCATTCTGGCAGTCGACATGGTGCTGGAGGTGCAGGACGTTTACGGCTGTATGATACCGCCTACCGACGTGGCGACGGTGCTGAAAACCCCGGCCGATCTCGCCCGTTATATTGAAGAGAACCGTTAACAGAAATGAAACCGCCTGCTTTGACTATTTCTCCTACACTTTAGGAGTACTGTCGGTACGGGAAATAGAAAAAATCCAACTTACTTAAGGCATTACGATTGGCTAGGCGTTCAGCCAGCCACCGTTTTGCCTTTAACAGAGGAGTCTGCGGTATGGCATTCGTAACAACGAAAGACGGCGTCAATATTTACTACAAAGACTGGGGTCCGAAGGAGGCTCAGCCCATTGTTTTCCATCACGGCTGGCCATTGAGTGCCGATGACTGGGATAACCAGATGCTCTTCTTCCTTGCGGAAGGCTATCGCGTTATCGCAATCGACCGCCGTGGTCACGGGCGTTCGGACCAGGTCAGCGAAGGGCACGATATGGATCATTATGCGGCTGACGCGTCGGCCGTGGTTGAAAGCCTGGATCTGCACAATGCGGTGCACGTCGGCCACTCTACCGGCGGTGGCCAGGTGGCCCGCTATGTTGCGAAGTACGGCCAGCCGCAGGGGCGCGTTGCCAAAGCGGTGCTCGTGAGCTCCGTTCCGCCGTTGATGGTGAAGACAGAAAACAACCCTGGCGGGACACCTGTTGAGGTTTTCGACGGCTTCCGTAAAGCGCTGGCCGCGAATCGCGCCCAGTTTTACCTCGACGTCGCCAGCGGTCCTTTTTATGGGTTTAACCGGGAGGGGGCCGAGGTTTCACAGGGCACCATTCAGAACTGGTGGCGTCAGGGCATGATCGGCAGCGCCAAGGCCCACTATGAGGGAATTAAGGCGTTTTCAGAAACCGATCAGACAGAGGATTTGAAAACCATTACGGTTCCCGTTCTGGTGATGCAGGGGGATGACGATCAGGTCGTGCCTTATAAGAATGCCGCCCTTCTGCAGGACCAGCTGCTGGCGAATAGCGTGCTGAAAATCTATCCGGGCTTCCCGCACGGGATGCATACCACCCACGCCGATACCATTAATGCGGATATTCTGGCCTTTATCCGCTCATAGACGTCAGGTTTTCTGATACGCGCAAAAAGAAAAACCCCAGCTTAACGAGTAAGCTGGGGTTTATATCTGGCGGAAGCGCAGAGATTCGAACTCTGGAACCCTTTCGGGTCGCCGGTTTTCAAGACCGGTGCCTTCAACCGCTCGGCCACACTTCCTGAGTGAGGCGAACTATAAACACCTCACCGCATGCTGTAAAGAGTGGCTGCAATCGTTCGCTTTAAAATTAGCCAAAATGTGCTTAATCGGTTGAACTGACAACACATCGGCGATTTTCTCAGCATAAAATCCAGCCCTCTCGCTTAGTGCTTTTTGATGTACATATCTTTTGTAAAATAGTACCCCAGCTTATCCGGCGTAAAGCCACCCACCCACGGTTTCACCAGGTGCGTACGGACGTAGTGATAAACCGGAATGGCAGGCACATCACGCCCAAGCAGATCTTCCGCCTGCTGGTAGAACTTACCCCGCTCTGCCGGCGTTTTGGCTTTTGCGGCGTTGATCAAGGCTTGATCGTAGTCCGGGTTGCTGTACTGGCTGGTGTTTTCACTGTCGCCGGTACGGAAGTTGTTCAGGAAGGTCGCCGCGTCGTCGTAGTCGGCAATCCAGGCGTAGCGCACCGCGTCAAAGTTGTGGGTGTGCATGGTATCCAGCATGGTTTTCCACTCCTGATTTTGCAGCTTCGCGTCTACGCCGAGGTTTTTCTTCCACATAGAGCTGGCCGCAATCGCGATGCGCTGGTGCGATTCAGAGGTGTTATAGAGCAGGTTGAAGCTCAGAGGATGGCTTTCGTTATACCCGGCCTCGTTGAGCAGTTTTTTCGCCTCAGCAATGCGCTTGTCCAGCGGCCAGCTGGCGTAATCCGGATTCTGCAGCTTGACCCCGCCGATGTCCGGCTGGCTAATCAGCCACGCCGGGCGCTGCCCCTGCCCCATCACCTTCTCAGCGATGATGTCTTTATCCAGCGCCATGTTCAGCGCCTTGCGCACGCGGGCATCGTTGAACGGCGGGCGCGTGGTGTTGAATTCGTAGTAATAGGTCGCCAGCTGCGGGGAGACGTCCAGCTGGCTGCCCAGCGTTTTCTTCAGCTGAGCAAACTGGTTAATGGGTACCGTATAAACAATATCAATTTCGCCCGCTTTATAGCGGTTCACATCCGAGGCCTCGGAGGTGATCGGCAGATAGGTGACTTTGTTAATAACGGTATGCGCGTTATCCCAGTAGCGCGGGTTACGCTCCGCCACAATGCGTTCGTTGACCACCCACTGGGACAGCTTATACGCTCCGCTGCTGACGAAATGCTCCGGTTTGGTCCACTTTTCACCGAAGCGGCCAATCAGCACTTTATCCACCGGCACCAGCGACGGGTGCGCCAGCATCGCCAGGAACGCCGCGTTGGGCTGGGTGAGCGTCACTTCCAGCGTGGTATCGTTAATTGCTTTTACGCCCAGCGTGTCGGGGGATTTTTTCCCCTGAGCGATATCGGCCGCGTTGACGATATGCATGTTGCCGGGATAGCTGGCGTACGGTGAAACGGTTTTTGGATCAACCAGGCGCTGCCAGCTCCAGACCACATCCTCTGCGGTAATGGCCGTCCCGTCGCTCCAGGTAATACCCGGACGTAAGTGGAACGTCCAGACGGTGTTGTCCTTGTTCTCCCATTTTTCAGCCAGCCGGGGTTGGATTTCCCCTGACGGGGAGACGCTCACCAGCCCTTCGAATAAATCGCTGATAATATTGAATTCGACATCGCTTTCGACTTTATGCGGGTCGAGCGAGGCCGGTTCGCTGCCATTGTTTCTGACCAGTTCCTGTTTTTCGGCCAGCGCTGTTCCTGCTGGCACGTTAGCCGCCCAGGTCGCCGTGCTGGCGCACAGGATCCCGGCGGTGAGTAAAGAGAGCGTAAAGCGCGTGCGTGTTTGTGGTTTCATTTCCTTCGCCTTATTGTCTGTTTTATGACGATCCGGAGATAACTCTTAGCGCCCGAAAGGCAATAACGCAATATTTTTCAGTAACCTATAAGAGGTTGATCTGGTAAATACTTTTAAACCGCCGTTCATACTGGTTACACATGCTTTTGCAGAAGAAATGACCACCTTCAGCGCTAACGTGCTGAGTAAAGATGGGTAAAACCACTTTGAGACTGGCGCGCCGTTTCCTATTCTTTCCGTTAATTACATCTGTCATAAGAGAGTGACTCATGGATCGTATAATTACTTCCTCACGCGACCGCACATCGCTACTCAGCACCCACAAGGTGCTGCGCAATACCTATTTCATGCTCAGCCTGACGCTGGCGTTTTCAGCGATCACCGCTACCGCCAGTACCGTGCTGATGCTGCCGTCTCCGGGCCTGATCCTGACACTGGTGGGGATGTACGGTCTGATGTTCCTGACCTACAAAACCGCTGATAAACCGGTCGGTATTCTTTCCGCGTTCGCCTTCACCGGCTTCCTGGGGTATATCCTGGGGCCGATCCTGAACGCGTATCTGTCTGCCGGTATGGGTGACGTGATTGGCATGGCGCTGGGCGGTACCGCGCTGGTGTTCTTCTGCTGCTCGGCCTACGTGCTGACCACGCGCAAGGATATGTCCTTCCTTGGCGGTATGCTGATGGCGGGTATCGTGGTGGTGCTGATTGGTATGGTGGCAAACATCTTCCTGCAGCTGCCTGCCCTGCACCTGGCGATTAGCGCGGTGTTTATCCTGCTGTCATCCGGCGCGATCCTGTATGAAACCAGCAACATTATTCACGGCGGTGAGACCAACTACATCCGCGCGACCGTGAGCCTGTATGTGTCGCTGTACAACATCTTCGTCAGCCTGCTGAGCATCCTGGGCTTCGCCAGCCGCGATTAAGCAGACCTGCTGAAACAAAAAGGAGAATGCCTCAGGCATTCTCCTTTTTTTATGCTCTAGTCACCTCGGCAAATATAGGTGGGATAGAGCCGGTCCTGTATCAGCCACACGGCGGGCGCAAGCTCGGAGATCGTCAGGTAATAGCGGGCTGTCGGCCTCGCAAAGCCTCCCCACTTTTCGTCCGGGGTATTGTCATTATGCCGACGCCAGGTTTTGGTGTAGCTCAACACGATAACGTTATCATCATCCCGTCGCGACCAGGTAAAATCCATATCCCTGTCAACGATCATGCCCCGGCCTTCAGCCATAGCTGCACCTTTGTACGTTGTTAAGCCGGTGCCGTCCCGATGAAAATAGAACTGGGCCACGGTATTGACCCGGACCTCATTCACTTTTCCCTCGTTACGCGTAAAGTTAAATTCCGTACTGCAGGCCAGCGCATCACGCTTATATATGCCCCCGGAATAAATAAAGAGCGCCAGCGCGCCGCCAGCAAGCGCCCCACCCGCAGCAAACAGAAGTCTCATTTTCATTTTTCTGCCCCGCTTTTATAGCGAATGGTTTTGCACAGGCTGGTTTTATTGACCGGGCATGCACCAATGAACACTTCATCCGCAACTGCAAGGTTAAAGCGGGCGCTGAAATAGTAGATATTGTACGCTTCGCGCGCGCACGCCACATTATTCGCCTCCAGCAGCCCCGCCAGTTTCGAGAGCACCAGCGGCCGGCCATGATCGTTAATAAGCCAGATGCTACAGCCCGCTATTTTCTGCGCGACGGGCTTTGGCGTCATCGGTATAGCGATCTTCTGCTGCTGGTTAAACAGCAAGCCTAACCCCAGTGCTGATGCTAACAATACCGCCGCCGCGGCGCCCCATTTAAGGGAAATACGCTGACGTTTTGCCTCTGACGGCACGACGGAAGAGTTCGGCTGTGCTTCAGCGGGTTGAACAATTTGCGCAGGCTGGCAAATCACATCGGCAACAAAACGGAATCCATACCGGGGTATCGTCACAATGAAATTATGATGTTCCCCAAGAGACTGGAAGCCTTTGCGTAATTCACTGACCGCTTTGTTGAGGTTATTTCCAGACGGCGTAAAGCCATACTCCTCCCAGACGCGCGTAATTAATTCCTCCCGACTCAGATCGTGCCCTTTATGACGAATAAACTCCTGTAAAAGGCGAACGGCTGGCGCCGAGAGCGTTAATACAGACTCCGGTTGACCAACAAGACTAATTGCATGTGCTTCAGGATCAAATAACAACGAATTATTGCATATAAAAAACATATTTCACTCTCAGCTATTACCGCAGGCTTTTTTATCCCTGTGACATCGGCAAGAAAATCGCTTCCTGAGCTGGTTCTTTTTTCATCAACAGGAATTTTCTTCCCATCCTGGGTAGCGGCATTTTCTTTTAACTATACAACTTTAAGCCCAGCAAATCAGGATAAATCACTGTATATCAGCGGTTAACTAATACAAATTTTCACAACCTGCTGTTCTGGTTAAAGTTTCCCTGCCCTGAAGCGATACGAAAGCAGACGGTGTCCTGGTGTTAAAAACCGCACAAGAACTCAGAGCAGGCAGGCTGAATGTGAAACAGAAACAAAAAGTGAATATGACAACCGCGTTTTATGTCGCCGCGCTGTCGCTGTCATTTTTCTCAGAAATGACAAGGGCCAATATGAGCGTCTATCCAATGGAACTTAACGTGGATAGCGCCGGCGCAGCGCAAATAAAAGTGGCATCGAAAACGGATGATATTCAGTTCATTCGGGTGAGGCAAAAGAAAATTCTTAACCCCGGAACGGCCCAGGAAAAAGAGATTGACGTTGCTTCGTGGAAAGAAGGCGGCGTCGTGGTGACGCCCGATAAATTTGCCCTGGCTGCAGGTGCAATGCGCGTGGTGCGCCTTGTTTCACTGACGCCGCCGGAAAAAGAGACCACCTGGCGAGTCTATTTTGAAGGGGTGAAACAGCCGGACAGCATTATTCCCGGCCAGCCCGAAAGCACGGCAGCGACGGCAAAGCTTGGGGTCAATGTTATCTGGGGGGCGCTGGTACATCTGGCACCTGCCACGGAGCGCGTTTCGCTGCATATCGATCCCGCACGGGGGACCGTCACCAACGCCGGCACCCTGCGCGTGCCGCTCAGGGAGATCGGTATTTGTCAGTCAGAGGACGTCTGTAAATGGATTAAAGAAGACGCCACGATTTATCCGGATACCGAGCGGAAATTAAAAACGCTTAATCAGGTAAACGGCAAGAAATACAAATTCCGCTACTTCAACTGGGTGAAAAAAACCGCTGAAGAAGCTGACTTACCCGTCGTGCAATAACACGACGTCACTGTAAAAACCCTTGTGGTTTGTTTAAAGAGCCAGGGTGCTCATTTGTAAAATATGGAGATATCAATGCGTAAATTTATTAAACCTCTGATGATCGTTGCCGCGATGACCACATCTGCCAGCGCGCTGGCGATCCAGAAAGATATTACCGTCAACGCCAGCGTTGATTCACAGCTGGATATGACCCAGGCCGATAACACGCCGCTGCCAGCCAGCATCGACATGCAGTATCTGCCGGGTCGGGGCCTGGAAAGCTACCGCCTGAACACCAAGGTATGGTCCAACTCCGCTACCAGTAACGTCAAAGTACGCCTCGTTAGCGCAGCTAAGCTCACCAACACGGATGGGGATCAGATTGTACCGATGACGGTTCTTCTGGGTGATAAAACCCTTTCCACCACCGATGCCGAATTTACCGGAACCGAACTGTTCCCGGGCAGCATTGAAAACGGTTCTGCGGTTCTGCCTCTGACCATTTCCCAGACCACCAAAGGCATTCTGAAAACCGGCCAGTACAGCGGCGTTGTAAGCCTGATGCTGACTCAGGCGACCACCACGGAAGGCGGTGCGTAACACCATAGCACCTAAGGAATAACGTCAGAGGGCGCCCGCCCTCTGACGTCAGGATGATGTCGAGGCTCGTTCATGGCGTTTCACAGAAATACTCTCCTTTTTGTTGCTTTATTACCCGCATCTGTCCACCTCGCCTGCGCTGAGATGGCCGTCCCGGCCGGATTCGAGGACCTGGCGAAAACGCAGCGCATGTGGACAGAGGTGAGCTTATACGGCGAGTCGCTTGGCCTTTTCGAAACCGATATCAATCTTGAAACGGTCAGTTTTGTCGCGCCTGAAACCGTGGTCGCGGCCATCAAACGTCAGTTTAACGACGATCCTGCCCTTATCGGCTCCGTTTCCGCAGCGTTGGCCGTTCCGCTTGCCCGTAACGGCAACCTGGCCTGCAGCAGCAACGGCTCCGCGACGGGGTGTGATTATCTCGAAACCCGCCGTGCGGCCATCATCTATGACGAAAACAATGCTCGCATAAACCTGTTTTTTGATAAGCGCTTTTTGCCAAAGCCCTCGGAGGAAAACCAGTGGTATCAGCCCACCCAGGACAGCGAAAACGCGTTGATTCATCAGCAAAATATCAATTTCGTTGCCGACAGGGATTATCAGTCTGCCACCGTTCAGGGCAACGGGGCGCTGGCGCTGACCCAGGACGGCTATCTTAACCTCGACTGGACCTGGCTGGGACAACGCTCGCGTCATCAGCAGCAGCAGGAAATGACCGTTAACAATGCCTGGTTCCGCCAGGATTTATGGCGTGAATATTATCTACAGATAGGCGAGATGGATACCCGCGACCTGTTCAGCAACGCCGGGGGGAATATTAACCTCAGCCAGCTGCCGCTGGGAAAAATTCGTGGCCTGCGCACGGGCTCGACCCGGGCATGGATCAACCCTATTCAGCAATCGAAGGGCACGCCCATTACGGTGCTGCTTTCGCACGATGCGCGTATCGACGCGCGCCGCGGCAAGGAGCTGCTGGCCAGCTTTTACCTCAATGCCGGGGCACAAACTCTGGATACCCGCGCGTTTCCGGATGGAAGCTATACCGTGACGCTGTCAGTTTACGAAAACAACCGACTGACGCGTACCGAGCAGGTTCCGTTTACCCGTACGGGCATTACGCCATTCGACCGCGTCGAGTGGTTTTTGCAGGCAGGGGAAACGGCTAATAACGATCGCAATGATGAACGCAGCCCGGTCGCACAGGCGGGTATACGCCTGCCCGTCACCCCGACGCTGGCGCTGACCAGCGGCGCAACCGTCATGAAAAGGCAGCACTTCCTGGAAAATGCCCTCGACTGGAGCCGCGGCTTTAACGCGGGCCCGATCGACGGGGTATTAAGCACACGCTTTAGCTACCTCTACGGCAGCAAGGGCCAACGCGGCAATATTCAGCAAATCAGCTATAACGACGGGTTTTCGCTGAGCTTCTACCGCAACGCGTTATCCGCAGAAAATTGTGATACCCGCAGCGCAGGTTTTGACGCCGTCAACGGCTGTTATCGTAGCCTCTCGATCATGTTCTCCATGCCTGTCGGCTCGTGGTACGCCAACCTGGGGTATTCGGATAACCGCAACGAAGGGCGCTACGTTACGCGCCGGGAACTGCCTGACCATGACGATCGTCACGATGCCGGCCTGCCGTGGGAGCCGGTGTATATGACCCGCTCCCGCACGCAGGCCTGGCAGGGCGGGCTGAGTAATACCTTTAGCGCGCGCGGTCTGAACATCAACAGCAGCATTAACCTGTTTATGCGCAACGACCACTCTCGCGACGGAAAAGACAAAGGCGGCTATCTGAGCATTAGCCTCTCACTGGCGCATAAGCGTCAGGGCGATGCGTCAGGCTATACCTCGCTTGGTGCAACCTGGCAGCACCAGCAGCATCAGAAAAACCAGCTGAGCTACAACGTGGCGCACAACTGGTATGCCGACGCGCGCGGCGAGAATGAATACGGGCTGAGCGCGTCGGGGATCAACAGCGATTCGCTCAATGCCTCGGCGTATACGCGCCAGGGTGGACGTTTTGGTAACGCCAGCCTGACGGTGAGCGACGCATGGGACCGCCAGGATGGGCGCCATACGTTAAGCAGCAGCGGCAACTACAGCTCCACCCTCGCCCTGTCGCGCTCAGGGCTGTGGCTTGGCCGCTGGGGCGATGGACGCCCGGCTTCTGCCGTTGCGGTAAACGTGGCTACGCCTGAGGATTCCCGGGATTCACGCGTCGCCGTCTCGCTGGATAACGGCGGCACCGCGGATATCCCGGCCAACAGCCGTGCCCTTTTTGCGGTGCCGGGTTATCAGCCAACAACACTGACGGTTAATGAGTCGCTGAACGTCTCATCAGGCGCAAGCAGTGAAATCACGCAGGGTTCCGGGAGCCGGACGCTCTTTATGGTGCCGGGCAAAATGCTTCGCCGGGACGTGCAAACCACCACCCGCTACACCTGGCTCGGCCAGCTCACTGACGAACATCATTCGCCGTTCGTGGGCGGCGTACCGCTGAACGTGAACGGCTGGAACGATCTCGGCAATGGCGGTTTCAGCGCCCAGAGCGACGCCCTGCTGCGCAACCTTTATCTGGTGCGTCAGCAGCAGTTTTATCAGTGTGAACTGAGCGTGAAAAGCATGCGCGACGTGGTGCGTTATGTCGGGTCTATCCCGTGTCGGGAACTCACTTTCTCCGCCCTGCCGGATTCGGTCCAGCACCAGGCGCAACTGATGCTCGCCGGGCGGAACGTGCCTACGGGGCCAACGGCCATGAATGCAGAGCACCTCACCAAAGGGAAATGATGTGAACAACTACCTCTTTATTTTACTTTTTTTGACGCTGTGGAGCTGTCAGACGCTGGCGGGCGTCCCTGCCGGAAGAAATTCCAGCGTAGGGATTAGCTACGATCGCGCGGTGCCGCCTGCGCGTTTTGATATCTGGGTCCATGAACCGAGCGGTTACGACACTATCGACCCGCAAAAGTGGGGACGCAACACCCTGACCTGCGAGTCCCGCACCGACCCGACGAACGGAGCGTGTATGACAGCGCCGGTCTGGTTTACCGCGAACCCGGCCGCCCCCTACGCCATTACGCTGCGTTTTACCCACACGTCGACAAATAAAACAGCAGATGTGAAGGTCTATGGGGAAAAACATATGTTTATCAACAACAAAGTTTTCACCTTTGCCAGCTTTGTCAGCGGCGGTACCGCCGATCTCTCGGCCTGGAACCGGGAACCCTATTTTGATTTTTACATCGTTAAAGGCGAACTGGATAAGCTCGCCCAGCCGGGCATCTGGACCGCAACGCTGAAGCAGAACCTGCGCGAATGGGGAAGCGCCGAGTGCGGGGGCAACTTTAACGATGTCAACGTCGGGTGTCCGGGCTACCTCACCATAGCCCGCTGGCAGGCGACGATACGCATTGAGGTGGTCGATCCGGGTAACCAGCAGATTTATCTGCCGGCGTTCCCCCACTCAACCCCGCTGGTTAACCTCAATCTGACCAATTTTCCGGGGCGGCCCGGCGGCAGCGAAATCCAGGGCGAGAGCGCGCTGGATATGTGCCTGTATGACGGTAAAAACAGCGCCAGCACGCGCGTCTATCTGCGCTTTGAGGATGACGGTTTAGCGACCACGGGCCGTACTGAGGGAGCGTTTTCCGTCAGACGACGCGGTGGAAGCCAGACCGAAGCACGGGATCGGCTCGATTATCAGGTTACGGTGATCAACCCGGTAACGGGCGCAGCAGAAACCGCGGCGAATGGCAAAACGCTGATCTGGCAGGGCACTAATGACCCGCAATATCTGCGTCAGGTTGTGCTGCCGGGTGGACGGGAGAGCGTACTTTGTGTCCCCGCCCCCATCATTCTGAAAACGCCCGCGTTTGCTGCCAGCAGTAAAAATGCCGGGGATTACACCGGCACCCTACGCGTTATCTATACGCCCAGTACCTTATAAAGAGGCCATCGTGAGTTACGCCATCCTCGACAACAATCGTTTTTATGCCGAAGGGTTGCGCTACGCCCTTCTGCGCCGTAACGCTCAGACGCAGGTTTCGAGCGGTACGGTAAAGTGGTGCCGTTCGCTGCTGGCCTGCGGCACCCTCGTTGTTCGCTGCCGCTTTTCCGTCGCGGGGACGCATCTGGCGCTGGTCGACATTCTTCTGGAGCTGGAAGCCAGGCGCTGGGAAGGAACGGTTTATCTGGTGTGCAATGAAAAAGGCTGGGCACTGGCTACCCATCTGCGAAAGCGGTTTGCCACGCTGACCTTATATATCATTGATGACCGGATTGCCGTTGCGGATGCGGCGTATCTGCTTGCCAGAGAGCCCCGCCGGGTGCGCACCCTGAATTGTTGCCTGACAGGCATGGAGTTCAACGTGCTCGACAGGCTGGTGAACGGACAATCGGTACGGCATGTCGCGCATATGACGCAGATGAGTGAAAAACAGGTGTCGACGTATAAATGCAACGCGCTGAAAAAGCTTAATGCCAACAATCTGCTCCAGCTTCTTCTGTAGGTCGAGGTTTCTCACGCCGCCCCTTATTTGCTAGACTAGGGGCGTTTTTTACTTTACCGACAGAGCACTATGTTCATTTTTGCAGGCCAGGAAATTGAGACCGATAGCGAAGGCTATCTGAAAGACACCACGCTATGGAGCGAGCCGCTGGCGGAGAAAATCGCCGAAAACGAAGGTATCGCCCTCTCCCCCGAACACTGGGAGGTGGTCCGTTTTGTGCGCGAGTTTTATCTCGAGTTCAACACCTCTCCGGCCATCCGCATGCTGGTCAAGGCGATGGCCAACAAATTTGGCGAAGAAAAAGGCAACAGCCGCTATCTGTATCGCCTGTTCCCGAAGGGCCCGGCAAAACAGGCCACCAAAATTGCCGGCCTTCCTAAACCGGTGAAGTGTATTTAATACCGAATACCGAAGTTCACATATTCCCTGCCGGGTTGATGCGGTTCCGTTAAGACCTTATCAACCCGGGCGCTGCGCGGCCCGCCTGCTTTCAGCCACGCCATCAGTTTTTCAACCTGCTCCGCGTCGCCGCAGGCGACCACCTCAACGCTGCCGTCGTCCATATTTCGCGCGTATCCCGTTAGCCCAAGCGTCATCGCTTCGCGCTGGGTGCTGTAGCGGAACCCGACGCCCTGAACAAGGCCGTGGACCCAGGCAATGGTGCAGACTTTTGACATTTTTCTTCTCCTTAACGTAGCGTTTTCGGTAAACAGCCATAGTGCTGCCGGAAACGGGCGGTGAAACGAGAGCTGGAAAGATACCCACATTGTAATGCGATTTCACCGATCGGTAAGCGAGTCGACTGTAACTGTGACAGCGCCACGGCCATTCTCACCTCCTCCACGATCTGCCGAAACGCTCAACGACATCCGCAGATGATTGCGCCTGGCTGAATGTGCTACTCTACGCGCCATTTCCCTGAAATCGACAGAACAGCAAATTATGAGTGTACGTTTAGTGTTAGCCAAAGGGCGCGAGAAGTCATTACTGCGCCGTCATCCCTGGGTCTTTTCCGGCGCGGTTGCCCGTATGGAAGGCAAAGCCAGCCTCGGTGAAACCATTGATATTGTTGACCATCAGGGGAAATGGTTAGCGCGAGGCGCTTACTCGCCAGCCTCCCAGATCCGCGCGCGCGTCTGGACCTTCGATAAAGACGAAACCATCGACATCGACTTCTTCGTCCGCCGCCTGCAGCAGGCGCAGCAGTGGCGCGAGTGGCTGGCAAAGCGCGACGGGCTGGACAGCTATCGCCTGATTGCCGGTGAGTCCGACGGCCTGCCGGGCGTAACCATCGATCGCTTCGGCAATTTCCTGGTGCTGCAGCTGCTGAGCGCCGGGGCGGAATACCAGCGTGCCGCGCTGATTAGCGCGCTGCAAACCCTGTTTCCGGAATGCGCTATTTACGACCGCAGCGACGTGGCGGTGCGCAAAAAAGAGGGCATGGAGCTGACGCAGGGCCCGGTCACGGGTGAACTGCCGCCTGCCCTGCTGCCGATTGAAGAGCACGGTATGAAGCTGCTGGTGGATATTCAGGGCGGGCACAAAACGGGTTACTACCTTGACCAGCGCGACAGCCGCCTGGCTACGCGTCAGTACGTTGCCGACAAACGCGTGCTGAACTGCTTCTCCTACACCGGCGGTTTTGCCGTTTCGGCGCTGATGGGCGGTTGTGCCCAGGTGGTCAGCGTGGATACCTCGCAGGAAGCGCTGGACGTGGCAAAACAGAACGTCGAGCTGAACAAACTGGACTTGAGCAAAGCCGAATTTATACGCGACGACGTCTTCAAGCTGCTGCGTAAATATCGCGATCAGGGCGAGAAGTTCGACGTCATCGTGATGGATCCGCCAAAGTTTGTGGAAAACAAAAGCCAGCTGATGGGCGCCTGCCGTGGGTATAAGGATATCAACATGCTGGCCATCCAGCTGCTGAACCCGGGCGGGGTTCTGCTCACCTTCTCCTGCTCCGGGCTGATGACCACCGATTTATTCCAAAAAATCATCGCCGATGCCGCAATAGATGCTGGTCGTGATGTACAATTTATAGAGCAGTTCCGTCAGGCAGCCGATCACCCCGTGATTGCTACCTACCCGGAAGGACTGTATCTGAAAGGGTTTGCCTGTCGCGTCATGTAACTTGAAAAGAGAAATATTGCCCGCACTTAATGTGTAAGTCGTATTTCCCGGGAGGTGACTATGATTGCCAGCAAATTCGGTATCGGCCAGCAGGTCCGCCACACTTTGCTTGGGTATTTGGGTGTGGTCGTGGATATCGACCCGGAGTATTCCCTTGATGAACCGTCAGCGGACGAACTGGCGGTGAACGCAGAGCTTCGCGCTGCACCCTGGTACCATGTGGTGATGGAAGGTGACGACGGACAACCCGTACATACCTACCTTGCCGAAGCGCAGCTGAGTAGCGAGCTGCAGGAAGAGCATCCGGAACAACCCACGATGGATGAACTTGCTCAGACTATCCGCAAACAGTTACAGGCTCCGCGCCTGCGGAACTAAGCGTGTAAAAAAAGCCCGATGAACGGGCTTTTTTTTATTACTTCGCCAGCCCCAGACGGGGGATATCGATCGCCGGACAGCGATCCATAACAACCTTCAATCCCGCATCCCGCGCCAGCACGGCAGCCTGCTCGTTAATCACGCCCAGCTGCATCCACAATGTTTTCGCCCCTACGGCAATCGCGTCCTGCGCCACTTCCCACGCCGCCTCGGAATTACGGAAGACATCGACCATATCAATTTTTTCCGGCACGTCAGCGAGGGTGGCATAACCCTGCTGGCCCAGTAAGGTTTTCCCCGCCACTTTTGGTGAGACGGGGATGACGTGATAGCCCTGATCGAGAAGGTATTTCATCACCCGATAGCTGGGACGGTCGGGTTTATCGCTCGCGCCCACCAGCGCAATGGTACGCGTGGATGTCAGAATCTCGGCAATATCGTTCTCTTTCATGGTTTTTCTCCTGGCTTTTTTAAAAGTGTACGCCAAAGCGCACATCTCAACCATCCATCCCATACAGATGTATGAGGGCAAAACGGCAAAATATGTCTATACGTTAGTAAACGTGATTATCGAAAGATTTAGATACATTAATGCGGCGACAGTATCTCTGACGGGAGCCTTCTATGAAAACCGGTTTTGCCACTGCTCTGATTGCGTTAGCGATGCCGGTTTGCGTTTTTGCCACCACGCTTCGGCTCTCTGGCGACATTGATCTCCTGGTTCTGGACGGGAAAAAGGTTTCCAGCTCGTTATTGCGCGGGGCTGACAGCATTGAGTTAGATAACGGGCCGCATCAGCTGGTGTTCCGGGTCGAAAAAGCGATCGGCCTGACTAACCATGAGCAGCGGATGTACATCTCTCCGCCGCTGATTGTCAGCTTTAATACCCGGCAAATCAGTCAGGTGAACATAACCCTGCCTCGCCTTGAAACGGAGAAGGAATCAGCGGCCTTCGACGCCTCGCCGCGCGTTGAGCTGCTGGACGGGAATGCAATGCCGATCCCGGTCAAGCTGGATATTCTGGCGTTAACCAGAGCCACAAAAAGCCCGGACTACGAGGCCGCAACGCAGGTCTATAACAAAGCCGGCAAACGCGCCTCCCTTCCGCAGTTTGCTACCATGATGGCGGACGACAGTACGCTGCTATCCGGCGTCTCGGAACTGGACGTCATTCCACCGCAGTCCCAGAGCCTGACGGAACAGCGCCTTAAATTCTGGTTCCAGCAGGCCGATCCCGACACGCGGGCCCGGTTTTTACAGTGGGCAAAGCAACAACCTTCATCTTAAGCCACATTTTTTACGCCTTTCTCTTGCAGCGTCAGACGGTTCCCGTCATCGTGTAGTCAGTTAACCTGATGGATATGATTATGGAACTGACAACACGCACGCTGCCTGAACGCAAACATATTGCGCTGGTGGCGCACGATCACTGTAAACAAATGCTGCTTAACTGGGTTCGCCGCCATCAGCCGCTGCTGGAAAAGCATGCCCTCTCAGCGACCGGCACTACCGGTAACCTGATCCAGCGCGAAACGGGTCTGGAGGTGAATGCGATGCTGAGCGGCCCGATGGGCGGCGATCAGCAGGTCGGGGCGCAGATTTCCGAAGGGAAAGTTGATGTGCTGATCTTCTTCTGGGATCCGCTGAATGCGGTTCCGCACGATCCGGATGTCAAAGCGCTGCTGCGTCTGGCAACGGTGTGGAATATTCCGGTGGCGACGAACCTGTCAACGGCGGATTTTATCATTGAATCACCGCAGTTTAACTCGCCGGTTGAGATCCTTATTCCGGACTATCAGCGCTATCTTTCCGAGAGACTGAAGTAGCTTTTTTTGCCGGGTGGCGGCTACGTCTACCCGGCCTGGAAATCTTGCCTGACGCCGTTATGGCTTCCGCGCCACCGGCACGTCAATACTCTTCAATATATCGACAAACACGGATGGCTCCTCTTTATTGAACAGCAGCCACACGCGGTGACGCGCGCGGGTGATGGCCACGTACAGCAAACGCCGTTCTTCGGCATCCGGGAAGTCTTCCGGCACCGGCAGCAGGGCCTCTTCCATGACCGACTCGCGGGCCGGAGCCGGGAATCCGTCGCTGCCCTCCTTCAGCCCCACCACAATCACATAATCGGCCTGCTGCCCTTTGCTGGCGTGAATGGTCATAAATTCAAGCTGCAGTTTCGGCCAGCGGGTAGCGGCTTTTTCCAGCGCAGCAGGCTTAAGGTGATGATAACGCGCCAGCACCAGGATACGTTCATCGGGTTTCGCATAGCCGCTGAGCTTGTCCAGCAGCGGCTCCAGCTGGTCATCCGCCAGCAGGGTGACCGCTTTTTTATCCCCTGCCCGCAGGCTGTTTAGCGGCTTGGCCAGCTGGTGCGGGTTCTGCTGGATAAAGCGGTTGGCGATCTCACCAATCCGTGAATTGAAGCGGTAGGTCGTGTCCAGATCGCTACGGTCGCCTTCGCCAAAATAGTGGTGGAAGGCGGTCGTCAGCGAGAGCTGCGCCCCGCTGAAACGGTAGATGGCCTGCCAGTCGTCCCCCACCGCGAACAGCGAGGTATGTTTATTTTGCGCCCGCAGCGCCGAGAGCAGTGCCGCACGCTGGGGTGAGATATCCTGGAACTCATCCACCAGAATATGCTTCCACGGGCTGACAAAGCGCCCCTTCTCCAGAATGACGATCGCCTGATGGATAAGACCGGAGAAATCAACGGCATTTTCCTCTTTCAGCGCGGTTTTCCAGGCTTTCAATAGCGGAGCCATCAGCTTGACCCGTTTTGAAAACAGATCGCGGATCGCCTCCGGCGCGCTTTCAATCATCTCTGCCTGCGAGCCGCCGTGCATCCGCATCAGGCTGACCCAGCGGTCAAGACGCGAGCCGAGCCGACGCGCCAGTTTTTCATCCTGCCAGAAGCTGCCCTCCGGCACCTCCCAGTTGAGTTCCTCTTCCAGCCATTGACGCCACCCTTTCGCCTGCGCCTTTTTCTCACTGCACTGCTGACGCCACGTTTTAATAAACAACGCCTGTCGCGCCTGCGCGTCGTTTTCCAGTTTACTGATGGCAGGCACTTTTTTACTGCCCTGCTGAATGATATGTAGCGCGAGGGCATGGAAGGTTCTGGCGGTAATATCCCGGGTGTGCAGCCGTTCCTGGATGCGTTCGTCCATCTCCTGTGCCGCCTTACGGCCAAAAGCCAGAAGCAGGATCTGATCGGCAACGGCCTCCCCGGTGGTGAGAAGCCAGCCCGCACGCGCCACCAGCACCGACGTTTTACCGCTTCCGGCCCCCGCCAGCACCAGCAGCGACTGCTCGCCGTTCACCACCGCGCGCGCCTGAGCAGGGTTGAGCGGTGAAGACTCCACCGTACTGAAAAAGTCGGCGTATTGGGTGAGCATGGCGTCCGTCCAGGCCTGGTTATGCGCCAGCCGGCTTTTATCCATATCGTTCAGCCAGGCCTGGCACTGACGCCAGGCATCGCGACAATTGTCGAACTCATCAAGACGCGTCACGGAGAGCGGCAGAGCCGAAAGTGCCTGTCGAATCTTTTGCTGCAGACCGGCGGTCTGCTGGCGCGTCAGCCACGTTTGCTGCGCGTTGCTTTGCGCGATATCGTCCAGCACCTGCTGCAGCACCTGAGCGGCAATCACGCTCATGTCGTGGCTCCACTGCTGCCAGAGCGCGTTCAGGTGATGGTGGAAACGCTGGGTTTCCGCCCACTCGGTACCGTGAAGGCGCACGACTTTGTCGTCAGGCAGAACGAACTCGAGCTCGCCCCACACCAGCCCGCGCTTGCAGTGAATAGCCAGAAGCTGATTAAACGGAATAAGGTATTCGTGGCGTTCTCCGGAGACTTTAACCCCGGCGTTGAGCAGAACAACTCTGTCATAGGGGTGTTGCGCCAGGCGTTTGCCTAAAGAAGTTGCTTTCAGTTCCATGTCCCGCCAAATCCACGAAGAGATAATTTACCTGACAGTTTAACTGCCAGTTTTAAGGTGCTCCAGCCTAAAAAAACGTTACAATCATTGGGCGTTAATTTTATCGAAAGGAAGTGAGGGTTTATGCGTACCGTTCTGAATGTGTTGAATTTTGTGCTGGGCGGTTTTGCCACCACCCTTTCCTGGCTTTTTGCCACGCTGGTGAGCATCGTCCTGATTTTCACGCTTCCCCTGACCCGTTCCTGCTGGGAAATCACGAAACTCTCGTTCATCCCCTACGGTAACGAAGCTATCCACGTTAACGAGCTGAACCCGGAGAGCAAAAGCGCCCTGATGAATACGGGGGGAACTTTGCTGAACATTCTGTGGTTGATT
The DNA here is from genome assembly GCF_014982345.1 of Enterobacter cloacae complex sp. P1B. Classification (NCBI taxonomy): domain Bacteria; kingdom Pseudomonadati; phylum Pseudomonadota; class Gammaproteobacteria; order Enterobacterales; family Enterobacteriaceae; genus Enterobacter; species Enterobacter cloacae complex sp. P1B. The sequence continues at coordinate 96,750 of NZ_JADCLF010000004.1, read as the reverse complement.
TTCTTCGGCTGGTGGCTGTGCATCATGCATATTTTTGCCGGTATTGCGCAGTGCATCTCAATAATTGGTATTCCGGTCGGGCTCGCGAACTTTAAGATCGCCGCCATCGCCCTTTGGCCCGTCGGGCGCAGGGTAGTTCCGGTCGAAGTGGCCCAGGCGGCGCGTGAAGCGAACGCACGTCGTCGTTTTCAGTAAATAAGGACTGGCCGCGTTTATGCTAAGTCCACTGCTTCGCCGTTATACCTGGAACAGCGCCTGGCTCTACAACGTCAGGATATTTATCGCGCTTTGCGGCACGGCTGCCCTGCCGTGGTGGCTGAATGATGTCAAGCTCACCATCCCCCTCACGCTGGGGGTGGTGGCCGGAGCGCTGGCGGATCTGGACGATCGCCTGGCCGGGCGTTTGCGGAATCTGGTCATTACGCTCGTCTGTTTTTTTATCGCCTCCGCGTCCGTTGAGTTACTTTTCCCCTGGCCGTGGCTGTTTGCCCTTGGCCTTACACTCTCCACCAGCGGGTTTATTTTGCTGGGCGGTCTGGGGCAGCGCTATGCCACTATCGCCTTTGGGGCCCTGCTGATCGCTATCTACACCATGCTGGGCGTTTCCCTGTACGACCAGTGGTATCAGCAGCCTGTGCTGCTGCTGTTGGGCGCCATCTGGTATAACCTGCTGACGTTAACCGGCCACCTAATTTTCCCGGTTCGTCCTCTGCAGGATAACCTTGCCCGCAGCTATGAGCAGCTAGCCCATTATCTGGAACTGAAATCCCGGCTGTTCGACCCGGATATTGAGGAAGAAAGCCAGGCGCCGCTTTACGATCTGGCGCTGGCAAACGGCCAGCTGGTCGCCACCCTTAACCAGACGAAAGCCTCGCTGCTTACCCGTCTGCGCGGGGATCGCGGCCAGCGCGGCACGCGCAGAACCTTGCACTACTATTTTGCCGCTCAGGACATTCATGAGCGCGCCAGCTCCTCGCACGTTCAGTATGCCGCTCTGCGCGAGAAGTTCCGCTACAGCGACGTCATGTTCCGCTTTCAGCGCCTGCTGTCCATGCAGTCACAGGCATGCCAGCAGCTCGCGCGCTCCATTCTTTTGCGCACGCCCTATCAGCACGACTCCCGCTTCGAACGCGTGTTTAGCCATCTTGATGCGGCGCTCGACCGCGTGCAGGCCAGCGGAACGTCACCGGAACAGATCAAAGCGCTGGGTTTTCTGCTCAACAACCTGCGGGCGATTGATGCTCAGTTGGCGACGATTGAGTCCGAGCAGGCGATGGCACTGCCGGGCAGCGAGATGGATAACCAGCTTGCAGATGACAGCGTGCACAGCGTGAGCGATATGTGGCTAAGGCTGAGCCGCAACTTCACGCCGGAGTCGGCGCTGTTTCGTCACGCGGTGCGAATGTCCCTGGTCTTATGCGTGGGGTATGCTTTTATCCAGATAACCGGTTTGCACCACGGCTACTGGATCCTGCTGACCAGCCTGTTTGTCTGTCAGCCGAACTATAACGCCACCCGACACCGCCTGGCATTGCGTATTATCGGCACCCTGGTCGGCGTCGCCATTGGCCTTCCGGTGCTCTATTTCGTGCCGTCCATTGAAGGACAGCTGATCCTGATCGTGATCACCGGCGTGTTGTTCTTCGCGTTTCGCAACGTGCAGTACGCCCATGCCACAATGTTCATCACGCTGCTGGTTCTGCTCTGCTTTAACCTGCTGGGTGAAGGGTTCGAGGTCGCCCTGCCCCGCGTACTCGATACCCTGATTGGCTGCGCTATCGCCTGGGCCGCCGTCAGCTTTATCTGGCCGGACTGGCGTTTCCGTAATCTACCGCGCGTGTTAGACAGGGCTATGAACGCCAACTGCCGATACCTGGACGCCATCCTTGAGCAGTATCATCAGGGCCGCGATAACCGCCTGGCTTACCGGATAGCGCGCCGCGATGCGCACAACAGCGATGCGGAACTGGCCTCGGTGGTCTCTAACATGTCAACGGAGCCTCGCGCCACGGCCGAGATTCGTGAGACGGCTTTCCGGCTGCTCTGCCTGAACCATACCTTCACCAGCTATATTTCCACGCTGGGCGCCCACCGCGAAAAACTCACCAACCCGGGCATCCTCAATCTGCTGGATGACGCGGTCTGTTATGTCGATGATGCACTGCATCACCGGCCAGCCGATGAACCGCGCGTGAGACAGGCGCTGGATGAACTTACCCAACGTATTGCGCATCTTGAGCCCGGAAACGACAGCAAAGCGCCTCTGGTGTTACAGCAGATTGGCCTGCTCATCGCCCTGCTGCCAGAAATTTGCCGGCTGCAACAGCAAATCGCTACCTGGAGGAGTGATTCTCCAGTGGCTCAGGCAGCGCATTAAACCACTCCGTCAACTCCCGGCGAATGCCGGCCGGGAGTGCCGCCTCATGCAGCCCCTCGATCGCCCCTTCCAGCGCGAATAGCACTTTGATACTCAGCGCTTTATTTTTCGCCCGCATCTTCAGCCAGCTCTCCCTTGCGCCAAGCGCCCGCAGCGTTTCTTCGTTGGTGATGCCCGCTTCAAAGAGCAACACTTCCAGCTGAAAGGTCAGGTTTGGCAGGTCCTTAAGTCGATTGCGCTGATGCCGCTGGTAACGCTCTTTTCTTGCCGCATTAAGTGCGAAAGTGGAGAGCTGAAGCAGACGCTCCCTGTCCTGCCATAGCCCGTCATCCACCCGGTAATAGTTGAGAAGCACCGGACGGCCCCGCTTCATCAGGGTCAAAAAAGACGCAGCATTTTTCACACAGTATTTCGCACTTTCTTCACAGGCACGGAGGTAGAGCTCACCTTCTGACACCATGGCAAAAACCGCATCATCCACTGCCAGGGTATAGCCGCCGAACAGCGCGCGATGATGAATTTCACCCAGTGGTGACAGGTATTCCTGGGATTTATAAATCCGTTCATAAGATATCTTTTTCATGATATTTCCCTTCAAAATCATAAAGTAACAACGAAATTTCTTACTAGCGGATCCGTTAGCAGGAAAATAGGCAACTTAGCGTCGTTGAGCAAGATGATTTTTCGAAGGGCATCAACATTGAATGAATTTTGCGAGTCGCTTTCCGAAAATGAGGTTGATCTTTATGCATACAGGGGTTACTGTATATCCATACAGTAACTACAGGGCTGGAATGAATATGTACACTTCAGGCTATGCAAATCGCTCAACTTCTCTCTCCTCTACCGCGGGCACTGTCGCGCAGAACACCGTTGGGGGTGCTTCGACGGGGCTTATTAGTGAAGTGGTTTACCGTGAAGACCAGCCTCTGTTGACCCAACTCCTGCTGCTTCCGTTATTACAGCAGCTTGGTCAGCAATCACGCTGGCAGCTCTGGCTGACGCCACAGCAAAAACTGAGCCGCCAATGGGTGCAGTCTGCAGGCCTGCCGCTGGCAAAGGTTATGCAGATCAACCAGCTTTCTCCCTGCGATACCGTCGAATCGATGATTCGCGCGTTACGCACCGGAAATTACAGCGTGGTGATCGGGTGGTTACCGGAAGAATTGACGGAAGAGGAACATTTTCGTCTGACCGAAGCGGCTGAAGAAGGGAATGCGATCGGGTTTATCATGCGCCCGGTTCGTCCAGATTCTTATCGCAGAGGACAACTTTCTGGGCTAAAAATTCACTCAAATTTGTATCATTGAGTGAAATTAAGATTTTTCCTGGAATTTTTTTTGACCGCAGGATGCGGTTTTAGTTCCCGGCCTCAAAATTGCGGCAAGGCTTGTCTGGTGCGGTTCTCCTTAATTTTATTGCACAAAATTCGTTCTAAAAATGTTAAATAATAGGTATACGGAACTTTTTTTTTCATATGCCTGACAGACTTCACACTTGTAAGTTTTCAGCTACGTTGTAGACTTTACATCGCCAGGGGTGCTCGGCCTAAGCCGAAGATATCGGTAGATTTATATTTGACCACGCCCCCCGGTGAAGGATTTAACCGTGATTCTCTCTTGAGACCTTCATGGCGAATTTTGGATGATAACGAGGCGCAAAAAATGAAAAAGACAGCTATCGCGATTGCAGTGGCACTGGCTGGCTTCGCTACCGTAGCGCAGGCCGCTCCGAAAGATAATACCTGGTATGCAGGTGGTAAACTGGGCTGGTCTCAGTTCCATGACACTGGCTGGTACAACAGCAGCCTGAACAACGATGGCCCTACTCACGAGAGCCAGCTTGGTGCAGGTGCGTTCGGTGGCTATCAGGTTAACCCGTATGTTGGCTTTGAAATGGGTTACGACTGGTTAGGTCGTATGCCATACAAAGGCGACACCATCAATGGCGCTTTCAAAGCTCAGGGCGTTCAGCTGACCGCTAAACTGGGTTACCCAGTAACTGACGATCTGGACGTGTACACCCGTCTGGGCGGCATGGTATGGCGTGCAGACTCCAGCAACAACATCGCTGGCGACGACCATGACACTGGCGTTTCCCCAGTATTCGCTGGTGGCGTTGAGTGGGCTATGACCCGTGACATCGCTACCCGTCTGGAATACCAGTGGGTTAACAACATCGGTGACGGTGCTACCGTTGGCGTTCGTCCAGACAACGGCATGCTGAGCGTAGGTGTTTCCTACCGTTTCGGCCAGCAGGAAGATGCAGCACCAGTTGTTGCTCCAGCGCCGGCTCCAGCTCCAGAAGTACAGACCAAGCACTTCACTCTGAAGTCTGACGTTCTGTTCAACTTCAACAAAGCGACCCTGAAACCAGAAGGTCAGCAGGCACTGGATCAGCTGTACACCCAGCTGAGCAACCTGGATCCTAAAGACGGTTCTGTAGTGGTTCTGGGCTTCACCGACCGCATCGGTTCTGACGCTTACAACCAGAAACTGTCTGAGAAACGTGCTCAGTCTGTTGTTGATTACCTGATCTCTAAAGGTATCCCAGCTAACAAGATCTCCCCACGTGGTATGGGCGAATCTAACCCAGTTACTGGCAACACCTGTGACAACGTTAAAGCTCGCGCTGCACTGATCGACTGCCTGGCACCAGATCGTCGCGTAGAGATCGAAGTTAAAGGCGTTAAAGACGTTGTAACTCAGCCAGCGGCATAAGTTATCGTCTTATAAAAAAACCCCGCCATGCGGGGTTTTTTATTGTCTGAAGAAAACTAAAATCTATTTTTTGCCCAACAACGCCTGAAGGTCGTTTTTCAGCGACGACATCTGGTTGGCGTACTTCTCTTTATGTTCGGCATCCTCAATCAGCTGCACGATGGTTTCCGACAGGGTCTTACCACGCCGTTGTGCCAGCCCGGCCAGACGCTGCCAGACCACGAACTCCAGGTCGATGGATTTTTTCCGGGTATGCTGATGCTCAGCATTAAAATGCCGTTTACGTCGCGCGCGGATAGTTTGCTTCATCCGGTTTAACAACGCAGGATTAATGTGCTTCTCAATCCAGCCATTGACCTGTACCGGTTCATTTTCGAGGGTCAGCAAAATATCCACGGCTTCTTGCGCAGCGCTGGCTTCGATGTAGCAGGTGATCAGCTCCCCTTCACGGTGCTTTTTGACCAGGTACTTCCATTTCCAGCCGCTTTCGAGATTTTCCAGTTGTTGATATTTCATTGCGATCTCAGTGTTACCACGTAACTCTGTTCAGAATATCAGTTTTTTAGCAATCTGCTGAAAAGAAATCATATCCTGTGAGTGACTACAGCCAATCCGCCTGCTGAAATACCAATCCTGCTTGGGTAGAGCCCCCCGCTTACGGTATACTCCACGCTTTTACATCTGACTAAAAAACATCAACTTTGACCATTACGAAACTAGCATGGCGTGACCTTGTTCCGGATGCCGAGAGCTATCAGGAACTGTTTGCACAGCCCGATCTCGCAAAAGAACACGAATTCATCCTTAGCGATACGCAACCACGCTTACATTATGCGCTGGAGCAGACGTTAAGCCCGTGGGCGACATCGCCCTTCATGCTGCTGAAAGCCCCGGAAGAAGCGGAATATCTGACGCTGCTTGGGGATGCCACGCGCCAGCTGCGGCCAGACACCACCGCGGTATTTGGCGGCCAGTATCGTATCGCGGGGCATAATATTACCTTCGGACCGGCGGACCAGGCCGACGGTCGTTTTGCTACTAACGGCGAGGTAATTACCGCTAATTGGGTCGAGGCTGAACAGCTGTTTGGCTGTCTGCGCCAGTTTAACGGCGAGCTTTCCCTGCAGCCGGGGCTGGTGCATCGTGCAAACGGCGGCGTGCTCATCATCTCTCTGCGCACTTTGCTCTCGCAGCCGCTGCTGTGGATGCGTCTGAAAACCGTTGTGACCCAACAGCGCTTTGACTGGGTCGGTTACGACGAGTCTCGTCCTCTTCCTGTCTCCGTGCCGTCAATGCCGCTGTCGCTGACCGTCGTGCTGATGGGTGACCGCGAATCGCTGGCGGACTTCCAGGAGATGGAGCCGGAACTGGCCGAACAGGCAGTTTACAGCGAATACGAAGACAACATTCAGATTGCCGATGCGGACGACATGGCGCAGTGGTGTCAGTGGGTGATGGCCGTGGCGGAACGTTTTGCATTGCCAGCGCCTGCCGCCGACGCGTGGCCGGGTTTAATCCGCGAAGCCGTTCGCTATACCGGTGACCAGGAAACCTTGCCGCTCTGCCCGCTCTGGATCGGCAAGCAGCTGCGTGAAGTCGGTACGATCAGCGGTAACGGTGCGTTTACTGGCGAACAGCTCACGCGGATGCTGGCGCAGCGAGAGTGGCGCGAAGGCTATCTTGCTGACCGCATGCAGGATGAAATTCTGCTGGAACAAATTCTGGTCGAGACAGAAGGCGAACGCGTTGGGCAGATCAACGCCCTCTCGGTGATCGAGTTTCCTGGCCATCCGCGCGCGTTCGGTGAACCCTCGCGAATCAGCTGCGTTGTGCATATTGGCGACGGCGAGTTTACCGATATTGAACGCAAGGCCGAACTGGGCGGCAACATTCACGCCAAAGGCATGATGATCATGCAGGCATTTTTGATGTCTGAGCTGCAGCTTGAGCAGCAAATCCCCTTCTCCGCCTCGCTGACGTTTGAGCAGTCCTACAGCGAAGTGGATGGCGATAGTGCCTCAATGGCGGAGCTGTGCGCCTTAATCAGCGCCCTGGCGGATGTGCCGATCAACCAGAACATTGCTATTACCGGTTCGGTCGATCAATTTGGTCGTGCTCAGCCCGTTGGCGGTCTGAACGAAAAAATTGAAGGCTTCTTCTCTGTCTGTCAGCAGCGCGGTTTAAACGGCAAACAAGGTGTGATTATTCCGGCGCCTAACGTACGCCATCTCAGCCTGTGCCAGGATATTCTGGACGCGGTTGAACAGGAACAATTCGCCATCTGGGCCATCGAAGGGATTGAGGATGCACTACCCTTACTGACAAACCTGGTTTGGGATGGCGAAGGTCAGACAACTTTGATGCAGACTATCCAGGAGCGCATTGCTCAGGCGACGCAGCAGGATGCTCGCCATCGTTATCCATGGCCGTTACGCTGGCTGGGCTGGTTCAGTTCGAACTGATCGGACTTGTTCAGCGTACACGTGTTAGCTATCCTGCGTCCTTCACTAAAATAAGGCTTACTGAGAACATGGTAGATAAACGCGAATCCTATACAAAAGAAGATCTTCTTGCCTCTGGTCGCGGAGAACTGTTTGGCGCGAAAGGCCCACAGTTACCGGCCCCGAACATGCTGATGATGGACCGTGTCGTGAAAATGACCGAAACCGGCGGCAACTTCGATAAGGGTTACGTAGAAGCAGAACTCGATATCAACCCGGACCTGTGGTTCTTCGGTTGCCACTTTATTGGCGATCCGGTAATGCCTGGCTGCCTGGGCCTGGATGCCATGTGGCAGCTGGTTGGCTTCTATCTGGGCTGGCTGGGTGGTGAAGGTAAAGGCCGCGCGCTGGGCGTGGGCGAAGTGAAATTCACTGGTCAGGTTCTGCCTACGGCGAAGAAAGTCACCTATCGTATTCACTTCAAGCGCATCGTTAACCGTCGCCTGATTATGGGCCTGGCGGATGGCGAAGTGCTGGTAGACGGTCGTCTGATCTATACCGCGAACGACCTGAAAGTGGGTCTGTTCCAGGACACTTCCGCGTTCTGATATCGCTTTAAGCGACCCCGGAAAGGCGAAACCTCCGCAGTGCGGAGGTTTCTTTTTTTAAAGAGACGTTATCAGGCTATAAGTGCCCTGTCGCCGATGGCTTCTCGCCAGCCTCCAAGCCATTGTGACCTTTGATTTATCGTCTGATAAGGACACATTTCTTTCGAACGTCCAGCGATGCCGGCCTGATAACCACGTTGATGAGCCCGTTCCAGGCGATCTCGTTTCTGTCTCTTCATGCCTCGTTTCCCTCATTCTTTTGTCTGGTGGAAAGAAAACAGTGTCCGCGCCAGATGCGCAGGCACAGATAACGAATACCCCGAATTAGTCCCAGCGTCAATGTTCAAAATTCATACGGGTGTCATATTTGTGAGCTAGCCAGAAGATCATTTGTACAAAAATTGTGACCCGGCACAAGTAACAACCTGACGCAAAAACGAAAAAAAACCGCAATCAGCACCAGGCCGATTGCGGTTTTTGACGATGAATTTTACTTATGGCAGTCGGGAAATTTCCCTGGCGATACTGGCTGACTCCTGCGCCCAACCCTGAGCCAGCACTTTCACCATTTCATCATAGCCATCCTTCTGCTGCTTCAGCTCCAGATGGAAAGGACGCTTAATCAGCTGTCCCTGATGATTCAACAGCCACTCGCCGCTGATGACAACGGCACCGTCATAACGGCCGTGGAAGCCCGTTACCGTGACGTTCAGCGTGTCCTGATCGCTTCCCAAAGGCTGGGAGGCAACAACCCAGCCCGGAAGCTGGCTGCCCAGATTCGCCACCAGCGTATTGCGTAACTGCTGGTCCAGCGGGCTGGCCCACAGGTTGTTGTTGGCGATAACGTACTGTACATCGCTGGTCTGATAGACCACCCCGTTGCCGGCCAGGTAATCCGGCACGGCGACCTGCTCAACCCACAGCAGACGGTTGCCCTGCGAGGCGGAACTTTGCGTAACCGCCTGCGTCACCAGAGGCAGCTGGTAGTAGCTTTTCGTTTCGCTCCCGGAGCTACAGGCCGTGAGTACCATCGCTCCTGCAATCGCTAGCCATTTTTTCATTGTTTCGCCCTCTTCGGCTCAGGATCCTTTTTATCTTTCGCTTCGAACACCAGCGCGTTGCTCTTCTCGTTGAGCGTTTTCAGAACCGGCTGCAGTTCACGCAAGACCTGATCGAGACGCTGCATATCTGCCACCATCTTGTTGTACGCCGCCGAGCCAGGCTGGAAGCCCTGCATACTGCGATTCAGCTCGCGCAGCGTTTTCTGCATATCCTGCGGCAGCTGCTGCATACTCTGGTTTGCAGTGATCTTGTTGATGTTATCCAGCGTGGTCTGCAGGCGCTGCATTGTCGCCTGGCTTTGATGTAACGAACCTGTCGCCGCCTCAATCATTGGGTTCAGAGGCAGATTGTTAATTTTATCCAGCGTTTCCATGAGACGCTGCTGGATCTGGGCCAGACCGCTGCTTACCGTTGGGATGATCTTGTAACCACCAAATTCACGCATACCGGTAATCGGCGGCGCTTTTGGATAGAAGTCCATATCGACATACAGTGCGCCGGTCACCAGGTTACCGGTTTTCAACGAGCCGCGCAGACCGCGATTCATCAGGTCGGTGATGTGCTCGCCGATATCCTGATTCTCACCAATCTGGTTGATCAGGCGCTCAGGCTCAATGCGGATCAGCACCGGAATACGGTAATCATCATCAAGCATCTGCTTAAGGCCTGGAACAAAGTAAGGCACTTGTCCCACCGTCCCCAGACGAATACCGCGGAACTCAACGGGCGCCCCAGGCTGCAGGCCGCGAACAGAATCCTTAAAGAACATCAGGTAGTCGATGTGATCGGTATAGAGTGCATCCTGAATGCTTTTTTGATCGTCGAACAGGCGGAAAGCGGTGTTCTCCGCAACTGGCTGCCCCAGGTCCAGACCTTCGGGTACGTCAAAACTTACGCCGCCGCCAAACAGTGTTGTCAGCGAGCCCATTTCTACACGCATGCCCGCCGAGGTCAGATCCACCGCGATGCCGCTGTCTTTCCAGAAACGGACGTTGCTGGTAACCAGACGATCGTTAGGCGCATTGATGAACAGCTGATAGCTGATGGATCTTTTCTGAGGATCGAAGGTGCTCTTCTCCACCGAACCCACGCGATAGCCGCGGAAAAGTACCGGGTCGCCCGCCGTGAGCTGGCCCGCTTTTTTACTGTCGAGGATCACGCGGATACCTTTTGCATCAGGCGGTGCTAGCGGCGGTGAATCCAGAAGCTGGTACTGCGCCGGCTGGCTGCCTTTTGCACCCGGCTGCAGTTCGATGTAGGCACCTGAGAGCAGCGTTCCTAAGCCGCTGATCCCTTCACGTCCCACCTGCGGTTTAACCACCCAGAAAACAGAATCGCCGTGCAGGAGTTTTTCCATGCCGGCATTAAGACGCGCCTTAATCTCCACATGGGTTAAATCGTCGGTCAGGGTTGCGCTTTCCACCACGCCCACATCCACGCTGCGGCTTTTGATGGTCGTTTTACCGCCCTCAATTCCTTCGGCATTGGTGGTAATCAGCGTCACTTCCGGTCCCTGATGGCTGTAGTGATAAAACAGGATCCATGCACCGATCAGCGCGGTCACGATGGGGAATATCCACACCGGCGACCAGTTTTTGACCTTCTGCACTTTCGCCTCTCCACTCTTATTTTCCATGCTCTTACTCTTCCTCATGGCTTGATTCAGGCTCACGATCCCACGATAAACGAGGGTCGAAGGTCATGGCCGCAAACATGGTCATAATCACCACCAGTGCAAACATTAAAGCCCCCATCGCGGGATAAATACTCATCAAACCGCCCATCCGCACCAGCGCAGAGAGAACGGCAATCACAAACACGTCGATCATTGACCAACGACCGACAAATTCGACCACTTCGTAAATCAGATGCATGCGTTCGCTGTCGCGTTTTCCGTGGCCTTTTGCATCCCAACAGAGCCAGGCAATGGCGATCATTTTTAAAGTGGGCACCATGATACTGGCGATGAAAATCACGCCGGCGACAGGATAGGATCCTTCGCTCCACAGCAGTATGACCCCGGCGAGGATCGTCGAGGGCATTTTATCGCCGAGCAAATCGGTGATCATAATCGGCAGAATATTAGCGGGCAGATACAGCATGACGGACGTGACCAGCAGTGCCATCGTCCACTGCAGGCTATTTTTACGGCGAACATGGCCCTTCGTTTCGCAGCGCGGACAAACCTCAAGATCGGCGGGCAGCACGGCGGTACAGCACGGACAAGAACGCAGCCCCTGGCGGATACCCGGCACGCCGACCTTCACCGTCTGCGCGAGCGTCGGTGCCGGGGCGATATCGTCCCAGGCCCAGCGCCTGTCCACGCACTGGAAAGCACGCAGCTGCAGGACACAGTACAGACACCAGGGAATAAAGCTGCTGCCTATCCCCACGTCGCCGTACGCCATCAGCTTCACGAAACTGACCAGTATCCCTGCGAGAAAGATCTCGGCCATCCCCCAGCTTTTGAGCTGAAAAAGGATGCGCGCGAGCCGGATTTTCAGCGGTGACGGCATCCTGACGCGGTTAACCAGCAGCAGGATGATGACCAGGCAAAACGCCGGGACTATCTGGACGAATAGCAGAAAAAAGGTGCCGAGGCTGGCGTAATCTTCCGAGAACATCACGCCCGGGATTTCAAGCAGATCCACCTGGCTTGTCATCCCGCCCACCTTCATATAGACGAAGGGGAAGAGATTGGAGAGCAGCAGCATGAACAGTGCTGCCAGCGCGTAAGCGGTGGGACGCTGCCGCGGCGCGTCCCACTCGGTTGTCAACGTCGCGCCACAGCGTGGACACTGGGCTTTATGTCCGTGACCAAGCTCTGGCAACGCCACGAGCATATCGCATTGCGAGCATAATATATGCCTGTCGGCATGGTGCTGGTCACACATATTTAATCCCTGTTATGCGCCGTTTTTCAGAGACTCAAGGTACTCCCAGCGCTCAAATGCTTCTTCCAGGGCTTTTTCAGCCGCGGACATTTCAGCCAGTACTTTCTGAGTATAGTCATGCGATTGGGTAAAGAAGGACGCATCAGCAACCTGCGCTTGCAGCTCCTCAAGCGCGGCCTCCAGCTCTTCAAGACGCTGAGGTAGCCCCTCCAGTTCGCGCTGCAGGTTATAGCTTAGTTTAGCCGAGGTTTTCTTGACAGTTTCTGCTTTTGTTACAGCAGGTTCAGAACTTGTTCTGGACTTCGACTGTTTCTGCGCCAGAGACTGCGACTGCTGCCCTTTTGCGTCGTGATAACCGCCCACGTACTGGCCAATTCGCCCTTCACCTTCGAAGATCCAGCACTCGGTCACGGTGTTATCCACGAACTGACGATCGTGGCTAACCAGCATCACGGTTCCCTGATACCCATCGATCAGCTCTTCGAGTAATTCCAGCGTTTCGACATCCAAATCGTTCGTCGGTTCATCGAGGATCAACAGATTACTTGGCTTCAGGAACAGACGGGCCAGCAGAAGACGGTTACGCTCCCCGCCGGACAGCGCGCGCACCGGTGTCATGGCGCGTTTCGGGTGGAACAGGAAGTCCTGCAGGTAGCCCAGAACGTGACGCGGCTTGCCGTTTACCATCACTTCCTGTTTACCTTCGGCGAGGTTGTCCATCACCGTGCGGTCCGGATCCAGCTCCGCGCGGTGCTGGTCGAAGTAGGCCACTTCCAGCTTGGTGCCACAGTGAATGCGGCCGCTGTCGGCCTGCAGCTGGCCCAGCATCAGCTTCAGCAGCGTGGTTTTGCCGCAGCCGTTCGGGCCGATGAGCGCAATTTTGTCCCCGCGCTGAACCTGCGCAGAGAAATCTTTCACCAGCACCTTGCCGTCAACCTGGTAGTTAACGTTTTCCATTTCGAAGACAATCTTGCCGGAGCGGGACGCCTCTTCCACCTGCATTTTGGCGCTGCCCATGACTTCGCGGCGCTCGCTGCGCTCGCGACGCATCGCCTTCAGGGCACGCACGCGGCCTTCGTTACGGGTACGGCGGGCTTTGATGCCCTGGCGGATCCAGACTTCCTCCTGCGCCAGCTTGCGGTCGAACTCCGCATTCTGCAGCTCTTCCACGCGCAGGTTTTCTTCTTTCTCCAGCAGATAGGTGTCGTAATCGCCAGGATAGGTGACCAGCTTGCCGCGGTCGAGGTCAACAATGCGCGTCGCCATATTGCGAATAAACGAACGGTCGTGCGAGATGAAGATGATGGTGCCGCTGAAGGTTTTCAGGAACCCTTCCAGCCAGTCAATCGCTTCGATATCCAGGTGGTTGGTTGGTTCGTCCAGCAGCAGTACCTTAGGGCCGCTGACCAGCGCGCGCCCCAGCGCCGCTTTACGCAGCCAGCCGCCGGAGAGCGCCGACAGCTCCATGTCGGGTTCCAGCCCGAGCTGCGCCAGCACCTCGTTAATGCGGTTTTCCAGCTGCCACAAACCGTGGTGATCGAGCATCTCCTGTACTTTCGCCAGTTCGTTGAGATTCTTGTCGCTCGGGTCGGTCATCACCAGATGCGAAATCTCGTGATAGCGCTTCAGGTACTCCGCCTGCTCGGAGATGCCTTCCGCCACGAAATCGTACACGCTGCCGGTCACATGACGCGGCGGATCCTGCTGGAGGCGGGAGACGATCAGATCCTGCTCGTATACGATGCGGCCGTCATCCAGCCCCTGCTCGCGGTTGAGGATTTTCATCAGCGTGGATTTACCCGCGCCGTTACGGCCCACCAGACAGACGCGCTCGTTATCTTCGATATGCAGCTCTGCATTATCGAGAAGCGGTGAGTCGCTGAAAGAGAGCCACGCGCCGTGCATACTAATTAATGACATTTATTTTTCCTTTCAGACCGCGGTAATCAACCAGCAGTTATGAATTTGACGGTTACGGGCGAAGTCCTGAGACAGCGTTTTTTGACTGATTTCTTGTGCTTTCAGTCCCAGGGCTGCCAGGCCGTCATGATCCATACGGAAGCCGCGTTTGTTGTTCGAGAACATAATGGTGCCGCCTTTGCGCAGCAGGCGCTTCAGGTCGGTCATCAGGCGCAGGTGATCGCGTTGAACGTCAAAGCTATCCTCCATGCGCTTGGAGTTAGAGAAGGTCGGCGGATCGATAAAGATCAGGTCGAATTGCTCGTCGGTATCGCGCAGCCAGCCCAGCACGTCGGCCTGCATCAGGCGATGCTGACGCCCGGTTAAGCCGTTCAGACGCAGGTTACGCTCGGCCCACTCCAGATAGGTGCGGGACATATCCACCGTGGTAGTGCTGCGCGCGCCGCCGAGACCGGCATGCACGCTGGCGCTCCCGGTGTAGGAGAACAGGTTGAGGAAATCTTTACCCTTGCTCATCTGGCCGAGCATGCGGCGGGCGATGCGGTGGTCGAGGAACAGGCCGGTATCAAGATAGTCGGTCAGGTTCACCCACAGGCGAGCGTTGTATTCGCCCACTTCGATAAAATCGCCCTTTTCGCCCATCTTCTGGTACTGGTTTTTACCCTTCTGACGCTCGCGGGTTTTCAGCACCAGCTTGTTCGGCGCAATCCCCAGCACGGCAATGGTGGCCGCAATGACGTCCAGCATGCGCTGGCGCGCTTTTTGCGCATCGATGGTTTTCGGTGGAGCATATTCCTGAATCACCACCCAGTCCGCATAGCGGTCAACCGCCACGTTGTACTCCGGCAGGTCGGCATCGTACAGGCGATAACACTCGATCCCTTCCTGCTTCGCCCATTTTTCAAATTTCTTCAGGTTTTTGCGCAGGCGGTTGGCGTAATCCTCTGCCACGCCGGTTGGCTTGCTGTCCGCCGCTTTCTCTGCCAGATGATAGTTTTTCTGCACGCAGTCCAGCGGGCCGTTTTTCGCTTTAAACTGGCGATCGGCACGCAGCTGCAGGCAGCTCAGCAGCTCCGGCGAGGCGCTGAACAGAGACAGATTCCAGCCGCCGAAGTAGTCCTTCATATTGCGGCCCAGCAGGCTGTGCAGGGCAATCAGCGCAGGCTCGCTGTCCAGACGCTCGCCGTATGGCGGGTTGCTGATTACGGTCCCGTACGGGCCCTTCGGCAGCGGGTTGGTCAGGTTCGCCACGTCTTTCACCTCGAAGGTGACCAGCTCGCCGATACCGGCGCGACGGGCGTTGCTGCGCGCGCGTTCAATTACGCGCGGGTCGCTATCCGAACCGTAGAAGTGAGAAGTATACTCCGCCAGGCCCTTACGCGCGCGGGTCTGCGCGTCGTCTTTAACCTCTTTCCAGAGCGCTTCGTCGTGCTGCGCCCAGCCTTTGAAGCCCCAGTGGCCGCGGTGCAGCCCCGGCGCACGGTCGGTTGCCAGCATTGCGGCCTCAATCAGCAGCGTACCGGAGCCACACATTGGGTCGAGCAGCGGCGTGCCCGGTTGCCAGCCGGAGCGCATCACGATGGCGGCGGCCAGGGTTTCTTTGATCGGTGCCATACCGGTGCGATCGCGGTAGCCGCGCAGGTGCAGACCCGCGCCGCTCAGATCGAGGGAGATGCTCGCCGTGTCGCCGTTCAGCCAGACGTTGATACGCAGGTCCGGGTTTTCGCGATCAACGTTCGGACGTTCCTTATTTTTACGCGTGAAGCAGTCCACAATGGCGTCTTTTACGCGCAGGGCGCCGTACTGGCTGTTGCGGATCTCGTCGTTTACGCCGTTGAAATGCACCGCGAAGGTGGCGTTAGGCGTGAAGATCTCTGTCCAGTCGATCATCTGTACGCCGGTGTAGAGATCCAGGTCGCTATAGACCTTGCATTCCTTCATCGGCAGCATGATGCGCGACGCCAGACGGCTCCACATCAGGCTCTGGTAAATAAGCCGCGTGTCGCCCTCAAAATGGACACCACCCTGAACCACCTGGCACTCTTGCGCGCCCAGGGCTTCCAGTTCAGTTTTTAACAGCTCTTCCAGCCCACGGGCCGTACTGGCAAACAGAGAATTCATATCGTCACTTTTACTCTTAGAAAATTGTCGCGCATTATAGCTAATATGGCGTGTATGTCATAAAGTTGAAGGCTTATTTTCATTCGAGGGAGTGTGCAGTGGCGACGTTATCCAGGCTTTTTATTCATCCGGTGAAATCCATGCGCGGCATCGGCGTCACTCACGCGCTGGCAGACATGAGCGGGTTCGCCTTCGATCGTATTTTTATGGTCACCGAGCCTGACGGTACGTTTATCACCGCACGCCAGTTCCCTCAGATGGTTCGCTTTACCCCTTCCCCGCTTCACGACGGTTTGCACCTTACCGCGCCGGACGGTTCCAGCGCGGTGATTCGCTTTGCGGATTTTGCGGCTGTCGACGCGCCAACGGAAGTATGGGGCAACCATTTTACCGCGCGCATCGCGCCGGATGAAATTAACCGCTGGCTGAGCGGCTTCTTCTCCCGCGACGTGCAGCTGCGGTGGGTTGGGCCGGAACTGACGCGTCGCGTAAAGCGCCACGACGCCGTTCCCCTCTCCTTCGCGGATGGCTTCCCGTTCCTGCTCACCAACGAAGCGTCTCTGCGTGATTTACAGAATCGCTGTAAAGCCAGCGTACAGATGGAACAGTTCCGCCCGAATCTGGTCGTGACCGGAGCGGACGCCTGGGATGAAGACACCTGGAAAGTCATCCGCATCGGCAGCGTCATCTTTGATGTCGTCAAACCCTGCAGCCGCTGCATTTTCACCACGGTAAGTCCTGAGAAAGGCCAGAAGCATCCTTCCGGCGAGCCGCTGAAAACGCTGCAATCGTTCCGTACCGCGCAGGACAACGGCGATGTCGATTTCGGCCAGAACCTGATCCCGCGATCCAGCGGCGCAATCCGCGTAGGCGATGAAGTTGAAATTCTCGCCCGCGGGCCGGCGCGAGTGTACGGCTCAGGCCAGGAAGAAGAAATGGTCGAGGTTGAGACGAATGTCGCCACTGGGGTGGATATTCACTGGCAGGGCAAGGTTATTCGTGGCAACAATCAGCAGGTTTTACTGGAGCAGCTGGAGCAAGCCGGTATTCGCGTACCGTATTCCTGCCGCGCGGGAATTTGCGGATGCTGCCGCATCAAGCTGCTGGAGGGAGAAGTGAGTGCGCTGAAAAAATCTGCAATTGGAAATGACGGCACAATCCTGTGCTGTAGCTGCGTACCGAAAACGTCGGTACAACTAGAAGCTTAAACCGCTTGTTCGAGGCTGAAGGCATCGACGCGCAGCTGTGGCTTCAACCTGTCATTCATGACTTTGATCGCATCACCTAACTGCATTACGCGCCCGGCAATCGTCACGCCGGGCTGCGCCAGCAGACAGAGTGCGGCATTTTCGCCCGGCTCAACCACTAACAAACTCACCTCTTCGGCGGTATCGCTCAGGTTAACGCTGGCCGCATCGCCCGTTGCTGGCGTCCAGTCCATGCCGTGAGGCAGGAAATGCCAGCTTTTCGGCATTTGCGGTTTCAGGAAACGGATAGCCACCAGCGCATTTAATACCAGTTCGGCACGCTGCTCTTTAGAGAGCATCAGGTCGCGGCATTTTTCTTCAAAGGAGAAATAAAGCGCCGCATCGTCAACGCAAAAGCCCGATGGAGAAAACGCGTCCGGGGTTAACATTCGGCGGGCAAAACGAGAACGAAACAACATGCCATTGGCTAAATCGAGCATCATACGGTCATGCTCGTCGCAAAAATACCAGCGCCAGTTATCGTCAGGTTTAATTCGCATGTGTCTCTCCCGTCCCCAAACGTCCTGTACTAAAAATGTCCTGTTCGCCGCTTCGTTTATAACACTAGTAATAAAAGACGATAATGTCTAAATAAGCAACAGTGACGGAATATAAAACAACCAGGGCTGGAAATAAAGCCCTGGTTGTCTGATTAAGAAAAAAGATTAGATATGCGTAACGATTTCTTTAATCAAAGGCGGGCCTTTAAAAATAAAGCCGGAATAGATTTGCACCAGTGACGCACCGGCCGCCATCTTCTCGCGCGCAGCAATCACCGAGTCGATACCGCCGACGCCAATAATCGGTAAACGGCCTTTTAATTCCGCAGACAGCGCGCGAATAATTTCGGTGCTTTTTAATTGTACCGGACGGCCACTTAACCCACCCGCTTCGTCACAGTTTTTCATTCCCTGAACGAGCGAACGATCGAGCGTGGTATTCGTTGCAATCACCCCGTCAATATTATGGCGAACCAAACTGTCGGCAACCTGGATCAATTCTTCGACAGAAAGATCCGGCGCGATCTTCACCGCGACCGGAACATATTTATGGTGGATCGCCTGGAGTTCATTTTGTTTATTTTTAATGGCACTCAGAAGATCGTCCAGCGCTTCGCCATATTGTAAGGAGCGCAGCCCCGGGGTATTGGGCGAGGAAATATTCACCGCGATATACCCGGCATAGGCGTAGACTTTTTCCATACAAATCAGGTAGTCATCTTTACCCTGCTCAACCGGCGTATCTTTATTCTTGCCAATATTGATGCCTAACACCCCATCAAAATGGGCTTTCTTCACGTTCTCTACCAAATGATCAACGCCGAGGTTATTAAAGCCCATGCGGTTGATCAACCCTTCGGCTTCGACCAGGCGGAACAGGCGCGGCTTGTCATTTCCCGGCTGCGGGCGCGGCGTGACGGTACCAATTTCGATGGAGCCAAAGCCCATCGCGCCCAGGGCATCAATGCACTCGCCATTTTTGTCCAGACCGGCCGCCAGACCAAGCGGATTTTTAAAGGTCAGCCCCATGCACTGCACAGGCTTTTCCGGCACGTTTTGACGCACCAGGGCCGCCAGAGGCGTTCCTGTAATACGACGTAATTGCTGGAATGTAAATTCATGAGCGCGCTCGGGGTCGAGCTGGAAAAGGGCTTTACGAACGAAGGGGTAGTACATGAACTCTCCTGGATTCCCGGTGTGCAAACCGGGAGGGGATTATGGGCGATCCCGTCACGAAAGGGAATTGACCTGCGGCAAAAAAATCGGCGTAAAACGCAATCGTTTACCTCCCACTCTCTTTCTTATGCAGTTTTTCGCAGTTTAATTGCGGATAAATCATTTAGTGGAATAACCGCGCGGTGTCACACTCCTGAAAATTGTTATGAATGTTAGACAAAAGCAAACAATTAGTTATAAGGAGGAAGTATGCGCGTTATTACCCTGGCCGGAAGTCCACGATTCCCTTCGCGTTCCAGCGCCCTGCTGGAATATGCCCGCGACAAGCTCAATGCCCTGGACGTGGAAGTGTGCCACTGGAATCTGCATAACTTCGAACCTGAAGATTTGCTGTATGCCCGCTTCGACAGCCCCGCGCTGAAAACCCTCACTGAGCAGCTCAAGGAAGCGGACGGCCTCATCGTTGCGACCCCGATTTATAAAGCCTCTTTTTCGGGCGCGCTGAAAACGCTGCTCGATCTTCTCCCCGAGCGCGCACTGGACGGCAAAGTAGTTCTGCCGCTGGCAACGGGCGGCACGGTGGCCCATTTACTGGCGGTAGATTACGCCCTGAAGCCGGTGCTGAACGCCCTGAAGGCGCAGGAGATCCTTCACGGCGTTTTCGCGGATGATTCGCAGGTCATTGACTACCAGCATAAGCCGCACTTCACGCCGAATCTGCAAACGCGCCTTGATGCCTCGCTGGAAACTTTCTGGCACGCGCTGCATCGCCGGGATATCCAGGTTCCTTCTTTTAATCCGCTGCAGGGAGTCGCACATGTTTAAAACCTTAACCCGCCTCGGACTGGCTGGCCTGATGGCGTTTACCGCGCTGGCACATGCCGCAGAAACCGCACCGGACAGTTTACGGATTGGCTACCAAAAAGGCAGCGTCAGTATGGTGCTGGCAAAAAGCCACCAGCTGCTGGAAAAACGCTTCCCGGACACCAAATTCTCATGGGTGGAGTTCCCGGCAGGGCCGCAGATGCTTGAAGCCCTGAACGTCGGCAGTATCGATCTGGGCAGTACGGGCGACATCCCGCCTATTTTCGCTCAGGCTGCCGGGGCAGACCTGGTATACGTCGGTGTAGAACCCGCTAAGCCGAAAGCCGAAGTCATCCTGGTACCTGAAAACAGTGACATTAAAAGCGTCTCCGACCTTAAAGGGCGTAAGGTCGCTTTCCAGAAAGGTTCCAGCTCGCACAACCTGCTGCTGCGCGCCTTACAGGAAGCCGGGCTCAAGTTCACCGACATTCAGCCCGTTTACCTGACGCCCGCCGACGCGCGCGCCGCGTTCCAGCAGAAGAACGTTGATGCCTGGGCTATCTGGGATCCGTACTACTCCGCGGCATTACTGCAGGGTGGCGTACGGGTGCTGAAAGACGGTACCACGCTGAAGCAAACCGGTTCGTTCTACCTCGCCTCACGCCCTTACGCCGAAAAAAACGGCGCGTTTATTCAGGGCGTACTGGATACCTTTACGCAGGCAGATGCCCTGACCCAGAGCCAGCGTCAGGCGAGCATCGCCCTGCTGGCAAAAACCATGGGCTTACCTGAGCCGGTGATCGCGAGCTACCTCAGTCACCGTCCGCCCACCACCATTGCGCCTGTCGACGCACACGTCGCCGCGCTTCAGCAACAGACTGCTGACCTCTTCTATCAAAACCGCCTGGTACCAAAACAGGTCGATATTCGCGAACGCATCTGGCAGCCCGCTGGCAAAGAAGGAGCTAAATCATGAGTCTGAATCTTTTCTGGTTTTTACCCACCCACGGTGATGGACACTATCTTGGTACAGAAGAGGGCTCGCGCCCGGTTGACCATGGCTATCTTCAGCAGATTGCCCAGGCGGCGGACCGAATCGGTTTTACCGGCGTGCTGATCCCGACCGGACGCTCGTGCGAGGATGCCTGGCTGGTGGCCGCGTCGATGATCCCGGTCACCCAGCGCCTTAAATTCCTGGTTGCATTGCGTCCGAGCGTCGTTTCACCCACCGTGGCGGCGCGTCAGGCAGCAACGCTTGACAGGCTCTCCAACGGCCGCGCTCTGTTTAACCTGGTGACGGGCAGCGATCCGCAGGAGCTGGCGGGTGACGGCGTGTTCCTCGACCATACCGAGCGCTATGAAGCCTCCGCCGAATTTACCCGCGTCTGGCGACGCCTGCTGGAAGGCGAAACCGTCACCTTTGAAGGTAAGCATATTCACGTTCGCGACGCGAAGCTCTACTTCCCGCCGGTGCAGCAGCCGCGCCCTCCGCTCTATTTTGGCGGATCGTCGGATGTGGCCCAGGATCTGGCCGCCGAGCAGGTCGATCTCTATCTGACCTGGGGCGAGCCGCCCGAGCTGGTGAAAGAGAAAATTGCCCAGGTCCGCGCCAAAGCCGCCTCCCATGGCCGCAAGGTGCGCTTCGGGATTCGCCTGCACGTGATTGTGCGCGAAACCAATGAAGAAGCCTGGCAGGCGGCAGACCGTCTGATCTCCCATCTGGACGATGAGACCATTGCGAAGGCGCAGGCTGCGTTTGCCAAAACCGACTCCGTCGGGCAGCACCGCATGGCCTCTCTGCACAACGGCAAGCGCGAGAATCTGGAAATCAGCCCGAACCTGTGGGCGGGCGTGGGTCTGGTACGCGGCGGCGCGGGCACGGCGCTGGTCGGCGACGGGCCAACCGTGGCTGCACGTATTAATGAATACGCTGACCTGGGCATCGACAGCTTTATTCTCTCCGGCTATCCGCACCTGGAAGAGGCCTACAGGGTGGGCGAGCTGTTATTCCCGCATCTGGATGTCGCCGTTCCGGAAATTCCGCAGCCGCAGCGGCTCCAGCTGCAGGGCGAAGCCGTGGCAAACGAGTTTATTCCGCGCAAAGCCGCACAGAGCTAAGGAGTGACCATGTCTGCCACCTCACAAAAATGGCTGCTGCGCGCCGCCCCGTGGTTTTTGCCCGTTGGCATCGTGGCGCTCTGGCAGCTTGCGTCGACCACCGGCTGGCTGTCGAGCCGCATTTTGCCCTCTCCGGAGGGCGTTATCGAAGCGTTCTGGTCGCTGAGCGTCAGCGGAGAGCTGTGGCAACATCTGGCGATCAGCTCCTGGCGCGCGGTGATTGGGTTTTCCATCGGCGGCAGCATCGGTCTGGTGCTGGGTCTGATCAGCGGCCTTTCACGCTGGGGGGAAAGGCTGCTGGATACCTCCATCCAGATGCTGCGCAACGTGCCGCATCTGGCGCTGATCCCGCTGGTCATTTTGTGGTTTGGGATCGATGAGAGCGCCAAAATCTTCCTCGTGGCGCTGGGCACGCTGTTCCCGATATACATCAACACCTGGCACGGCATCCGCAATATCGATCGCGGTCTGGTGGAGATGGCGCGCAGCTACGGCTTATCGGGTTTTTCCCTCTTTGCTCACGTGATTCTGCCGGGCGCCCTGCCCTCCATTATGGTCGGGGTGCGCTTTGCGCTCGGCCTGATGTGGCTGACGCTGATTGTGGCGGAAACCATCTCAGCCAACTCCGGTATTGGCTACCTGGCGATGAACGCCCGCGAATTCCTGCAAACGGACGTGGTGGTGGTCGCCATCATTCTGTATGCACTGCTCGGCAAACTCGCCGACGTCAGCGCACAGTGGCTGGAGCGCAGCTGGCTGCGCTGGAACCCGGCCTATACCCTTCAGGAGGCGAAAGCATGAATACCGCACGACTAAATCAGGGCACGCCGCTGCTGCTGAACGGCGTAACCAAACGCTACGGCGAAAACACCATTCTTAACGGGCTGGATCTGCACATTCCCGCCGGCCAGTTTGTGGCTGTAGTCGGGCGCAGCGGCGGCGGAAAAAGCACGCTCCTGCGTCTTTTAGCCGGGCTGGAAGCCCCCAACGGAGGAGAGATTCTGGCAGGAACCACGCCGCTGGCCAATATTCAGGACGATACGCGCATGATGTTTCAGGATGCGCGCCTTCTGCCGTGGAAAACGGTGATTGATAACGTCGGGCTGGGGCTCAAAGGCAACTGGCGGGATGAGGCCCGTCAGGCGCTGGCCGCCGTCGGGCTGGAAAACCGTGCAGGTGAATGGCCTGCGGCGCTGTCGGGCGGCCAGAAGCAGCGCGTGGCGCTGGCGCGAGCGTTGATTCACCGTCCCGGCCTGCTGCTGCTTGATGAGCCGCTCGGCGCTCTTGATGCCCTGACGCGGATAGAAATGCAGGATCTTATTGAATCCCTCTGGCAGGCGCACGGCTTTACGGTACTGCTGGTGACGCATGACGTCAGCGAAGCCGTGGCGATGGCGGACCGGGTATTGCTTATAGAAGACGGGAAAATCGGTTTGGATCTGACGGTGGACATCCCGCGGCCTCGTCGCGTGGGCTCGGCGAGACTGGCGGAGCTGGAAGCCGAAGTGCTGAATCGGGTGATGAAACGTGGGGAAGCGGAGATTCAGCGGATAAAGGCCAATGCCTGATGCCCTCACCCCGGCCCTCTCCCACAGGGAGAGGGAGAAAACCGATGCCCCGCGCACCCACGTAGGCCCGGTTAGCGTAGCGCCACCGGGCTTTTTTACATCAGGCCAGCGCCTTAGCAATCTTCTCGTACAGATCGCCAGACAGATTTTCCAGCCCTTTCAGCTGCTCAAGCGCGGCGCGCATCTTCGCCTGACGCTTCTCATCGTAGCGTTTCAGACGGATCAGCGGCTCTATCAGACGCGACGCCACCTGCGGGTTACGGCTGTTCAGCTCGGTCAGCATTTCCACCATAAACTGGTATCCGCTGCCGTCTTCGGCGTGGAACGCGGCCGGGTTACTGCTGGCAAATGCGCCAATCAGCGAGCGAACGCGGTTCGGGTTGCTCATGGTGAACGAACGGTGCTTCAGCAGGCTGCGAACCTTACTAAGCGCATCGGCCGCCGGGCTGGTCGCCTGCAGAATAAACCACTTGTCCATCACCAGACCATCCTGGTGCCACTTGTCGTCATACTCCTGCATCAGCGCATCGCGGCACGGCAGTTCAGCGGCAACGCTTGCTGCCAGGGCCGCGAGCGCATCAGTCATGTTATCCGCTTCGTGATACTGCTTGCTCACCAGCGTGTTCGCCAGTTCGGCCTCACCAAACGCAAGATAGCGCAGGCAGGTATTGCGCAGGGTACGCTTGCCGATATCCGCATGCTCCACGCGATACGCGTCAAGCTTGTTAGCGTTGTAGAGCGCCAGGAATTCATCCGCCAGTTCGGTCGCCAGCGTGCGGGTCAGCGCTTCGCGCACCGCCACGATGGCAATCGGGTCGATGATGTCGAACAACTCCGCAATTTCAGTCGCGGACGGCAGCGTCAGAATTTCAGCCGCCAGCGCCGGGTCAATCTTCTCATCCAGCAGGATGGCGCGGAACGCGTCTGCCACATGCACCGGCAGCGTCAGCGGCTGGCCCTGCTGGTAACGGTTCACGTTAAGCTTGATGTAGGTTGCCAGCAGGCTCTGCGCCGCGTCCCAGCGGGAGAAATCGTTGCGGGCGTGACGCATCAGGAACGTCAGTTGTTGGTCGCTCCACTTGTACTCCAGCTTCACCGGCGCGGAGAACTCGCACAGCAGCGCAGGCACCGGCTGGAAGTAGACGTTATCGAAGATAAAGGTCTGCTCTGCCTGGGTCACGTTCAGCACGTGGTGCACCGGGTGGCCGCCCTTCTGCAGCGGGATGACGTTGCCTTCGTTGTCGTACAGCTCAATGCTGAACGGAATGTGCAGCGGATATTTTTCTTCCTGCTCGGCGGTTGGCGGCGTGCGCTGGCTGATGGTCAGAGTGTACTGCTCGGTTTCCGGGTTGTAGTCGTCCTTAACGGTGACAATCGGGGTCCCGGCCTGGCTGTACCAGCGACGGAAGTGAGAAAGATCAACGTTGGACGCGTCCTCCATCGCCTGCACGAAGTCGTCGCAGGTAGCCGCGCTGCCGTCGTGACGTTCGAAGTAAAGCTGCATCCCTTTCTGGAAATTCTCTTCACCCAGCAGGGTGTGGATCATGCGGATAATTTCAGCGCCCTTCTCGTACACCGTCAGGGTGTAAAAGTTATTCATTTCAATGACTTTATCCGGACGGATCGGGTGCGCCATTGGGCTGGCATCTTCCGCAAACTGCAGGCCGCGCATGGTGCGCACGTTGTTGATGCGGTTGACCGCCCGCGAGCCCAGATCGGAGCTGAACTCCTGATCGCGGAAGACGGTCAGCCCCTCTTTCAGGCTCAGCTGGAACCAGTCGCGGCAGGTGACGCGGTTACCGGTCCAGTTATGGAAATACTCGTGGCCGATAACGCGTTCGATATCGAGGTAGTCTTTATCGGTGGCGGTATCTGTACGCGCCAGCACGTACTTGGAGTTAAAGATGTTAAGGCCTTTATTCTCCATCGCGCCCATGTTGAAGAAGTCGACGGCGACGATCATATAGATGTCGAGATCGTATTCGAGGCCGAAACGCTCTTCATCCCACTTCATGGAGTTAATGAGTGAAGTCATCGCCCACGGCGCGCGGTCAAGGTTGCCGCGGTCAACGAACAGCTCCAGCGCCACTTCGCGGCCAGAGCGGGTTTTGAAGGTATCGCGCAGCACGTCGAAATCACCCGCCACCAGCGCAAACAGGTAGCACGGTTTCGGGAACGGATCCTGCCACTGCACCCAGTGACGGCCATTTTCCAGCTCGCCCTCACCCACGCGGTTACCGTTGGAGAGCAGGAACGGATAGAGGGTTTTATCGGCAATGATTTTGGTGGTAAAGCGCGCCAGCACGTCCGGGCGGTCCAGGTACCAGGTAATGTGGCGGAAACCTTCGGCTTCACACTGGGTACACAGGGCCACGCCTGACTGGTAGAGCCCTTCCAGCGCCGTGTTGGCGGCAGGGCTGATTTCATTCACGATGCGCAGCGTAAAGCGTTCCGGCAGGTTGTCGATGACCAGCTGGTTGCCTTCTTCTTTATAATCTGACCAGGCTTCATCGTTAATGTGCAGGGAGACCAGCGTCAGGTCTTCGCCATCCAGACGCAGCGGTACGGCAGTCGCGCTGTGGCGCGTCACCTGGCTTACCGCCGTCACAACGGTTTTTGTGGCATCCAGGTCAAAAGTCAGGTCGATATCGCTAATCAGGTATTCCGGCGCACGGTAGTCGTGGCGGTATTTGGCTTGTGGCTGTTGTGTCATAGAAAACCTTATGCATCGTTTGTCGAGTAACGTTTCAATATATTCCTGTTGCGTAAAACGCGCTATGCAGAATGTTCATCTTTTCAGGCTTAAACACCTTTTTCGCTACATTTGTATAACACGGGGCACGAAATGCTCTCGACCATAAAGTGTGCTTATGTTGTGATCGGGGTTCAATAAATCACTAAACAAGGTATACTCCGGAGTTGTTTATTGTACTAAACGCTCCCGTGAGAGGATGCTACAGCGCACCTATGACTCAATTCGCTTCTCCGGTTCTGCATACGTTGCTGGATACCGACGCGTATAAACTGCATATGCAGCAAGCCGTTTTCCACCATTACTATGACGTTCACGTCGCGGCGGAATTCCGCTGCCGTGGTGACGACTTGCTCGGTATCTACGCAGACTCCATTCGTGAACAGGTCGATGCGATGCAGCATCTGGCGCTCACCGATGACGAATATCAGTGGCTTTCTGGCCTGCCTTTCTTTAAAGCGGACTATCTGAACTGGCTGCGCGACTTCCGCTATAAGCCTGAACAGGTCACCGTGACCAACGAGAACGGCAAGCTGGATATTCGTCTTGAAGGTCCGTGGCGGGAAGTGATCATGTGGGAAGTGCCGCTTCTGGCCGTCATCAGCGAGCTGGCTCACCGCTACCGTTCGCCTGAAACGGGCGTCGAACAGGCGGTCGCCTCGCTGGAGAACAAACTTGAGGCATTCTCAACGCTGACCGAAGGGCTGGATATGTCCCGCTTCCGCCTGATGGATTTCGGTACCCGTCGCCGCTTCTCTCGCGAGGTTCAGCAGGCTATCGTTGAACGTCTGCAGCAGGAGCCGTGGTTCGTGGGTACCAGCAACTACGATTTGGCGCGTCGCCTCAACCTGACGCCAATGGGCACTCAGGCGCACGAGTGGTTCCAGGCGCATCAGCAAATTAGCCCGGACCTGGCTAACAGCCAGCGTGCGGCGCTGGCTGCGTGGCTTGAAGAGTACCCGAATCAACTCGGGATCGCCCTGACCGACTGTATTACGATGGATGCCTTCCTGCGCGACTTTGGTCCCGAGTTCGCTGAGCGTTACCAGGGGTTACGCCACGACTCAGGGGATCCGGTTGAATGGGGCGAAAAGGCGATTGCTCATTACCAAAAACTCGGCATTGACCCGATGAGCAAGGTGCTGGTCTTCTCCGATAATCTCGACCTGGCAAAAGCCGTCGAACTGTATCGTCATTTCAATGCCAGAATTAACCTGGGCTTCGGGATCGGTACCCGGTTGACCTGCGACATTCCTCAGGTAAAACCTCTGAATATCGTGATAAAGCTGGTGGAATGTAACGGCAAGCCGGTGGCTAAGCTCTCCGACAGCCCGGGTAAAACCATCTGCCATGACAAAGCGTTTGTTCGCGCATTGCGCAAAGCGTTCGATCTCCCCCAGATCAAAAAAGCCAGTTAAGCGCTTACGGGAGCCTTCAGGGCTCCCTTCCCTTATTTATTTCTCAATTCTTCTCTTTTGACTGCGAAATTTACTTGTCTGATAGCGGTTGGCAGGTAACATAGATATCCCCCCGTCTTGGGGTGGACAAGTGTTTATTTTTTCCGACTATTAACAGAGAGAATATTATGAGCGTTGTGCCTGTAGCCGACGTACTCCAGGGCCGTGTCGCCGTTGACCAGGAGGTCACCGTGCGCGGATGGGTGCGTACTCGCCGAGATTCTAAAGCTGGCATCTCCTTCCTTGCCGTCTATGACGGTTCCTGCTTTGATCCTGTACAGGCCGTCATTAATAATTCTCTGCCCAATTACAATGATGACGTTCTGCGCCTGACAACGGGTTGTTCCGTTATCGTCACCGGTGTGGTTGTGGCATCCCCGGGCCAGGGCCAGAGTTTCGAGATCCAGGCCTCTGCCATTGAAGTGACTGGCTGGGTTGAAGATCCGGACACCTACCCGATGGCGGCAAAACGTCACAGCATTGAATACCTGCGTGAAGTCGCACACCTGCGTCCGCGTACCAACCTGATTGGTGCGGTGGCTCGCGTGCGTCATACGCTGGCCCAGGCGCTGCATCGCTTCTTCGATGAGCAGGGATATTTCTGGGTGTCTACCCCGCTGATCACCGCGTCCGATACGGAAGGCGCAGGCGAAATGTTCCGCGTCTCGACGCTGGACATGGAAAACCTGCCGCGCACGCCGGAAGGTAAAGTCGACTACGACAAAGACTTCTTTGGTAAAGAAGCCTTCCTGACGGTATCCGGCCAGCTCAACGGCGAAACCTACGCCTGTGCGCTGTCTAAGATCTATACCTTCGGCCCAACCTTCCGCGCCGAAAACTCCAACACCAGCCGCCACCTGGCGGAGTTCTGGATGCTGGAGCCGGAAGTGGCGTTTGCCGATCTGAATGACATTGCAGGTCTCGCAGAAGCGATGCTGAAGTACGTCTTCAAAGCGGTGCTGGAAGAGCGACCTGACGACATGAAGTTCTTCGCCGAACGCGTAGACAGCGATGCTGTAGCGCGTCTGGAGCGTTTCGTCTCTGCCGACTTTGCGCAGGTGGACTATACCGACGCGGTAGCGATCCTTGAGAAATGCGGTGAGAAGTTTGAGAACCCGGTTTACTGGGGCGTCGATCTGGCGTCTGAGCACGAACGCTATCTCGCCGAGAAACATTTCAAAGCGCCGGTTGTCGTTAAAAACTACCCGAAAGACATTAAGGCCTTCTATATGCGCCTTAACGAAGACGGGAAAACCGTGGCAGCGATGGACGTACTGGCGCCGGGCATCGGTGAAATCATTGGTGGTTCTCAGCGTGAAGAGCGTCTGGACGTGCTTGACGCGCGCATGGCAGAGATGGGGCTCAACCCTGCGGACTACAGCTGGTATCGCGACCTGCGCCGTTATGGCACCGTTCCGCACGCTGGGTTCGGTCTGGGCTTCGAGCGTCTGATCGCCTACGTTACTGGTGTTCAGAACGTGCGTGACGTAATTCCGTTCCCGCGTACACCACGCAACGCCAGCTTCTAAGCAACGCAACAGACAATGGCCAGCATTTGCTGGCCATTATTTTATTCTGCCCTGTCAGTTTTTGTCAGCGTAAAGTCAGCGTTTTTAAACCACTACCCCGTCACAACCGCTACCTGTTACGTTTTGTTTCCGCGAAATATCAAGCCACAAAAAATTAACCTCATTCTTATTGCGATTATTACATTCTGAAGTAATAGCACAAATTTCAACCAATTTTTCAGCCATCCAGAAGTCTTTTTAGGGTCATAAGAAAAAACGAGTCGTTTAACATTCGTTTATAGGAATTGCCTTTATCCAAATTAAACATAAGGAATTCATATATATAGGAAACAAACCGATGCTTAATTCGCCAGGGGGTTCTGAAATTTGAGATGGTTCACAAAGTTCCCAAAAATACACATTTAGTTACACATATTTTCTTTCTGTAACTCAATCTTGAGAATTGTAGCACTTTCAGGCTAGCGAAACGCTTCGGTGAATGGAAAGATGCCTGTCAGATACATAAAGACACCAAACTCTCATCAATAGTTCCGGAAATATTTATTGACAGAATTTATTGACGGCAGTGGCGAGTGTCATAAAAAAACCAATGAGGGTAATAAATAATGATGAAGCGCAATATTCTGGCAGTGGTAATCCCTGCCCTGCTGGTAGCCGGTGCAGCTAACGCTGCAGAAATCTATAACAAGAACGGCAACAAACTGGACTTCTACGGTAAAGTTAACGCCGAGCACGATTTCGTGACCTCCGGCGATGACACTAACAATAACGACGCTACCTACGCGCAGATCGGTTTCAAAGGCGAAACTCAGATCAACGACCAGCTGACCGGTTACGGCCAGTGGGAATACCGCTTCATGGCTAACCAGGCTGAGAACACCGCTCAGTCTAACAAAAACCGTCTGGCCTTTGCTGGTCTGAAAGCGGGCGACGCTGGCAGCATCGACTACGGTCGTAACTACGGTATCGTATACGACGTTGAGTCATACACCGATATGGCGCCGTCCTTCTCCGGTATGACCTGGGGCGGTAACTACGTTGATAACTTTATGACCAGCCGCAGCACCGGCCTGCTGACCTACCGTAACAGCGATTTCTTCGGTCTGGTTGACGGTCTGAGCCTGGGCGTACAGTACCAGGGTAAAAATGACCGTGCTGACGTTAAAACCTCTAACGGTGACGGCGTAGGTTACTCACTGGGTTACGACTTCGGCGAAGGCTTCGGTGCAATCGCATCTTACAGCAACGCTAACCGTACTCTGAACCAGAAAGCTGATGGCCAGGGTGATAAAGCTGAAGCATGGGGCGTGGGTCTGAAATACGACGCTAACAACCTCTACCTGGCAACTACCTATGCAGAAACCCGTAACACCACCCGTACCGGTTCTAGCGGTGATGCAGGTTTTGCTAACAAAACTCAGAACTTCGAAGTGGTTGCTCAGTACCAGTTCGACTTCGGCCTGCGTCCAGCAATCTCCTACGTGCAGACCAAAGGTAAAGACCTGGCTGCCGTCGGCGGCTTCAGCGGTGGCGATGCAGACCTGGCTAAATTCATCCAGGTTGGTACCACTTACTACTTCAACAAAAACTTCAACGTGTGGGCTGACTACTACATCAACCTGCTGGATAAAGACACCGACTACGCGAAAGCAGTTGGCGGTCTGAACGGCAACGACGATATGGCTGCTGTGGGTGTAACCTACCAGTTCTAATCAGAACACCACTTTGTTATATGCATAATGAACAGGGCTTCGGCCCTGTTTTTTTATGCCTGACAGAAAATAATGGCGACTTTTGAAAAGCCGCACGCTTTTCGTCGCAAACGGTTGGCATTTTGTAAATCTACCGTTAACCTGATAGCGGATTTCACTTCTGTAATCACAATGGAACTTCGTCATGTTTGAGAACATTACCGCCGCTCCTGCCGACCCTATTCTGGGCCTGGCCGATCTGTTTCGTGCCGACGACCGCCCTGGCAAAATCAACCTGGGTATTGGTGTATATAAAGATGAAACCGGCAAAACTCCGGTACTGACCAGCGTTAAGAAAGCTGAGCAGTATCTGCTGGAAAATGAAACCACCAAAAACTACCTCGGTATTGATGGTATCCCTGAATTTGGTCGCTGCACCCAGGAGCTGCTGTTCGGTAAAGGCAGCGCAATTGTGAGTGACAAACGTGCCCGCACAGCACAGACCCCTGGCGGTACCGGCGCGCTGCGCGTGGCGGCGGATTTCCTTGCGAAAAACACCTCTGTGAAGCGCGTATGGGTGAGCAATCCAAGCTGGCCGAACCACAAGAGCGTCTTTAACTCTGCGGGCCTGGAAGTGCGCGAATATGCTTACTACGATGCGGCAAACCACGCTCTCGACTTTGACGGCCTGCTCTCAAGCCTGAGCGAAGCGCAGGCGGGTGACGTGGTGCTGTTCCACGGCTGCTGCCACAACCCAACCGGTATCGATCCAACGCTTGAGCAGTGGGAACACCTGGCGAAGCTGTCCGTTGAGAAAGGCTGGCTGCCGCTGTTTGACTTTGCCTACCAGGGCTTCGCCCGCGGTTTGGAAGAAGATGCCGAAGGCCTGCGCGCGTTCGCAGCCGTGCATCAGGAGCTGATCGTTGCAAGCTCCTACTCCAAGAACTTTGGTCTGTACAATGAGCGTGTAGGCGCCTGTACGCTGGTTGCGGCTAACGATGAGACCGCCGATCGCGCTTTCAGCCAGATGAAGTCCGTTATCCGCGCTAACTACTCTAACCCGCCGGCACACGGTGCGTCTGTTGTTGCGACCATTCTGAGCAACGATGCGCTGCGCGCGATTTGGGAACAAGAGCTGAACGATATGCGTCAGCGTATCCAGCGCATGCGCCTGCTGTTTGTGAACACCCTGGCTGAGAAAGGCGCTGACCGCGACTTCAGCTTCATTATCAAACAGAACGGTATGTTCTCGTTCAGCGGCCTGACCAAAGAGCAGGTTCTGCGTCTGCGTGAAGAGTTTGGCGTATACGCCGTAGCCTCTGGCCGCGTAAACGTTGCAGGCATGACCCCTGACAACATGGCGCCACTGTGCGAAGCGATTGTCGCCGTCCTGTAATTTGCGCCCACAAAAAAGCCTGCGTTAAGCAGGCTTTTTTTATGCTGGTTACCAGACAGGCATTTCATCCTGAAGGAACGGGTTATGGAGCCGTTCATAGCCCAGCGTCGATATCGGACCGTGTCCAGGGATAAACGTTACGTCATCACCCAGCGGCAATAACTTCTGTTTGATCGACTGAATCAGCTGCCCGTGATCGCCGCGCGGAAAATCGCTGCGTCCTACGCCCCCTTTGAAAATCACATCGCCGGAAATCAGCAGACGGGACTGGTCGTCAAAGAAGACGATATGGCCTGGCGTATGCCCAGGACAATGCAACACCTGTAAAGTCACATTCCCTACGTTAACGCGCTCTCCTTCGTTCAGCCAGCGATCGGGCGTCAATGGCAGACACTCATCAAGGCCAAACATGCGGCTTTGGGCGGGTAACCCCTGCAGCCAGAACTCATCTTCTTTTTCCGGGCCAATAATCGGCACACCGTAGTGTTTAGCCAGTTCAGCCGCTGCGCCTACGTGGTCGAGGTGACCATGCGTCAGTAAAATCTGCATCAGCGTCACGCCGCTGTCGGCAACGTCCTGCTTGATTTTCTCAGCGTCACCGCCGGGATCGACAAGCGCGGCCAGTTTGGTTTGCTCGCACCAGATTAATGAACAGTTCTGGGAGAACGCGGTAACCGGAATAATACGATAGTTCATACTGCTCCTGTGTTTCGTTATTACCAGTGCCGAACCGGCCCGGTATCAATATGCACAAAGTTGCTACGTGGGTAATATCCTACACCACCCGCGCGCATAGATAACGCGGCTTTGCGAATATTGGCTAACGAAACGCCTTCAATGTGGAAATCCATTGCCTGTCCCTTCGTGTGGTAGCTTTTTTTCGCTACCCCACGGCTATGGGCGCGCAGTTCATTGTTGGTATCAATTGAGCGATAACCAGAAATAAGCTGCACTGGCTTGCTGGTGCCCAGCAGGCCCTGAAGGCGGAAAAGCTGATCAAACAGTCCTGGGTCGATGGCTTTTACTTTATTCGCGCGGAAATCACGGAAAAAATGGTTGAGTCTTGCTAATTCATCCTGAATATAGCCTCTGCCATCGAAAAACTCCGCTTTTAGCGACTCACCGGTGTGAAGATTGCTGAGCGTTAAAACGCGCGGACGAGGTGTCGAGAGGGTGGCAAATGCTGGCGTCGGTAAGATGGCCGCTGCGCCAAGCGCAACACCACCTAACGCCAGCAGCTTGCGGCGATTAGCGTCAAATTTGTCCATGATAATCAGGTCTACAGGTCAAGGAAATCGTAATATGCTTAGCGCACGAAGGGCACCTTAACTGGCAAAACAGAGTACGTCAAGGCGCCCAACCCCAGTGAATACGCGGCTTACAGCGATATTGGCCCCGATTCACCATAACTTACGACAATCATTTTTCCCGAACTACTTCATTTACCTGATTAATTGTTCCGCTTTTGGCAAAATTTGTGCGCCGGATCGCGCGGTGAGATCATAATTGTAAATATCTGTACGGTACTGCGTGCGACCGTCTTCACCCACAAACGCTGTCAGATAATAAAGATTAACCGGAATGTTGTGGCGAATATTCACGTAGCGCGTATCACCCTGCTTCAGGGCGTCAGAAATACGCGTATCGTTCCAGCCCGCATCCTGCAGCAGCATGTTGGCCAGCTCCGAGGCTTTATTCACGCGCACGCAGCCTGAACTCAGTGCCCGGGTATCTTTCTGGAACAGATTGTGGTTCGGCGTATCGTGCAGATAGATAGCATCTGAACTTGGCATGTTGAATTTGTAGCGCCCCAGCGAGTTATGCGCCCCGGGAGCCTGCTGGAAGCGGAACGGCAGATTGGACGCCGTGATTGTCGACCAGTCGACCATATAAGGATCGATCGCCTCTTTACTGTTCCAACCGCGCATCACCGTATAGCCGTGACGTTCCAGATAACCCGGATCGTTCCAGACCTTAGGCAGAATGTCCTTACGCGCCAGCGTCGGCGGCACGTTCCACGGCGGGTTAACTACCACGTTATTTAACGCGCTGCTCATCATCGGCGTTTTGCGATCCGGACGCCCGACAATCACGCGCGAGGCCAGCTTCTCGCTACCATCCTGATAATAAACCAGTGAATAGGCCGGGATATTGACCATAATGCCGGTAGACAGCGTGCCCGGCAGCAAACGCAAACGCTGAATATTAAGCGCCAGCACCCCGGCCCGCTGCGCAGGCGATACGTTAAGCCAGTCACGCGTTGAGGATCCAATGACACCATCGGCTCCCAGCCCCTGAGCGGCCTGGAACTGTTTAACCGCGGCGACCAGCTCACGATCGTAAGCCTCGGGCTTATTGCGCAGGGTAGTGGCCTTGTTCTCTTTTACGGGCGCTGACGGGCTGACCACCGCGCTTTGCGGATCGTCGCCCGGCAGGGCAATCTTCGGCCCGCCATCAAGAATACCGGAGCGTTTAAGGATCTCGCGCAGGGCTGGCACATCGCTGCTCCACTGACCCGGACGCAGCGTTGCGGTCCCCCGCATTTGCGGCCATGGACGCGAGTCCCCCACCAGCGCGAGGAGCGACTGGTGCATCGTGGCATACTGTGGATGCGCCGGCGCGAGGCTGGCAATGAAGCGCGGCAGGTCGCCGTTATCCAGCGCTAATTGCCACTGGTTAATCACCGACAGGGCTGGCGTCGCCAGCTTATAGGGCCTATCGCTGTACAGCCAGCGGTTGCCATTGACCGGAATACCCGCCACAAACTGCAGGTAGCCCATCATGGCATCGGAAAGGACCACGTCCCGCGCCTGACCGGTGACGGCAGGATCGGTTAACAGCTCAACCCACTTCGTAAACTGCGGCTGGAATCCCGCAATCGCCACTTCCGCCAGCTGTTGCTGGAAGGCGCGCACGGCTTCACGATTTTCCCACATGGGTTTCATATCGCGGGCAGCATAAAGCAGCGTGAGCTGATTGATATAGGCAGGCGTGTAGCCTGAAGGCAGGCCTGTCTGGAGCTGCTGGCTGAGCGATTCAACGTCGATGCCTTCCGGCAGCGGCTTAATCCCGGCCATGATGGCCGTTGCCGTAGACTGTTCCAGCGGCTGAGACAATGACGTCGGCTGCGCGCCTGTCGTTGCGGTGCTGTCAGTCGGCACAATTTCAGGCTCGTCGGCCTGGGCGGTTAACAGTGGAGCAAACATCACTGCCAGACATAAACTCAGCGCTGACAGCTGACGACCACATTCTTTCTTTAGCAACATCCCTTGCCCCCTGTTTTCACGACATGCCCATCACGGTGGGGCTTTCTTTTATTATAGGTAGACGACAACTCTGTTGCCTTACCTTATGTAAAGAAGTTTAAAGATAACGCAGCCCTGAACACAAGTTAAGAGAATAAAAAAAGCGGCGCTTCTGCGCCGCTCTTTGTAACAAAACGCCTCAGGAAGCGTCCGCCGTGGTTTCCGGCAATGATTCCGGCGGCTGCGGCGCAAAGCCACGCAGCCCGACAACGTGCACGTGTTCGCTGTTCTGGAACACTTTACGCACCAGCTTATAGGTGGTGCCTTTTTCAGGGCTGATGTTTTCCGGTGCCGCAATGATGAGCTGCATATCGAGACGTTCGCAAAGCTCAAACAGCGTGGCAATCGAGCGGGCATCAAGACGCGCCGCTTCATCGAGGAACAGCAGTCGGCATGGGGAGATGTCTTTCCCGCGCAGGCGGCGCGCTTCATCTTCCCAACTCTGCACCACCATCACCAGAATCGACATCCCGGTACCAATGGCTTCACCGGTCGACAGCGCTCCGGATTCCGCACGCAGCCAGCCGTCTGAACCACGGTTTACCTCAACTTCCATTTCCAGGTAGTTACGATAGTCCAGCAACTCTTCACCGATGGTTTGCGGCGTACGCTGGCCCATATCAATCTGCGGATTCAGGCGCTGATACAGCTTCGCCAGCGCTTCGGAGAAGGTCAGACGGTTGCTGTTGAACAGATCCTGATGCTGCTCGTGCTGCTCAGAGAGCACTTCCAGCAGCGTCGCGTGGGCTTCACGCACGTTGACGTTAAGACGCACGCTGTTGACCTGACCAAACGAGACGCTCTGCAGCCCCTGGTTCAGCTGGCGGATACGGTTCTGCTCGCGCTGAATGGTTTTGCGAATGATATTCGCCACGCTGCGGGAACTGATCGCCAGCTTCTGCTCGCGGGAGGTCAGCTCTTCCGTCAGACGGCCCAGCTCAATTTCCATCTGTTCGATGGCTTCGACCGGATCGTCGGTACGGATAATGTCCTGACGAATACGCTCGCGCAGGTGCTGATAAACCGCAACGAAGAACTGAATTTTACGTTCAGGACGTTTCGGATCCTCTGACATGCGCAGCACATCGCGCAGGTGTTCGTTATCCGCCACCGCCAGACGCAGCGCACCCAGCGCCTTATCCGACATCGAACGCAGCTCATCGGCAGAAAGGTATGCCAGCTCGCGACGGTGCAGGCGACGTTCAACGTTGTTATCTTTCACCATCCGCATCACGGCGCACCAGCCCGCTTTCGCCGTCACGACCTGCTCGCGCATTTCATGATAGTCGCGCTCCAGCTTGCGCAGGCGGCGGGTCAGGTTATCCATTTCCGCTTCGCAGAAGGTGAGCGCTTTTTCCAGCTGATTACGACGCGCGCGGTTATTGCTGAGCTGGCTATGCAGCTCATCACGACGAATGCGCGCGCGCTCTTCCGCCCCGCTGTCGGCACGAACGCCAATGTCCTGCAGCTCTTTCTGCAGGTCGTTTAACAGCTCTTTCTTGGTGTCGAAGGAGCTTTTCAGCGAAGCCAGTACCTGGTTGTACTGGTTCAGCTGAGCGGAGTGGCTGCGCATCGCTTCGCGAGCGCGGGTACGTTCCGCTTCCGCCTGCTCAAGGCGCTGGCGCAGTTTTTCATTCAGGTCGCTGTTACCGCTCAGCATTTCAGCCGAATCGGAGTAGCCGAAGTGCGCACGACGCTGCACCACTTCCGTCAGGGCAAACGCCTGCTGACGCGCTTCGCGCTGCACCTGCTGCGACCAGGCGTAATCTTCTTTTAACTGCTCGAACTGTTCCGGGTCGCTCTGCAGTACAGACACGACGGGCTCCAGCTTCGCCAGCTGGTTGCCGTGCTGCTGCACGAAGCGCGCGGCTTCCTGGGCTTCATCCAGACGTTCCTGGATCTCATCCACGCGGTCGGCCAGCGTGTCATCCGCCAGCAGGTTCAGGCGCGGCAGAATGCGGTTAAGGGCAGCGACGCCCTCTTTCGCCTGTTCGAACTGGACGCGGCTCTGCTGGTTGTCACTTTCATGACTGGCAATCGCGCGCTCCAGCTCGCCACGGCGGGTGTTGAGCTTGCGGATTTCCGCTTCCGGGTCGGCTTCAAACGCCACGCCCAGATGGCTGCCGATAAAGCGGCTGAACGCCTGGTGCAGACGCTGGGTTTTCTGTACGTCAAACGACAGAGTAGCAAAGCGTTCAGACAGCGTTTCACGCTCGGCGTGGAGGCTTTCGATGCGGCTTTCGCGCGCGGCGCGGCCAAACAGCGGCAGTTCCGGGAAGCGGGAGTAACGCCACTGGCGATCGGCGATTTTCACCACCACCGCTTTTTCCAGCTCGTCAACGCTGAAAACGCTGTCATCGAACGACTGCGGATCCCCTTCGATCAGGTAGAGATCTTCCGGGCAATCTTCCAGCCCTGCGAGCTGCTCAGAAATCAGCGACAGATCCGGCACCACAATTGCGTTGCGGGATGGACCGTACAGCGCGGAGAAGTACGGCGCATCGTCCAGGCCAACATCATCGTAAATCTCAGACAGCAGTACGCCGCCAAAACGCTCGGCTAAGGTGTTCAGACGCGGATCTTCTGACCCGCCCGGCTGGCTTAAGCGCTCGATTTCTTCATCGACGTCACGCTTGCGGGCACCCACTTCGTCACGTTCAACAATGGCTTCGCGCTCGCGCTCCAGCAGCTGTTGCAGGTATTCGGTCACTTCCTGGCTGGATTCGAACTGCTCGCCGCACTGTTCGCTGAGCTGGTTCAGGCTGCTTTGCGCTGCCAGCCAGACCGGCGCACGCTGCAGGAGCGCCTTCGAACGGGACTGAAGCTGCTCCAGCTCCTGACGCAGCGTCATACGCTGTTCGCTGGCATTTGATACGGTATCGGACAGGGCCGCAATACGCGCTTCCAGCTCCTGATGCAGGGCCTCAAGCTCGTCGAAATCGTAATGTTTACCCTGACGCTTGCAGAACTCGGCCAGCAGACGTTCGGCTTCCTGCTGCTCGCGCAGACGCTGTTCCAGCTCGTTCAGACGCATACGCAGCGGCTGCACCTGCTCGGCCAGATGGCGCTGGTTGACGCCGTCGCGCAGCAATTCACGGGCAACGTCCCAGGCTTCGCTACGCGCCAGCGGGCCGTTAATGGCAACTACCAGCTGATAAGCCTGTTCAAACTGGCTGTGCGCCGTTTGCGCGACGCTCATTTTCTGTTCAAGCGAGAGCAGTTTCTCGGTGGCTTCCTGCTCTTTGGCCTGGAAGGTGTCCAGCCACTCGTCGGCACTTTCCGGCGTCAGGTCTGGCAGATGGCACAGCTCTTTCGCACGCTGTAGCGCCTGTAGCGCCTGGTTGTACTGAATCGCACGCGTCTGCTGCACATCCAGCGCCTGCTGGTAATCCGCAAGCTGGCTTTTCAGCTCGTCCACTTCCAGCTCGGCGGCTTCGGCGCGGGCTTCGTTCTCTTCCTGCATCTCGGCGGCTTCGGCCACCACTTCATTCTGCTCTTCGAGACGAATTTGCAGCTCATCGAGGTCCGCTTCGTAGCGTTCGATCTT
The DNA here is from genome assembly GCF_014982345.1 of Enterobacter cloacae complex sp. P1B. Classification (NCBI taxonomy): domain Bacteria; kingdom Pseudomonadati; phylum Pseudomonadota; class Gammaproteobacteria; order Enterobacterales; family Enterobacteriaceae; genus Enterobacter; species Enterobacter cloacae complex sp. P1B. Next base: position 57,517 of record NZ_JADCLF010000004.1, on the reverse strand, counting down.
TTCCTGCTGACGCAGCGCGGTCTGCACCAGGTTCAGGTGATCGCTGGCGGCCTGGTAGTCGGCTTCCAGGTCGCCCTCGGCACCGTTGTGCTCACCCAGCTCGCGCGCCATTTCGACGTGCTTGTACTGCTCGGCCACCAGCTGTTTACGGGAGGTAAACAGCTCGCGGCGATATTCTAATGCCTGATCGAGATGGACGCGGCGCTCGTTGGCGTGGCGCATATAGTCCGCCGCCACGTAGTTGGTCGCTTCGCTGATCAGATGTTTAAACAGGTCGCGGTCAGACTGGGTAACGCGAATCGCTTCCAGCGTCATGCGGTTTTCACGCAGTGCCGCCTCCATGTCCTGGAAGGCCTTACGCACGCCGCTGTTTTCCGGCAGCAGGTAGTCACGCAGGGAACGGGTAATGGCGCTGGAGATACCGCCGTACAGGGACGCTTCGATCAGACGGTAGTATTTACTACGGTCTGAAGCGGTGCGCAGACGGCGCGCCACCACGCCCAGATCGAACATCAGGGAGTGATAGTCAGTAATCGAGTTGAACTGCTTAAACTGCACCCCTTCGATGGCTTCAAGCTTGTCCTTCAGCTCCTGCAGCGTCAGGACGCGCGCCTGGCGTTCATTCAGCGTTTCCGTCAGCAGCGCGGTCGGCTGTACGGAGGTTGGCAGCCCCTGAATGGCGAACGGTTTGATATCCACTTTACGGTCGCGGCCGGCAACCTGTTGCAGACGTACGCCCACCACCACGCGCTGGTGACGGGAGTTGATGACGTCCAGCACGGAATAACAGACGCCCGCTTTCAGCTTACCGTGCAGGCCTTTATCGCGGGAGCCGCTTGTCGCGCCCGCTTCGGTGGTGTTACGGAAGTGAAGCAGCGTCAGGTCGGGGATCAGCGCCGTTACAAACGCCGCCATGGTGGTGGATTTACCCGCCCCGTTACCACCGGAGAGCGTCGTGACCAGCTCATCCAGATCGAAGGTTCGGGCAAAGAAGCCGTTCCAGTTAATCAGCGTCAGTGAGCGAAATTTACCGCGTTCAATCATTACTCTTCCTCCCCGCTATCCGGCAGATTCTCTTCATGCTCATCATTGAGCTGCAAATGGTTTTCCACCGGCATCGCTTCACCGTCGCGGATCATGCGAAGCTGCGCTTCACGCGCATCATCGCCCGCACGCACGTCGGCGCCGAAGCGGAAGACCGATTCCGTGATGCGGAATTTGCTGCTGTCGTGGCCCATAAACCAGACCATCCCCAGACGGCGCAGACGGTTCAGGGAAGAGCGAACCTTTTCCTGTAATTTTTGACGGTCAAGATCCGACCCCGTCGAACGGTTATTCACCAGCTTAAGCAGCTTGCTCTCATCCGCCAGCGTCAGCAGTTCATCGTACAGCTCCTGCTGGGTGAAGATGCCTTCATTTGCCAGGCGTTCCGGGCTGAGGTAGAGATAACAAAGAATTTTGCCAACCATCATGTCCAGCTCGGAGAGCACGGAGCGCGGGATCAGGGTCGTGGAACGCGGGCGCAGATAGAAAAAGCCTTCCGGCGCGCGGATAAGCTCCACGTTATAGCGGGCGTAAAACTCTTCCAGGTACTCCTGGAAGTCCATCAAAAAGGCGTGATTATCCAGCTCGTCCAGGCCAATGTGACGACCGGCACGCAGCTGGCTGTCCAGCGCCGGAAATAACGGATTCGCCAGCGCCTGTGCCAGCTTAACTGGCATCACTTGTTCAATATTTGTCAATGACATGCGCCTGTACCTTGGCTCCGTAATCGTTAATTGGCTGCCACTTCGGCGGCAGTCCGGTGAAGTCTGCTTGCGCGATACCCAGGCGCACCGCCTGGTCTACCACAATGCGGGCAACGTCGAAGTGGCGCGCGCGCGGATATTGCGCCAGATAGTCGCGCACCACGAGCCCAAGATCCAGCGGCGCTTGTCTGGTTTTGTAGACGGCGAGCTGTTCTTCGATCATCGCCGCAAGTTGCTCACGAATTTCGTTGAATTCTTCGTACTCCAGATCCGGCGGCAGTTCACCGGTGACCTCTTCATCGCGCAGCGCCATCTCTTCGTCGCGCATATCCAACAGACGATCGGCATTGGCATAGGTCAGCGCCCACGGTGCATCAAAGTAGGTCTGTACCGACTGACGAAGACGCTGAGCAAAGACGCGGTTTTTATCCATATCAATCGCGGTACGGATAAATTTATGCACGTGGCGGTCATAGCCGATCCACAGATCGATCGACTGCTGGCCCCAGCTGATAATGCGGTCAAGTTTGCTCTGCAGATCAAACACCAGACGGTCGATAAAATGCAGATCGTCGTGCGCCAGGGTCGCGTCCTGGATGCGCAGCAGGTTGGCCTGCAGCTTGTCCCCTGCGGCCTCCAGCGTATCCTGCAGCTCACGCAGCGTACCGGAGGTTTCTGACAATAAAAGTTCACAGCTGGAGATGGCCGCACGCCAGTCTTTGTTCAGCAGCTGCGCGATATCGTCTTTCACCTGCTGCTGCTGCTCGTCCATCAGACGCTGAGTGAGATCGATACTGTCGAAAATCTCGGCCACCGAGTATTTCAGCGGCGCGTAAACGTTGCGGTGCCAGTGGAATTCGTCACCGTTTTCATCGGCCGCGTCGGCGGCACGTTTAAGCTCACCCGCCACGATCGAGAGCTGCATGGAGAGACGCAGCGTGGAAAATTCGCGCTGGCGAATGTAGTAGTCGGTGATGCCGATGCCCAGCGGCGTCAGGCGATAGATGGCGTTTCCTTCCGCCTGCTCGCTGGTAAAGCGGTTCAGCAGACGTTGACGCACCATATCGTTGATTGCGTTATTGGCGCGCACGCTAATGGTTTCGCTGGTTTGCTCAAACGCATCACTGACGTGGCGGAACGCATCCACCAGTTCACCCTCGCTCATTTCACCATCCAGCCGTTCGCCGTTCAGCGTGGCAACCGCCAGCAGGAAAGAGAGTCTGTCTACCGGCAGCGAGATGGAGAAATCGTTTTTCCTGGCCCAGGCAACCAGTTCGGGGACTGTCTGGGAAAATTCACTCATAGGTTATCCTTGCATCTGCGGCTTGTGCGCGGTGACGTGAATATAGCGGCCAAGGCTGACGAACGGCTCCTGGCGGCAATACCGCGTTTCTAATTCTGTTAAGGTGTCAAAACAGTCACGCTGTTTGTGTTTTTCACGCAGATAATCATGAAACACCCTGACGCCCGTCTTCCCGACGATCTGCCAGCCAATCTCTTCCAGCCAGCCGTAAACCTGCTGCGGATCGCGCGGATAGTCCGGGGAAAGCGTGCGTTTTTTCTTTTTCGGCATCCCGACCTGAACATAGTCGAAGTTCCCTGCCACCATGTTGTGCATCAGGAAGCCGTTAGCATTGTAGAACATCAGCGACAGCGTACCGCCCGGACGTAACATTGACCACAGGGTTTGTAACACGCTTTGCGGATCGGCAACCCACTCCAGCACCGCATGAAACAATATCAGATCAACCTGGGTTTCCAAATGCTGCGCGATGTCCTGAGCGGCGCATTGTATAAAATGCATGTTGTCGCTCACACCTTTCTCTTCTGCCGCACGCGTCGCGCGGGCGACCATTTCAGCAGAAAGATCGCAAAGCGTGACGTGATGACCGCGTTCAGCCATTTTTATCGCCGTCTGCCCTTCACCACCACCGGCGTCCAGCACGCGCAACGTTTGACCACCGAACGTCGCCAGAATAGTGTCCAGATCCTGCCAGAGGATCGTCTGACGGAGCTGCCCTTTCGTGGTGCCATAAATGTTGCGCGAAAACTTTTCCGCGATGTCATCAAAATTGCGATCCCGCATTGGGAGAGTTCCACTCGCTAACTGCAAAACCGCTATTTTGTCACACCCGCGCGGAGAATGAACCTCTCTGGTGTAATATCACCGGTAATCATCTGCTGTATGGTCAAAAAAGGAACCAAAAAGGATGCTTTTTACCCTTAAGAAATACGTTGGAGGGATGATGCTTCCCCTTCCGCTGCTGCTTATCATCATCGCGCTGGGGCTGGCGCTGGTGTGGTTTAGTCGCTTTCAGAAGAGTGGCAAAACGCTTATTACGTTCGGCTGGCTGGTCCTGCTGCTGCTGAGCCTGCAGCCAGTGGCGGATGGACTGCTGCGCCCCATCGAAAACAGGTACCCTACGTGGCAGGGAAACCAGAAAGTTGATTACATCGTTGTGCTGGGCGGCGGGTATACCTGGGACCCTGACTGGGCCCCCAGTTCGAACCTGATCAACAACAGCCTGCCACGGCTAAACGAAGGTATTCGCCTGTGGCTGGCGAATCCGGGATCAAAAATGATCTTCACCGGCGCAGCGGCCAAAACCAACCCGGTGAGTACAGCTGAAGCGGGGGCCAGAATCGCGGAATCGCTCGGCGTACCGCGTTCCTCTATCATCACGCTGGACAGCCCAAAGGATACCGAGGAAGAGGCTGCCGCGGTGAAGCAGGCGATAGGGGATGTTCCGTTCTTACTGGTGACCTCCGCCTCGCACCTGCCAAGAGCGATGATTTTCTTCGAGAAGCAAGGTTTGCACCCGCTTCCCGCACCGGCAAACCAGATGGCCATCAGCGCGCCGCTCAACCCATGGGAACGGGTGATCCCCTCTCCGATGTGGTTGATGCATAGCGATCGTGTCGGCTACGAGACGCTCGGACGTCTCTGGCAGTGGCTGAAAGGCTCGTCAGGCGAGCCAGGGCAAGAGTGATTTAGCCGCCAGATCGAAGTTGGCGCGATTGAAACGTCCGGTGTTGACCAGCTGCGCCACTTCGTCCCAGAGCAGATAAAGCCAGCGACGCCAGAGAAACGCCTCTGCAACGGGCGCGCGTTGAAGGTAGTGCCACAGTAAACCTTCCGCCGCCCCGCTGTCGCTGAGCCTGAACAGCTCATATTCCCGCGGTGCCCAGAGCATGATCCCCGGCCCTAGCATCGCCAGGAGCTGATCGCTGCGGGAGTCTTTGAGCATACTGCGCAGAGTAAAATTGCCGTGGATCAGCACGCAGTTGTCGTTAAAGCCGTCGAACAGCGCCGGTAAGCACTCGCGGGTGCGAAACAGAATACGTTTGTCCTGCATGGTCAAACCGGTATTGTTGAACTGGTTAAGCGTCCCCCACAGCACTTCCACCCGCTGGCGATACCACAGCGGCCACAGGTTTTCCTGGGTGCTGTCAACCGGACCAACAAGCCCGCGGCTATCCTGTCGGTGCCAGGCCAGCAGCGCCTCAACAATCTGGTCTTTCAGCTGTTCCCAGCGTTCCGGCGTACGCGCGGGCGCTTCTACCGGCACACCGCGTAAACGCTCAATCAGCAGTACGTCCGGGCCGGGATGTTCCTCGTGGGTCATCACGCCGTACACGGTCGGCATACGGACGGTTCCCTCCCGTGCCAGCATCGACATTTTCCAGGCAAGCTGCCTGGCGACGCCCGGCGACGAGAAGCTTCGTGCCATCAGCGGCATCGGGTTGCCCTGGCCGTCATACAACGACCAGAGCGCGGTATCGACCTTTTCACTCACGCATTCGACCCGGCTTAACTTCTCACCCAGCAGATGGCTAAGTTCGGAACGCAGCTGTTCCATATGAGATTACCCCCATTAAGACTACTGCTTTTATAATGAGCGCACAGCGTGAAGATGTCACCCGGAAGAGATCAATTAGGGTAAAGAAAGGGGAATTTGCGGGGAGAGGACATCCCTCCGAAAGGAGGGATGCAGGCGGGATTAGCGCAACTCGGCGCGGACGCGCTCAAGATCTTCTGGGGTATCAACGCCCGTTCCCGGTACTTCGCGGGCAACGGCAACGTGGATTTTTTCGCCATACCAGAGCACGCGAAGCTGCTCCAGCATTTCGATATGCTCCAGCGGGCTCGGCGCCCAGGCTACATAGCGGCGAATAAAGCCGGCGCGATAGCCGTAGATCCCAATATGACGCAGGAAAGAATCACCGATGGTCTCTTTAGAGAGCGCAAAGCGATCGCGATCCCACGGAATCGTAGCGCGGGAGAAATAGAGCGCATAGCCTTCGGCATCCATCACCACCTTCACCGCATTCGGATTGAATACCTCTTCAGCGTGATGAATAGGCACCGCGAGCGTCGCCATACCGACCTGACGCTGCGCCAGGTTTTCCGCCACCTGACGGATAATAACGGCCGGGATCATCGGCTCGTCGCCCTGCACGTTGACGATGACCGTATCGTCACTAAAACCACATTTCTCAACCACTTCCGCCAGACGCTCGGTGCCGGACTGGTGATCGGCGCGGGTCATGCACACCTCACCGCCTGCGGCCTCAACCGCACGGGCGACATCAGGATGATCGGTTGCAACGATAATGCGGTCGGCACCGGACTCACGCGCCCGCTCAAGGACATGCACAATCATCGGCTTGCCGTTGATATCTACCAGCGGTTTACCCGGCAGACGCGTTGAGGCATAACGTGCAGGAATAATAACAACAAAACTCATGGTTTGCTCTCTTCTGCCACCAGGGAACGGGCTTCATTTTCCAGCAGTACCGGAATGCCGTCACGCAGCGGGAAGGCCAGACTGTCCAGCTTGCAGATCAGCTCCTGTTTGTCCTGGCTGTAGTAGAGTTTGCCGTTGCATACCGGGCAGGCAATAATTTCAAGTAAACGGTGATCCATAGTTCCTCCGTATGGGTAATCACTAAAGCTTAACACATTCCCTTTTCAGGGCGTGCCTGTTTCCCAGCCACTTCGACAGGATGTGAATAACCCGTCAGGTATCCGGCCAAGCGTTACGTCGCGAGCCTCCTGCCAGCGCGCGAACTCGCTAATGGCGGACGTTAACCCTTTTTCCAGGCTCGCCGTGACCCTGATGCCCTCTTGCAGATAAAGGGCAATGATTTCAAGCGTGCCGGTCTTGCGGTGCATTTTGGCATCCATCCGTCCGACCAGTTGTCCCTTGTGCAGCAGCGGTAAAACAAAGTAGCCGTATTGCCGCTTTGGCGCCGGGGTATAGCATTCCAGCCGGTAGCTGAAGTCAAACAGCTGCTCGGCGCGTTTTCTGTCCCAGACAACCGGATCGAACGGCGACAATACCGCGCTGTGGGTCGCCTGAAGTTTGCCCTCCAGGGCCTGAGGCAATAACGGGAGGAGTTCCGCGTGCAGCCACATTTCGCCCAGCGTTTCCACCATAACGGGAATAACTCGCTGTTCACGCTGCCACATCTCCAGCAGAGGCTTCAGCGCAGGCTGACGGAGGCGGTAATAGTCTGCCAGCCATTGCGGACGGAAAATGCCCAGGCTGCGGGCGCTGTTCTCCAGCATGATGGCCTCGGCCACCTCCTGGGTAAGCAGATCCCGCTCGTCGTCCCAGTGAGGCATCACGCGATGTGTCAGATCATAAACGCGCTGAAAATTACGCCGTTCAATGACCATGACTTTGCCTGACGTGAACAACCCTTCAAGATGACGCTTGTGCGGCTTCCACTCCCACCATCCGCCTGCACCTTTGCGCGGATGTTCAAAATCGGCGGATCGAACGGGGCCGTTTTCCTGAATATGGCTGATAAGCTGCTCTATTTCGGCCTCATGTTCCTCCATCCACGCCTGCCGGTATTTCCATCCCATCTTTTCCGGAGCAAGCATACGGTGACGTACCAGGGCGAAATCGCTACGGGGCAGGAAGCAGGCTTCGTGAGCCCAGTACTCCATCAGCTCCCCTTTGGAGAGCGCCTCATCCAGCCACTGCGGAGGATAACTCCCCAGGCGGCTAAACAGCACCAGGTAAGGGCTACGGGCGACAATGTTAATGGTGTCGATTTGGAGCAGCGACATGCGCTGGATGGTAGAGAGGATATCGGCAGGCTGCGCGCGGCGACGGGGCTTTTTGAGCAGCCCCTGCGCGGCAAGGTGTAAATGACGTGCGGCTGAAAGCGAGAGTTGCGGTAAAGACATGCGTTTTCCTGTCAGTCAAAGCGCCACCAGAACCGCGTAAGCCTCTACTGCACCAACGCAATCAGTTCCTTAAGCAATTGTTCCGGCTGTTCGCCGCTGAGTTCAGCGTCAACCGGCAGATACCACCAGTTTTCTTTCGCAAAGGCACGGCATTTCACCGCATCTTTTTCGGTCATAATGAGCGTCTGGCCAGGCGCGGTAAGCGCCTCAACCTGTTCTGACACCAGCGCCTGATGGTCAGCCAGCGGAACGCGTTTTTCCAGCCGGGCGCCACACTGTTCCAGCGTCGCGAAGAAGCGCGGCGGATGACCAATACCCGCCATAGCCACCAGCGAAGGCAGTTCTGCAACCGCCCGGCGTTCACCCGTCACCAGGTTGACCGCCATTCCCGGTAACAGACGCATAGGAATTTCACCCGCCTCGGCTTCACCGCCGTTAACAATCACCGCATCAACGGACTTCAGACGCGAAGCGCGTTCACGCATGGGGCCAGCGGGCAGCCACCAGCCGTTGCCGAAACGACGCACGCCGTCGATAACTACAATCTCTTTATCACGCGCCAGAGCGTAATGCTGCAGGCCATCGTCAGTAATAATGATTTGTACTGCATGCGCGGCAAGCAGCGCCTGCACGGCGTCGCTGCGCACCGGGGAGACCGCAACCGGCGCGCCGGTACGCTGGAAAATCAATACTGGCTCATCACCCGCTTCTGCGGTCGTGGTTTCCGCCGACAGCAGCAATGGGTAGTGCGCCGCTTTACCACCATACCCACGCGACACCACGCCGGGGCGGATGCCGCGTTTTTGCAACTGCTCCACCAGCCAGATCACCACTGGCGTTTTGCCGTTGCCGCCCGCCGTGAGGTTACCTACCACGACTACCGGAACCGGCGCGCGCCAGGCACGCTTGATCCCCAGACGGTAAAACAGGCGAATAATGCCGCTCACCAGGCCGTACAGCCAGGAGAGCGGCAAAAGCAGCAGCCACAGCGGGGATTCACCGGACCAGATGCGTGCAATCATTCGCCGAACTGCATCTTATGAAGCTGGGCGTAAACGCCACGATGTTCCAGCAGATCGGCATGGCTTCCGCGTTCAACAATGATGCCATCCTCAACCACGACGATCTCATCTGCCTGCTCAATAGTGGACAGACGGTGCGCAATCACCAGCGAAGTACGGTTCTTTTGCAGTTCATCCAGCGCCGACTGAATCGCGCGTTCAGATTCCGTATCCAGTGCAGATGTTGCTTCGTCCAGGATCAGTATCGGGCTATCGCGCAGCAGCGCGCGCGCAATGGCAATACGCTGGCGCTGACCGCCGGAGAGCAGTACCCCGTTTTCACCGATTATCGTGTCCAGACCGTTATCCATCTTGTTGATAAAGTCCATTGCATACGCCATACGCGCGGCGTTCTCAATCTGCTCGCGGCTGTACTCGTCAGTGCGTGCATAAGCAATGTTGTTGGCAACCGTATCGTTGAAGAGATGCACGTTCTGAGAAACCAGCGCAACCTGGTTACGCAGCGACTGCAGGGTGTACTCCCGCAGGTCGTGTCCATCCAGCAGGATCTCACCTTCGTTAATATCGTAGAAACGAGTGATGAGGCTCGCAATGGTGGATTTACCGGAGCCGGAGCGGCCTACCAGCGCAACGGTTTTACCTGCCGGAATCGTCAGGTTGATATTGCGCAGAGCCGGCGTTTCGCGGCCTGGATAGGTGAAGGTCACGTTGCGGAACTCCACGTCGCCACGCGCGCGCTCTACCTCGCGTGTACCTTCGTCTTTTTCCTGTTCAGAATCCAGAATGCTGAACAGCGTCTGGCAGGCGGCCATCCCGCGCTGGAACTGGGCGTTCACGTTCGTCAGGGATTTCAGCGGGCGCATCAGGGCAATCATCGAGGAGAAGACTACGGTGATAGTACCCGCCGTCAGCGTCTCCATTACGCTCGGGAAGCTTGCCGCATAAAGAACGAACGCCAGCGCCAGTGAGGCAATCAGCTGAATGATCGGGTCAGAGATGGAAGAGGCCGAGACCATCTTCATCCCCTGCAGACGCATTTTGTTGCTGACTTTGTCAAAGCGTTTGGTTTCAACTTCCTGACCGCCGAAGATCAACACTTCTTTGTGCCCTTTCAGCATCTGTTCTGCGCTGGTCGTCACCTGCCCCATGGTGTTCTGCATATTCTTACTGATATTGCGGAAGCGCTTTGAGACGACGCGGATAGCAATGGACACGACCGGTGCCAGCACGATAAGGATCAGCGACAGCTGCCAGCTGTAATAGAACATCATTGCAAACAGACCGATGATCGACGCTCCTTCGCGCACGACGGTAATCAGCGCGCTTGAAGAGGAGGAGGCAACCTGCTCTGAATCGTAGGTAATGCGAGACAGCAGCGTCCCGGTGGATTGCTTGTCAAAGAATGAGACTGGCATGCCCATCATGTGGCTGAACAGACGACGGCGCATGGTCATAACCACTTTCCCGGAAACCCAGGAAATGCAGTAGCTGGAGATATAGCTGGTGATACCACGTAAGATCATCAGCCCGATAACCACCAGAGGCATCCATAGCAACACTGAGCGATCCGTTTTACCAAAACCGTCGTCCAGTAACGGTTTGAGGAGCGATAACATAAAAGTATCGCTGGCTGCGTTGAGGATTAACGCTACACCCGCCACGATCAGGCCTGCTTTAAAGGGTGCAATCATCGGCCAGAGTCGGCGGAAGGTTTGCCACGTGGAGAGATCTTTGTCGTTATGCATTCAAAAAACCAGCATTTGTTGAAATAGCCGCATATTCTACCCGTTATCTACGGGCGCGCCAAACCACTGATGATACCAGGGGGGTAAAAATTGATCCCGCACGCGCCGGATTTGCCAGCGATGGTGCGAAAATGTCACCGATATTTGCCCTGAATGGGGGGTATCGTGCCAGATATATCCCTCTTTTCGATAGCGCCGGACTACTTTAGCCGACGGGAATCGCCATGCGTTATAGCGGGCCGCTGAATCCAGCGCAATCTCCCCTTCCAGGCGCTGTACCAGCGGCAATGAAGACGAGGTATTGCTGCCGTGATGAGGTACCTGTATGAGGGTGGACGTCAGATGCTGCCAGTAATGGCTAAGCATAGCCTGTTCTGCCTGTGCTTCAATGTCTCCCGTCAGCAGAACGCTCTGCTCGCCGTCGTCAATTTTTACCACGCAAGAGTGATTGTTACCCTGAGCCGGATAATTTTCAGTGGGCCAGTGGACGGTGAAGGTTAACCCCTGCCATTGCCATCTTTGCCCGCGAAAGCAGGGACGATGCCCGGTCTGGTGCAACGGACTTCTTACCCACATTTCGGGCCATGTTTTTTGCAGCGATACAAGGCCTCCCGCATGGTCGAGATGCTCATGGCTGAGAATAACGCCTTCCGGCTGCAGATGATGCCAGCGCAGCCATGGAATAATTAACCGCTGTGCACTATCCCCGCCCGGCCAGGCAAGCCCGGTATCGTAAAGAATGGCTTTTCCCTGTCGTTCAATAACCATTGCCAGCCCCTGCCCCACGTCCAGCATATGGAGCGTCCAGGCGTCGCTTTTCGCCGTCCGCCAGAGGGGAAAAGCCAGCAAGACACTTCCCGCCAGACAAACGGCAGGAACGGTTTTCCAGGCGCGGAAACACCAGCCGATGAGGATAAGCCACGGCAGTAACGTCATGTACTGCCAGCGCTGGTCCACACTCTGCCAGCCGTCTGGCAGGCGCATCAGCAACCAGAACAACCCGGCAAGCGTCTTATCGGCTGCATACCAGATGCCGCTTTCCAGCCCCGCCAGCGGCAGCAGATGGAGCAGCATGCCGAGTAAAATCAGCGGTACGCAGACAAACGTCACCAACGGCACGGCAAAGAAATTGGCGATCAACGATGAAATGCTAAAGCCATGGAAAATCAGAACCTGTAGCGGCATGAGAAGTAACAGCATGCCGACCTGCAGATAGACCAGGTTCAGCAGCGGACGTATCCGGCGAGCCCACTGCCAGTGAGGAAGCGGCAACCACTGAAACCAGAAAATCAGCGCGGCGACGGCAAATGCAGACAAAAGCAGACTCTGCGAAAGTATGGCTAAGGGATCGCTTATCAGGATCGCCGCGACACAGCAGATCCACACCTGCCATGGAGACCATTGCCTGGAACCGATCCGCAGCGCCGCCAGTACAGCAAGTGCGATGACCGTGCGTAGCGCGGGCGGTTGCAGACCGGTCAGCCAGGCGTAGAAAGCAGCAAAGAATAACCCTGCCAGCAGAGGCATTTGCCAGTTGACCCGATGGCAAGGTAATAAAAACTGAAGCCCGCGCACAAGAAACCAGACGATGGAGGCCGCCAGCGCGATATGCAGACCCGAAATCGCCATCAGATGCAGCGTGCCGGTTTCACGCATCAGGTCTTTTATTTCCCTGGGGACATCCAGACGTTCTCCCATGCCCAGCCCGAGGATAACCGCGCCCCAGCGATAAACTGAAAGTCGGTTTTGCAGCGATGTCAGGTATTGCGCTCGCAGGCTACAGCGTCCATCGATGAGTTCTGCATGTGTAAAACGCCCACTTAGCGTTTGATGGCGGGCAATAGCGCTGCGCTGGGGGTCATACCCTCCGTCGTTCAGTTCGCCGTGTACAGGCCTGAGCCGGAGCGTCATCGCCCAGCGCTGACCGGCACACGCTTTCTGCGGCAGATAATGACCATAAAGCGTTACGCCCGTTGACGCCCACCAGCGCTGGCCATCAACGGTGAGTATTTTTCCCTGATGCACAGTGGCACCATCAGTCGCGGCGATCTCCACCTCGACCTGTACGGCACCTGCGGTTAAATGCTGCATCGGCCAGACGCTCTCTTGCGCGGCCAGAATGCCCCACACGCAAAATAACAGCGTCAACCCCACATACTTCAGCCGTACGTTTTGGCGTGCGGCTAGTGCAACCCCGCCAGCCATCATTATCCAGATGGTATAACGCGATGGCAGTTCAGGTAACCAGAGTAACGGGGCTATCGCCAGAATGGCGCAGATACCTAAAGCGGGAATTCCCATTGCTACCTCCCTGTTTCTGGGTGGCAGTATGCGGGCAGATCGAGCGGAGTGTCAGGTGTGAAAAATGCAATCTACAGCAAGCGCTGCAAGGTTTTTAGCGCATTGCAGAAAACGCAACTTAAAATGCGAGACACCTTCAGAATGAAAGTGACGGAGACAAAAAAAGCACCCGCAGGTGCTTTCTTTCGAACCCAGTTTAACCGGCTGGCTAAACTCAGTTGCCGTAAATATTGGCGCGATCGCGCAGTTCTTTACCCGGCTTAAAGTGTGGAACGTACTTCCCTTCCAGCTCGACTTTATCACCAGTTTTCGGGTTACGCCCGGTACGTGGAGCACGATAGTGCAGAGAAAAACTACCGAAACCGCGGATTTCAATGCGCTCGCCCTGGGCAAGAGTGGAGGCCATATGCTCCAGCATCTCTTTTACGGCATCTTCCACTGCCTTGGCAGGGATATGCGGTTGCTGACTGGCAAGTCTTTCAATCAATTCTGACTTGGTCATGATTCCTCCGGTTCCTTTCAAACCAATTAGCTGAACAGCTCATTAAACAAGGGCGGCCGTAGCCGCCCTTTGTTATTGATTACAGGACGAATCCTGCAATCTGTCAAGTCTGCTCATCATCCTTCGCGCTGTAAATGCGTTACAGCTCAAATGATGCTGAGAACCTGATATTACTCGCCTTTAGCTGCTTTGAAAGCTTCAGCCATTGCGTTGTTAGAGAAGTTTGCATCTTCCTGTTTGTTAACAGTTGCGATTGCATCTTTCTCATCAGCTTCGTCTTTAGCACGTACAGACAGGCTGATTGCACGGTTCTTACGGTCAACACCGGTGAACTTAGCTTCAACGTCGTCGCCTACGTTCAGAACCAGAGTGGCATCTTCAACGCGGTCACGTGAAGCTTCAGAAGCGCGCAGGTAACCTTCAACGCCGTCAGCCAGTTCTACGGTTGCGCCTTTAGCGTCAACTGCAGTCACTTTACCGTTTACGATTGCGCCTTTCTTGTTCAGTGCAACCCAGTTGTTGAACGGATCTTCTGCGAGCTGTTTAACGCCCAGGGAGATACGCTCACGCTCTGCGTCAACCTGCAGAACAACTGCAGCGATTTCGTCGCCTTTTTTGTATTCACGAACTGCTTCTTCGCCTGCAACGTTCCAGGAGATGTCAGACAGGTGAACCAGGCCATCGATGCCGCCGTCCAGGCCGATGAAGATACCGAAGTCAGTGATAGACTTGATTTTACCTTCAACACGGTCGCCCTTGTTGTGGGTTTCCGCGAACTGCTGCCATGGGTTGTTTTTGCACTGCTTCAGGCCCAGGGAGATACGACGACGTTCTTCGTCGATATCCAGAACCATCACTTCCACTACATCACCAACGTTAACAACTTTGGATGGGTGGATGTTTTTGTTGGTCCAGTCCATTTCGGAAACGTGCACCAGGCCTTCAACGCCTTCTTCGATTTCAACGAAGCAGCCGTAGTCGGTCAGGTTGGTTACGCGACCAGTCAGTTTAGTACCTTCTGGGTAACGCTTAGCGATAGCTACCCATGGATCTTCGCCCAGCTGTTTCAGGCCGAGGGATACACGAGTACGCTCGCGGTCGAACTTCAGCACTTTAACAGTGATTTCGTCGCCCACGTTCACGATTTCGCTTGGGTGCTTAACGCGTTTCCACGCCATGTCGGTGATGTGCAGCAGGCCATCAACGCCGCCCAGGTCAACGAATGCGCCGTAGTCAGTGAGGTTCTTAACGATACCTTTGACTTCCATGCCTTCCTGCAGGTTTTCCAGCAGCTGATCGCGTTCTGCGCTGTTTTCGGATTCGATAACGGCACGACGGGAAACAACAACGTTGTTACGCTTCTGGTCCAGCTTGATTACTTTGAACTCAAGCTCTTTGCCTTCGAGGTGCAGGGTGTCACGGACTGGACGAACGTCTACCAGTGAACCTGGCAGGAACGCACGAATACCATTCAGCTCAACAGTGAAGCCACCTTTAACTTTGCCGTTGATAACACCGACCACAGTTTCAGCTTCTTCGTAAGCTTTCTCCAGCGTGATCCATGCTTCGTGACGTTTAGCTTTCTCACGAGACAGCAGGGTTTCGCCGAAGCCGTCTTCTACTGCGTCCAGAGCAACGTCAACTTCGTCACCAACCTGGATTTCCAGCTCGCCCTGGGCGTTTTTGAACTGCTCAGCCGGAATGGCGGACTCAGATTTCAGACCGGCGTCAACCAGTACTACGTCTTTGTCGATAGCAACAACAACACCGCGAACGATGGAACCCGGACGGGTTTCGATTTCTTTTAAGGATTCTTCAAACAGTTGAGCAAAAGATTCAGTCATGTTTAATCTTCAGGTTAATATTAACGTCCACCTGGCTCCGTGCCGGATGGGGTTGTTTCACATACCCGCCGTCAATCCATTGCAGCGGGGGTACTGCTAAATCGGTCGCGATTACGCGAGTGCCAGTTTTTGGCGCGCATATTGTAGCGCTTTTTCAATCACTTGCTCAATAGTTAAACTGGTTGAATCCAGAACTAATGCATCTTCTGCAGGAACAAGCGGTGCGACGGCGCGGTTACGATCGCGGTCATCGCGCTCTTTTATCTCGGATAAAAGGCGATCAAAGTTAACACTAAACCCCTTTTCCTGCAACTGAAGCATACGGCGTTGAGCACGTTCTTCCGAAGAGGCGTCAAGGAAGATTTTTACTGGCGCATCAGGGAAGACCACGGTTCCCATGTCGCGTCCATCAGCGATCAGACCCGGGGCTTCACGAAACGCTCGCTGGCGACGCAGCAGCGCCTCGCGAACGCGTGGGAAAGCCGCCACCTGGGAGGCCGCATTAGCGACTTCCTGCGTACGGATTTCGCCGCTCACGTCTTCCCCTTCCAGGATTACTTCCAGGTTGCCATCGGTAGAAACAAAACGCACATCCAGATGCGCAGCCAGCGGTACCAGCGCTTCTTCAGAGGCGACATCCACGTGATGATGCAGCGCAGCCAGCGCCAGCACGCGATAGATTGCTCCCGAATCTAAAAGATGCCATTGCAATGCTTCCGCCATCGCTTTGCACAGAGTACCTTTCCCTGCGCCACTCGGCCCATCAATGGTGATTACCGGGGCAACTGCCGTCATCTTTTTCTCCTTAAATAAGGCATACCGTTAACATGAACGCCGCGCATTATACGCGCCAACGTGCGCAACTGTTACCTTTGCGTGCAAATTACGGAATGATAGAAGCAGAGTGTAGAAGAAATGAGCGGAAAAGATCGTCAGGAAGCGTAAGGAAATGCCGCATCAGGTGATGCGGCAAGACTTCATCATGCCAGGGTGCTAATGCGCGCCAGCTGTTCGAAATAGTCCGGGAAGGTTTTCGCCGTACATTTCGGATCGAGAATGGTCACAGGGGTATCGGACAGCGCCACCAGCGAGAAACACATCGCCATACGGTGATCGTTATAGGTCCCGATTTCAGCAAAGTTCAGTTTTACCGGAGGGGTAACGCGAATGTAATCTTCGCCCTCTTCTACCTCAGCGCCGACTTTACGCAGCTCGGTTGCCATCGCGAACAGGCGGTCCGTCTCTTTTACGCGCCAGTTATAGATGTTGCGCAGCGTGGTGGTGCCTTTGGCAAACAGCGCCGCCGTGGCAATGGTCATCGCCGCATCCGGGATATGGTTCATGTCCATGTCGATGGCGTTCAGCTCACCGTGGGTACAGGAGATGAAATCATCCCCCCAGGTGACAACCGCGCCCATTTTTTCCAGCACGTCAGCAAAACGAATATCGCCCTGCACGCTGTTGCGGCCAATGCCGGTCACTTTTACCGTACCGCCTTTAATCGCGCCAGCGGCAAGGAAATAGGATGCGGATGAAGCATCGCCTTCAACCAGGTAGTTGCCCGGCGACTGGTACTGCTGCGCGCCGCGAACCACGAAACGCTGATAAGACTGGTTTTCAACCTCAACGCCGAAGGTTTTCATCAGATGCAGCGTAATATCAATATACGGTTTGGAGACCAGCTCACCTTTAATCGTGATAACCGTATCCTGCGGGGCCAGCGGCGCGGTCATCAGCAGCGCCGTCAGGAACTGGCTGGAGACGCTGCCGTCAACCTCGACGGTACCGCCGGTAAAGCCCCCGCGCAGACGCAGTGGCGGGTAATTTTCCTGCTCCAGATACTCAATCTGCGCGCCGCCCTGACGCAGGGCATCTACCAGATGGCCGATCGGACGTTCCTTCATGCGCGGCTCGCCGGTCAGCACGATGTTATTGCTCCCGAGGCACAGGGCCGCCGCCAGCGGACGCATCGCGGTACCCGCGTTACCCAGAAACAGCTCAAGCTCGTCACTCGCCTGCAGCGCGCCGCCGTTGCCGGTCACTTCGCAGCGGGTGCGATCGTCAGAGAGTGTGTAATGAACGCCCAACGCTTTCAGCGCATTGAGCATATGGCGCACGTCATCGCTGTCCAGCAGGTTGGTGAGGACGGTGGTGCCGTTTGCCAGAGCTGCCAGCAGCAGAGCGCGGTTCGAGACACTTTTTGAACCAGGCAGATTGATGGTGCCATCTACCCGCGCGATAGGTTGTAACGTCAGGGATTCCATGAAAACTAAACTCTCAACTCAACATAATAAAAACCCCGCAGGGACGCTGCGGGGGTGAAAAACAGCAAATTAACCGTGACGACGTTCGAAGTCGATCATGAAATCGGTCAGGGCTTTAACCCCTTCCAGCGGCATGGCGTTATAAATGGAAGCACGCATCCCGCCAACCACACGATGGCCTTTCAGCGCGTGCAGACCCGCCGCGAACGACTCTTCCAGGAACACGCTGTCCAGGCTGCTGTCTGCCAGCTGGAACGGTACGTTCATGCGGGAACGGTTCGCTTTCGCCACATCGTTACGGTAGAAATCGCTCTTGTCGATCGTGCCGTACAGCAGTTCGGCTTTCTGCTGATTGATCTTGTCCATCTGCGCCACGCCGCCGTTTTGCTTCAGCCATTTGAAGACCAGGCCGGAGAGATACCAGGCAAACGTAGGTGGGGTGTTGAACATGGAGTCGTTGTCATTCAGGACGGTGTAATCCAGGATTGACGGGCAGGACTTATGGGCTTTCCCCAGCAGGTCTTCACGGACGATGACAATAGTCAGCCCAGCAGGACCGATGTTTTTCTGAGCACCTGCGTAAATGACGCCGTAGCGGCTGACGTCCAGCGGAGTGGACAGAATGGTTGAAGAGAAGTCCGCCGTCACAATGACATTGTCGCCAAAGTCTGGCTCTTCGTGAATGGCGATGCCGTCGATGGTTTCGTTCGGGCAGTAGTGGAGATACGCGGCGTTGTCAGACAGCTGCCACTCGCTCATCGGCTTCACGGCGCGCAGACCGTCAACGGTCACTTTGGCGTCGATAACGTTCGGCGTGCAGTATTTGTGCGCTTCTTTTAACGCACTGGCTGCCCAGTAGCCGGCATCGACGTAATCAGCGGTGGTTTTGTCGCCCAGCAGATTGAGCGGGATGCCCGCAAACTGACCGCGTCCACCGCCATGGCAGAACAATACTTTGTAGTTCGAGGGAATGTTCAGCAGATCGCGAAAATCCTTTTCTGCCTCTTCCGCCACCTGAATAAACGCTTTACCCCGGTGGCTGATTTCCATCACCGACGTACCCAGACCGTTCCAGTCACACAGTTCCTGTTGAGCCTGTTTGAGTACGTCTGCCGGTAACATTGCCGGACCTGAACTGAAATTAAAAACTTGAGCCATTTCCCCTCACCACGCTAAAAGCCATAAGTTATAACTGTGGATATCGGTTTTATCATTCAGTGACACGCGCCGCAATGTCTAAAACTTATAACCGGGGAAATGTGCCCTTCGTCACACAAAACAATCTGCCGCCTCGTCGTCACAAAACCGACAAAATCGCTGTCAGACGAGGCGTTTAGCCCGGCTAACCTTTGTCCATTCCGGATTTGCACAACGAGGGCATAATTGATGATCGCCCGCATGCATCCCCACAACATGACTACATTTTATACATGCATACTCCCCGGTTTCAGGTATCACCCTGAACCGTTCTACTAACATATCCGGCAGGATACACAGGCCGGGCTTAACGTCGTCATCAGCATAGTAATAGACGCTGATTTGCCCATTGGTTTCCATGATCGCCAGCCGCACCTGTCCGAGCTGTTCAACGCTATTCAGGCGTAGCTCCATGAAGAACTCAAACTCGGTCATATTGGCGCTTTGCACATTTTCCCAGGCCAGTTGACCGTCCTCAACAATAACGACCGGTTTCCCTTCAAGCAGATCTTCCAGCTTTTCACTTTTTGACATCAGCCACATCACCAGCCGGTAAAGCAAGGCGAGGGAAACAAAAACGATAAACACCGGCACCATCGGCACGTCGTCATAAAACGCGACGTCCCCCGCCGCCGAGCCCAGCGTCAGGATGATCAGCACTTCAAACAGCGACATCTGACGAACGCCACGACGACCGGTAATTTTGAGAAACAGGAAGACGAGTACGAAGGTATACAGGCTGCGCAGCGCCACTTCGCCCAGAAATTCAGGTGGAACTTTATCAAACGCCATCCGCTGGAGATCAAATGCTTTCATTTTTCTATGCCTTAACAGTCAGTTACTGCTACTAAGCATAGCCCAGCCATTTATTTTCGCCGGAGATAGCACCCGTCACGCAAAACCCGTATCATTGCGCGCTTTACGTACGATAAAAGTGAACGCCATGACTCAAACGTTTATCCCCGGCAAAGACGCCGCTCTGGAAGATTCCATCGCTCGCTTCCAGCAGAAACTGACCGACCTGGGCTTTAACATCGAAGAAGCCTCCTGGCTGAACCCGGTGCCTCACGTCTGGTCCGTGCACATTCGCGACAGAGACTGCGCGCTCTGCTTTACCAACGGTAAAGGTGCGACGAAAAAAGCGGCACTGGCCTCTGCGCTGGGTGAGTATTTTGAGCGTCTGTCCACCAACTATTTCTTCGCTGACTTCTGGCTGGGTGAAACCATCGCCAACGGCCCGTTCGTTCACTATCCGAACGAAAAATGGTTCCCGCTGACCGAAGACGATGAACTGCCGGAAGGCATTCTGGATGCCCGTCTGCGTGCCTTCTACGATCCGGAAAACGAACTGACCGCCAGCATGCTGATCGATCTGCAGTCTGGTAATGAAGAGCGTGGGATCTGCGCCCTGCCGTTCACCCGTCAGTCTGACGAGCAGACCGTCTATATCCCGATGAACATCGTCGGCAACCTGTATGTGTCTAACGGTATGTCCGCCGGTAACACCCGCAATGAAGCGCGCGTACAGGGTCTCTCTGAAGTCTTCGAGCGTCATATCAAAAACCGCATTATTGCCGAATCCATCAGCCTGCCTGAAATTCCGGCAGACGTGCTGGCGCGCTACCCGGGCGTGGTGGAATCCATCGCCAAACTGGAAGCGGAAGGTTTCCCAATCTTTGCGTATGACGGCTCGCTGGGCGGTAAATATCCGGTTATCTGCGTCGTGCTGTTTAACCCGACTAACGGAACCTGCTTCGCCTCCTTCGGCGCGCATCCTGACTTCGGCGTGGCGCTGGAGCGTACCGTGACCGAGCTGCTGCAGGGCCGTAGCCTGAAAGATCTCGACGTATTCACCCCGCCAACGTTTGACGATGAAGAAGTGGCCGAGCACACCAACCTCGAAACCCACTTCATCGACTCCAGCGGTTTGATCTCCTGGGATATGTTCAAGCAGGACGCGGACTATCCGTTCGTGGACTGGAGCTTTGCCGGTACCACCGAAGAAGAGTTCGCTACATTGATGGCAATCTTCGACGCCGAAGATCAGGAAGTCTACATTGCCGACTACGAACACCTGGGCGTTTACGCGTGCCGCATCATCGTACCTGGCATGTCCGATATCTACCCGGCGGAAGATCTGTGGCTCGCAAACAACAGCATGGGCGCGCACCTGCGTGAAACCCTACTCTCCCTGCCGGGCAGCGAGTGGGAAAAAGAAGATTATCTCAACCTGATAGCCCAGCTGGACGATGAAGGCCACGATGACTTTACCCGCGTGCGCGAGTTGCTGGGTCTGGCGACCGGGAAAGACAACGGCTGGTACACGCTGCGCATCGGTGAACTGAAAGCGATGCTGGCCCTCGCGGGCGGCGATCTGGATCAGGCTCTGGCCTGGACAGAATGGACCATGGAGTTTAACCAGTCGGTCTTCTCCGCCGAGCGCACCAACTATTACCGCTGCCTGCAAACCCTGCTGCTGCTTGCGCAGGAAGACGATCGCGAGCCACTGCAGTACCTGAACGCTTTTGTACGTATGTACGGTGCTGAAGCGGTTGAAGCCGCCAGCGCGGCGCTGAGCGGTGAAGAGCCGTTCTACGGTCTGCAGGCGGTTGACAGCGATCTGAAAGCCTTACCGGCGCATCAGTCTCTGCTGAAGGCCTATGAAAAGCTGCAGAAAGCAAAAGCCGCTTACTGGTCAAAATAAGCGCATATAACATTAACGGCAGTAGGCGTATTCAATCGTCTGGGCTATATTACGGGGCAATTTCATTGCCCCGTTTTTTATTCTCTTAGGCAATGATTGTTGATTGTAATAATAAAGTTAAACACGGGTAAATATAATAATATTTGCCTGGGCTTTATTGTTACTTTTTATGGTAAATACTCCATATTAATTAACTGTTTCGAAGGGGGCCGAACGAAAAAATTCAACTCTTTTCATAACTTTTAAAATTTATTTTTATACGGATAATCAAATACTTACTCCGCATTTGTTGTAAAACCATACATACTGCGGGCCTATAAGCCAGGCGAGATATGATCTATATCAATTTCTCTTCTATAATGCTTTGTTAGTATCTCGTCGCCGACTTAATAAAGAGAGAGTTAGTGTGAAAGCTGACAACCCTTTTGATCTTTTACTCCCCGCCGCGATGGCAAAAGTTGCCGAAGAAGCGGGTGTCTATAAAGCAACGAAACACCCGATGAAGACGTTCTATCTGGCGATCACCGCTGGTGTGTTCATCTCTATCGCTTTCGTCTTCTACATCACCGCCACCACCGGTACTGCCGGAATGCCTTTCGGCATGGCCAAACTGATTGGCGGCATTTGCTTCTCACTGGGTCTGATTCTCTGCGTCATTTGCGGCGCCGACCTCTTCACCTCAACGGTGCTGATTGTTGTGGCGAAAGCCAGCGGAAGAATTACCTGGGGTCAACTGGCGCGCAACTGGCTTAACGTCTACGTTGGTAACCTGATTGGCTGTCTGCTCTTTGTTCTGTTGATGTGGCTCTCTGGCGAGTATATGACCGCCAACGGTGGCTGGGGGCTTAATGTCCTGCAAACCGCTGACCACAAAATGCATCACACATTTATCGAAGCCGTTGCTCTCGGCATCCTCGCAAACCTGATGGTCTGCCTGGCGGTCTGGATGAGCTACTCTGGCCGTAGCCTGATGGATAAAGCCATGATTATGGTTCTGCCGGTTGCGATGTTTGTTGCCAGCGGCTTCGAGCACAGTATTGCGAATATGTTCATGATCCCGATGGGGATTGTTATCCGCAACTTTGCAAGCCCGGAGTTCTGGACCGCAGTTGGTTCATCCCCGGAAAGTTTCTCTCACCTGACTATTATGAATTTCATTACTGATAACCTGATCCCCGTCACTATCGGGAACATTATCGGTGGGGGTCTGTTAGTTGGGTTGACATACTGGGTCATTTACCTGCGTGGCGGCGACCATCATTAATGGTTGTCTCAGGCAGTAAATAAAAAATCCACTTAAGAAGGTAGGTGTTACATGTCCGAGCTTAATGAAAAGTTAGCCACAGCCTGGGAAGGTTTTGCGAAAGGTGACTGGCAGAATGAAGTCAACGTGCGTGACTTCATTCAGAAAAACTATACCCCGTATGAAGGTGACGAATCCTTCCTGGCTGGCGCAACTGACGCGACCACCAAGCTGTGGGACAGCGTAATGGAAGGCGTTAAACTGGAAAACCGCACTCACGCGCCAGTTGATTTTGACACCTCCGTTGCATCCACCATCACTTCTCACGATGCTGGCTACATCAACAAAGCCCTTGAGAAAATTGTTGGTCTGCAGACTGAAGCACCACTGAAACGCGCAATCATCCCGTTCGGTGGTATCAAAATGGTTGAAGGTTCCTGCAAAGCGTATAACCGCGAGCTGGACCCAATGCTGAAAAAAATCTTCACCGAATACCGCAAAACCCATAACCAGGGCGTATTCGATGTTTATACCAAAGACATTCTGAACTGCCGTAAGTCTGGCGTTCTGACTGGTCTGCCAGATGCCTATGGCCGTGGCCGTATCATCGGTGACTACCGTCGCGTTGCGCTGTACGGTATCGACTTCCTGATGAAAGACAAATACGCGCAGTTCGTTTCCCTGCAGTCTGACCTGGAAAACGGCGTAAACCTGGAAGCGACTATCCGTCTGCGTGAAGAAATTGCTGAACAGCACCGCGCGCTGGGTCAGATCAAAGAGATGGCGGCTAAATACGGCTGTGATATCTCTGGTCCTGCGACCAACGCTCAGGAAGCTATTCAGTGGACCTACTTCGGCTACCTGGCCGCTGTTAAGTCTCAGAACGGTGCAGCAATGTCCTTCGGCCGCGTATCCACCTTCCTGGATGCGTACATCGAACGTGACCTGAAAGCGGGTAAAATCACCGAGCAAGACGCTCAGGAAATGATTGACCACCTGGTCATGAAACTGCGTATGGTTCGCTTCCTGCGTACCCCAGAATATGATGAGCTGTTCTCTGGTGACCCAATCTGGGCAACAGAATCAATCGGTGGTATGGGCGTTGACGGCCGTACGCTGGTTACCAAAAACAGCTTCCGCTTCCTGAACACCCTGTACACCATGGGTCCTTCTCCGGAGCCGAACATCACCGTTCTGTGGTCTGAAAAACTGCCTCTGAACTTCAAGAAATTCGCCGCTAAAGTGTCCATCGACACCTCTTCTCTGCAGTACGAGAACGATGACCTGATGCGTCCGGACTTCAACAACGACGACTACGCTATCGCTTGCTGCGTGAGCCCAATGGTTGTTGGTAAACAAATGCAGTTCTTCGGTGCGCGTGCAAACCTGGCGAAAACCATGCTGTACGCTATCAACGGCGGCGTTGATGAAAAACTGAAAATGCAGGTTGGTCCTAAGTCTGAGCCAATCAAAGGCGACGTGCTGAACTATGACGAAGTCATGGAGCGCATGGACCACTTCATGGACTGGCTGGCTAAGCAGTACGTGACCGCGCTGAACGTTATCCACTACATGCACGACAAGTACAGCTACGAAGCCTCTCTGATGGCGCTGCACGACCGTGACGTTATCCGCACCATGGCGTGTGGTATCGCAGGTCTGTCCGTTGCGGCTGACTCCCTGTCTGCTATCAAATACGCGAAAGTTAAACCAATTCGTGACGAAGACGGTCTGGCCGTAGACTTCGAAATCGAAGGCGAATACCCGCAGTTTGGTAACAACGACGCTCGCGTTGATGACATGGCGGTTGACCTGGTAGAACGTTTCATGAAGAAAATTCAGAAACTCACTACCTACCGTAACGCTATCCCGACTCAGTCTGTTCTGACCATCACCTCTAACGTTGTGTATGGTAAGAAAACCGGTAACACCCCAGACGGTCGTCGTGCTGGCGCGCCATTTGGCCCAGGTGCTAACCCAATGCACGGTCGTGACCAGAAAGGTGCTGTAGCTTCTCTGACCTCCGTTGCTAAACTGCCGTTTGCTTACGCGAAAGATGGTATCTCTTACACCTTCTCTATCGTGCCAAACGCGCTGGGTAAAGACGACGAAGTGCGTAAAACTAACCTCGCGGGTCTGATGGATGGTTACTTCCACCACGAAGCGTCCATCGAAGGTGGTCAGCACCTGAACGTGAACGTAATGAACCGTGAAATGCTGCTCGACGCGATGGAACATCCTGAGAAATATCCTCAGCTGACCATCCGCGTATCTGGCTACGCAGTACGTTTTAACTCCCTGACGAAAGAACAGCAGCAGGACGTTATCACCCGTACTTTCACTCAGTCCATGTAAGTGGAATTGACTGAAATCACGCGTTAAAAAGCGTACAATAAAGGCTCCACGCAAGTGGGGCCTTTTTAACACCCTCGCTTCACCAGTCTCTTTTGTCCGCTATCTATACTTTATGGATAACAGCCAAAACAGACTCGACATAGCCTTTGAGCTGTGCAACTACACAGGCCCCCGGATGGGCCAAATTCGGAGATATCACCGCAATGTCAACTATTGGTCGCATTCACTCCTTTGAATCCTGTGGCACCGTCGATGGCCCGGGGATCCGCTTTATTACCTTTTTCCAGGGCTGCCTGATGCGCTGCCTGTACTGCCATAACCGCGACACCTGGGACACGCACGGCGGTAAAGAAGTCACCGTGGAAGATCTGATGAAAGAGGTGGTGACCTACCGCCACTTTATGAACGCATCCGGCGGTGGCGTGACCGCGTCCGGCGGTGAAGCTATTCTTCAGGCTGAGTTTGTCCGCGACTGGTTCCGCGCCTGCCATAAAGAAGGCATTCATACCTGTCTCGACACCAACGGCTTTGTGCGCCGCTACGATCCGGTCATTGATGAACTGCTCGACGTGACCGATCTGGTGATGCTCGATCTCAAACAGATGAACGATGAGATCCACCAGAATCTGGTTGGCGTTTCTAACCACCGTACGCTGGAGTTTGCCAAGTACATCGCCGACAAAGGCATCAAAACCTGGATCCGCTACGTTGTTGTTCCCGGCTGGTCAGATGACGATGACTCCGCGCATCGCCTGGGTGAATTTACCCGCGACATGGGCAACGTCGAGAAAATTGAGCTTCTGCCCTATCACGAACTGGGTAAACATAAATGGGTGGCGATGGGCGAAGAGTACAAGCTTGATGGCGTGAAGCCGCCGAAAAAAGAGACGATGGAACGCGTGAAAGGTATTCTTGAGCAGTACGGCCACAAGGTCATGTATTAAAGAGAAGGCCCGGTAAGAACCGGGCCTTTTTATATTCTATTTAAAGACGCCGTTAATTACGGAGGTCACAATTGCCGTACTCAGCGCAATTAAGACCAGGTCGTCCCCGACCACGCGCCATTCATAGCCCGGGTAGGAAGGAAGCTGGCCGAGCATAGAGGCTGGTACGGTCTTCTTCGCAATGCCCGGAGGAAGCGGTTTACCGCGTGCGAGGTTTTTCGCAATCCCCGGCGGCAGAGACTCATAGCCCGTTAAGCCATAATTCAGTGCCAGGTGGCGGGCATGATCGAAGCTCACGCGAGCGTCGACGTCATTACCGACATCTTTGCTGTTTTTGAAGCTCTTATCCGATTTTCCAGGGTTTTCCTTTCCGCTATTTTGCTTATTACCATGGTTACCGGAATTACCAGAATTCCCGTTACCATGATTGCCGCCATTACCTTGTCCGCCACTGTTTCCATGACCACCGCCATTCCCGTTTCCAGGATTAGCCATGACCGGAGCCGTTGCAAACGTTAAAGACAACACTACGGCAAGTGCGGTAGTGGAAAAACGACGTATAGACATGATTGTTGCCTTTTGTGGTAGAACTCATTTGAATTATCGCCAGGCGGGGAAAACAAACAATGCGTAAAAGTCTTATATGTGACGGGGACAAAAAAGCCTGTCATCGACAGGCTTTTATTTAATCAGGCGTGCGCCACAGGGGTTGGATGCTCGCCCGCTTTGCGCAGCAGCATCAGGAGATAAATAAACGACACGCTGGCAATCATGATAAACAGCAAATTGTCGGAATAATTCTGCATCAGCATCGCGGTAAATGTCGGTCCCAGCAGGCTACCGATGGTATAGCTTAATAATAGCGCCTGGTTCATTGCCACGAGCTGGTGATGTTCTACTTTCTCACAGGCCCACGCCATCGCGACGGGGTAAAGCGTGAATCCTGCGGCCCCGAGAATAAACAGTGCAGGCGCCATCGCGGCGTTGCTGAGCATCGCAAGGCATCCCATGATCACCACGAAGACCTGAACGCGCAGCACCAGCAGACGACCAAAGCGGTCCGCCAGGCGGCCAATCGGCCATTGCCCCACAATACCCGCACTGACCATCACCGCCATCCAGAAACCAATTCCGGAATCGCTGACGCCCTGATGATTCAGGTAGAGCGGCATCAGGCCATAGAGCGAGCCCAGTACAATTCCCGAGATAATACAGCCATTTACGCCAAGACGCGCCTGACGGAGTCTCAACATCGGCCAGACGTGGGTCGCTTCCTGATGTTCGCTGTTCTGGTTCACAATGCGCGTAAAGAGCAGCGGCAGGATCGCGGCCAGCACCATGCCGGTTACCCACGGCAGCACGCTCATCAGGTCGGTTGGCAGTTTGCTGACCATCAGTTGACCCAGAACGGTACCGACGTAGTAAACCATCATATAGGCCGCCAGCAGACGTCCGCGGTTGCGGGAGGTACCACTACACATCAGCGCGCTTTCAACCACCACCCAAATCATCGCGCAGCCGATGCCGGCGATAAAGCGCCATGCCATCCAGCTCCAGAAGCCCACCATCAGACCCAGACCGGCACACCCGGCAGCGAAAATCAGCGAGGCCAGATAATAGCTGCGATTAAAGCCAAAACGCTTAATCAGGCTACCGGTTAATAATGTGCCCAACAGGTTCCCGGTAAAAAAGGACGAGCTGACCATACCCACCTGCCAGGTCGGTAAGTTTTCATGGGCGAGCCACAGCGGGACGAGCGTGTTTAACACGGCGATCGCCAGGGTCAACAGAAGCAGGCCACAGAGCAACAGGAGCACTGGCCGGGTATAGGTGGTCATGGATTAAAAACCGTGAGGAAGTTCAGATTTCGTGCGCATCATGCCACTGGCAAAAACAAAGTCAATCCACAGATTTAACCGGCTCGCACAATATGTTCCCTGTCGATTTAAAAAACTTATCCTGCTAATGCAGCGCCTGCTATAGATATTAATTATGTATCTGTTTTTATTTATTAATGACCGAAATTAAAACAAAGCGACAGTCGAAAAATTTCATGAATGAAAAAAAGAAAAGCCGGGCGCTATGTCCCGGCTTTTTATAACGAAAAATGAAATTAGCTGGCGATAGCCATACCGACCGTCATATGCAGGCCGTAAAACACACCGCGACCAATTAACTCCCCTGCCAGCACCAGCACAAAAGCCAGTGACAGGAGCGGCAGTGCAGGCTGATAACCTTTAAGCTGAGGGGCGATCCAGCACACCAGCGCAGCTGCCAGCAACACCACGCGCCAGGCCATCAGCGAACCGTAGTCCGGCACCAGTGCAGAAGCCTGCTGGATAGAGCTGTGAATGGTTGCCAGCTCGGCCCCCTGCATCAGGGCGACCATCGCGCTCACCACCAGCGCCAGCAGCGAAACGGCTGGCAGCAGACGCATTGCCCAACCGTTTACCCCCGCCACGCGCAGCAGCAGGTAGCCCAGCAGCGGCCCGCCGATAAACATCGTCAGGAAGAAGCTCATCGGCGTCCAGAAGCTGTACCAGGTTGGAACGGTATCGATGGTGTTATAGACGCGCACCATCATCCACACGAACACCACGCCCAGTACCATGGTGACGATCAGCCACAGGCTGCGCAGGCCCGCAGGCAATTTTTTCAACGCAGCCAGCAGCCACCCCAGCCCGCCGACGGTAAAGAAGATTGCCCCGCTGGCAATTTCGTTACTGAGCGACGACGCCCCCACGCGGTTCAGGGAGTTGAACGCGCGCATCGGTGAGCCCAGGTGCAGCGTAGAAGCGATAAATCCAATCCCCATCAGCACCCACAGGCCAAACATGCTCAACACTAAACGCTGCTGCTGTTCGGCATTGAGGTTCCCTTTTAACAGCGCCAGCGCCAGAACAATGAAGCCGCCCACTACGCACTGCCCAAAGACCGTGAAGATCATCAGCGGCCATTCATGCCATCCACTTCCCATCTCACACCTCCTTCGGATTTGCCAGGTAGCCGGTGGTGTCACCCGTCGGACGGCTGTTGGCGTTAGGTTTAATGACAATACTCGGCTTGGTGAAGTGCGCTGACGGCAGCGGTGCCACTGCGGCAAGCTGACCGTGTTTCTGACGCAGCTCTTCTATCGGACCAAAATCCAGCGCGCGCAGCGGGCAGGACTCGACGCAGATTGGCTTTTTGCCGTCCGCTACGCGGCTGTGGCAGCCGTCGCACTTGGTCATATGTCCTTTGGCGGCGTTGTACTGCGGCGCGCCGTACGGGCACGCCATATGGCAGTAGCGACAGCCGATGCAGACATCTTCATCCACCACCACAAAACCGTCCTCCCGCTTGTGCATCGCCCCGCTTGGGCACACCTTAGTGCAGGCCGGATCTTCACAGTGGTTACAGGCAATCGACAGGTAATAGGCAAAGACGTTCTGATGCCAGACGCCGTTATCTTCCTGCCAGTCGCCCCCGGCGTATTCGTAAATGCGGCGGAAGCTCACGTCCGGGGTGAGATCTTTATAATCTTTACAGGCCAGCTCGCAGGTTTTGCACCCGGTGCAACGGCTGGAATCAATGAAAAATCCATACTGGGTTGTCATCGGTTACTCCTTAAACCTTTTCAACCTGGACAAGGTTTGTGTGAGACGGGTTGCCTTTCGCCAGCGGCGACGGACGCTGCGTGGTCAGGACGTTAATACTGCCTGCCTGGTCGATGCCGTTGGCATCCGGGCTGTACCAGGCCCCTTCCCCCAGTGCCACTACGCCAGGCATCATGCGCGGTGTTACTTTGGCTTCAATGTGTACCTCGCCGCGACCGTTAAAGATACGCACGCGATCCCCGTTACGGATACCACGTGCTTTGGCATCCATCGGGTTGATCCACATCTCCTGGCGGCAGGCGGCCTTCAGTACGTCAACGTTGCCGTAGGTGGAGTGCACACGCGCCTTATAGTGGAAACCGGTCAGCTGCAGCGGGAATTTCGCCGTCAGCGGATCGTTATAGTTTTCGAACCCCGGCGTGTAGATCGGCAGCGGATCGATAACATCTCCTTCCGGCAGCTCCCAGGTAGACGCGATTTTTGCCAGCGCTTCGGAGTAGATTTCGATTTTGCCCGACGGCGTGGTCAGCGGATTCGCCTGCGGATCTTCACGGAACGCTTTATACGCCACGTGATGCCCTTCCGGGTCACGCTGCTTGTACATGCCCTGCTTGCGGAAGGTGTCGAAGTCCGGCAGGTCTGGAATGGCTTTACGAGAGAGCTCGTGCAGATGGCGCATCCACCCTTCCTGAGTACGCCCTTCGGTAAACTGCTGTTCGACGCCCAATCGCTTCGCCAGTTCGGAGGTCATCTCATAGATGGTTTTGCACTCGAAGCGCGGCTTGATGGCCTGGTCGGTAAAGATCACGTAGGACATGTTGCCGCAGGAAGCGTCCAGCGCGAAATCCATCTGCTCAGACGCGGTGCAGTCCGGCAGCAGAATATCGGCATATTTTGCCGAGGAGGTCATGTGGCAGTCGATCACCACAATCATCTCGCACTTCTTGTCGTCCT
Source organism: Enterobacter cloacae complex sp. P1B (assembly GCF_014982345.1). Classification (NCBI taxonomy): domain Bacteria; kingdom Pseudomonadati; phylum Pseudomonadota; class Gammaproteobacteria; order Enterobacterales; family Enterobacteriaceae; genus Enterobacter; species Enterobacter cloacae complex sp. P1B. The sequence goes on along the minus strand of NZ_JADCLF010000004.1, from coordinate 26,896 downwards.
GCAGAATTTCATGGGTGCGGTTGATTTCCGAGTGCTGGTTGATAAGGCAGTTGCCGGCGTAGTTCCAGATCATCTTGATCGGCACATCCAGCTTGTCTTTGCCCCGAACGCCGTCGCGCAGCGCGGTCATTTCCGGACCGCGCTCGATTGCGTCAGTCCACATAAACATGGAGATGCTGGTCTGAACCGGGTTATCCAGCGTCGGCATCCGCTCAAACGGCACTTCATAAGAACCTTCGCGCGCGCCGGTGTTACCGCCATGAACGCCGACGTTGCCGGTCAGAATTGAAAGCATGGAGATAGCGCGGGTGGCGATTTCACCATTCGCATGACGCTGCGGTCCCCAGCCCTGGCTGATGTAGGCCGGTTTAGCTGAACCTATCTCACGCGCCAGCTGAACAATGCGCTCGACCGGAATACCGGTGATGGTGGAGGCCCACTCCGGCGTTTTCGCTACGCCGTCGCTGCCCTGGCCGAGAATATATGCCTTGTAGTGACCATTGGCAGGGGCACTGGCTGGCAGCGTTTTCTCGTCATAACCGACGCAGTATTTATCAAGGAACGGCTGATCGACGAGGTTTTCAGTAATCATCACCCACGCCAGCGCGGAAACCAGTGCCGCATCGGTACCGGGACGAATGGGGATCCACTCATCTTCGCGCCCGGCACCGGTGTCGGTATAGCGCGGATCGATAATGATCATGCGGGCATTGGATTTGGCGCGGGCCTGTTCGAGGTAGTACGTCACCCCGCCGCCGCTCATGCGGGTTTCGCCCGGGTTGTTACCGAACAGGACGACCAGCTTACTGTTTTCGATATCGGACGGGCTGTTGCCGTCGGCCCAGCCGCCGTAGGTATAGTTCAGACCTGCGGCAATCTGCGCGGAAGAGTAGTCGCCGTAGTGGTTGAGATAACCGCCGCAGCAGTTCATCAGACGCGCGACCAGCGTTTTACCCGGTGGCCAGGAGCGGGTCAGCGTGCCGCCCAGCGTCCCGGTGCCATAGTTCAGATAGATGGACTCGTTGCCGTACTCTTTGATCAGGCGCTGCAGGTTGGTGGCGATAATGTCGTAGGCTTCGTCCCAGCTAATGCGCTCAAACTTCCCTTCCCCACGCTTACCGACACGCTTCATTGGGTATTTCAGACGATCCGGGTTGTAGACGCGGCGACGCATGGAGCGACCGCGCAGGCAGGCGCGAACCTGGTGTAACCCTTCGTAGTTATCGTCCCCGGTGTTGTCGGTTTCGACATACTTAATTTCGCCATCCACCACGTGCATACGCAGCGGACAACGGCTACCGCAGTTTACGGTACACGCACTCCACACGACTTTTTCCGGAGCTGCGGCTGCGGATAGTGCGTCCGCCGCCGACGCCAGCCGGGTAAAAGGGAGCGTGAAGGCGCTGCTGGCTACAGCCAGGCCGCCTATTGCCGTGGTTTTCATCAACCCACGGCGAGTGACCTCGGCAGCCATTAACGCTTCAGGCGCTTTGATTTTCATAGAGACTCACTTTGGTTGCTCACAAAGAAAAAAGAGGCGGCAAGAACCGCTATATAGTTTTGTAAATAACGAATTTCTTCGTTATCAGCGTCTTATGCTGACTTTCATTCGGAGGAGTATTACTACTTTAGAGGGAGGGGGTATTGCGTCGTGTCAATTCAGAGGCATAAAAAAAGCGCCCGAAGGCGCTTTTTTGTTGTGAGGCAAAGAATTAGCCGATGTACTGCTGGCCTTTCATGTATGGACGCAGCACTTCAGGGATCTCGATGCGGCCATCTGCCTGCTGGTAGTTTTCCAGCACGGCAACCAGCGTACGGCCAACAGCCAGACCAGAACCGTTCAGGGTATGCACCAGACGGGTTTTCTTGTCAGATTTGCTGCGGCAGCGTGCCTGCATGCGGCGCGCCTGGAAATCCCAGACGTTAGAGCAGGAGGAGATTTCACGGTAGGTGTTCTGTGCAGGCACCCAGACTTCCAGGTCGAAGGTTTTGCAGGCACCAAAGCCCATGTCACCGGTGCACAGCGCCATGCGGCGATACGGCAGGCCCAGCAGCTCCAGCACTTTTTCCGCATGGCCAGTCATCTCTTCCAGCGCGTCCATGGATTCTTCCGGACGGACGATCTGCACCATCTCGACTTTGTCGAACTGGTGCATACGGATCAGACCACGGGTGTCGCGACCGTAAGAACCGGCTTCTGAACGGAAGCACGGAGAGTGTGCCGTCAGCTTGATTGGCAGATCATCTTCGTCAATGATCTCATCACGCACGAGGTTGGTCAGCGGCACTTCCGCGGTTGGGATCAGCGCATAGTTGCTGCTGTCTGCTTCTTCATCCAGCGGACGGGTATGGAACAGATCGCCGGCAAATTTCGGCAGCTGGCCTGTACCGTACAGCGTATCGTGGTTAACCAGATACGGAACATAGGTTTCGCTGTAGCCGTGCTGCTCGGTGTGCAGATCCAGCATGAACTGCGCCAGGGCGCGGTGCAGATGGGCAATCTGACCTTTCATTACTACGAAGCGAGAGCCGGTCAGCTTAACCGCAGCGGCAAAGTCCAGGCCCGCGTGCATTTCGCCCAGCGTCACGTGATCGCGCACTTCGAAGTCAAACTCGCGAGGCGTACCCCAGCGCTTCACTTCAACGTTGTCGTTCTCGTCTTTGCCGACAGGCACGCTGTCGTCAGGAATGTTCGGGATAGCCAGAGCGATGTCACGAATTTCGGCCTGAAGAACGTCCAGCTCCGCTTTCGCCTGATCCAGCTCTTCACCCAGCTTGTTCACTTCCAGGCGTAATGGCTCAATATCTTCCCCGCGCGCTTTCGCCTGGCCAATGGATTTCGATCGAGAGTTACGCTCTGCCTGCAGATTTTCAGTTTGTACCTGCAGTACTTTACGACGCTCTTCAAGAGCGCGCAGCTTATCTACATCCAGCTTAAAGCCCCGGCGTGCCAGTTTTTCAGCGACTGCGTCTGGCTCATTACGCAGCAGATTGGGATCGAGCATGCTTATCCTGTGCTTATCGAATTAAAATAGGAAATGTGACCACAGCCTGCGGTCACAAGGATACAATTGCCAACATTACCGCAACGATTGAACTAACGGTAGCGTTTTATAGGGCTATTTTGATCCTGTCCGGCGAGCCAGGTGAGCTTTTCACCAATCTTGCCTTCAAGACCTCTGTTTGTGGGATGATAATAGCGCGTTTGTGCCATCTCCTGCGGGAAATATTCCTCCCCGGCGGCGTAGGCGTTAGGCTCATCATGGGCGTAGCGATACTCCTGCCCGTAACCCATCTCTTTCATCAGTTTGGTTGGCGCATTGCGCAGATGAACCGGCACATCGTAGTCCGGGCGCTCGCGCGCATCCGACATCGCCGCTTTGAACGCGGTATAGACCGCATTGCTTTTCGGCGCGCAGGCCAGATAGACAATTGCCTGCGCAATGGCGCGTTCGCCTTCCGCCGGGCCTACGCGGGTGAAGCAGTCCCAGGCTGAAAGCGCAACCTGCATGGCGCGCGGGTCGGCATTGCCAACATCTTCTGACGCAATCGCCAGACAGCGGCGCGCAACGTATAGCGGATCGCCACCTGCGGTAATGATACGTGCGTACCAGTAGAGCGCCGCATCCGGCGCACTGCCGCGTACGGATTTATGCAGAGCCGAGATCAGGTCGTAGAAACGGTCGCCTTTATTATCGAAACGCGCGCTGCGCTCGCCGGCAATTTCGGTGAGCAGTTCAGGCTTCAATACGCGCTTGCCCGCATCGTCTACTTCTGCCATATCGGCCATCATTTCGAGCGTGTTCAGCGCGCGGCGCGCATCGCCGTTGACCAGCTCCGCAATCGCACGTCGCGTGTCGTCAGGCAGAACGATATCCTGCCCACCGTAACCCCGCGCTTTGTCGTCCATTGCCTGGGTCAGAACCTTTTCGATATCTTCCGTGGTCAGGGATTTAAGCAGGTAGACGCGGGCGCGGGACAGCAGCGCCGAGTTGAGTTCAAACGACGGGTTTTCGGTGGTCGCACCAATGAAGATGATCGTCCCGTCCTCAATGTGCGGCAGGAAAGCATCCTGCTGGCTCTTGTTGAAGCGGTGGACTTCATCGACAAAGAGAATGGTGCGGCGTCCGGCATTGCGGTTTTGACGCGCGCGCTCGATCGCCTCGCGGATCTCCTTCACGCCAGACGTTACCGCCGAGATACGCTCAACGTCCGCGTTGGCATAGCGGGCTATCACTTCAGCGAGCGTGGTTTTTCCGGTGCCGGGCGGCCCCCAGAGGATCATGGAGTGCAGATGCCCCGCCTCAATAGCGCGCGGCAAGGGTTTCCCCGCAGCCAGCAGATGCTGCTGACCGATGTACTGCGCTAAATTTTCTGGCCGCATACGGGCGGCCAGAGGTTGAAACGCATTATCTGAAAAATCGAGCGACAGGTTGCTCACTCACGCCTCTTACTTATTGCGTTGGTCGTCCACCGTTACGCCCTGCGGCGGGGTAAAGGTGAATTTCGATGCGTCAACGGCGCCGTTTTGCTGAGACTTAAGCTGGTAGCTGCTGCGCTGATCGTCCTGCTCAACCGCGCCGAACTGATTAATGGTACCGTTGGTGCTGACGTTGATGGTGAACTGCTTCAGATTGCCGTTGCTGCCTTTCGGCGTCAGGACAAATTCATCACCGTTCTGTTTAATGTTGTACTGCTGCCAGTCGCTGGTCTGGTTGCGGGCGATCAGCATAAACGGTGTATTGCTGGTAGCGTCTTTCAGCCAGGTCGCAGTGGCCTGCTCAACAAACGGGTTGAAGAACCACAGGGTTTTACCGTCAGAAACCAGGATGCTCTCATCCGGCTGGGTCATATGCCAGTTAAACAGATTGGGGCGTTTCACCCACAAATCACCCTGTCCTTCCTGCACCGCATTGCCGCTGCCGTCCGTCACTTTTTGCGTGAAGCTGGCGTGGAAGCTGCTTACTTTATCCAGTCGGCTTTTAAGGTCGCTGGCTGCATCAGCCCAGACGCTGCTGGCTACAAAACTGGTGAGTAATGCACAGGCGATGGCGATTTTTTTCATTGTTATTCCTTAAAATACGTCTTCCCGAAATGGGGTTTCCGTTTCTATTCTGGACCTGCCCGAAGGCAGGCGACAGAAGAATATGCTTAATTTTTGCTGATTTACCCTTCTTTGCAATCGCTGAAGGTTAATCAAACGGCGGCGGAGCCAGCACCTCACGGTTACCGTTGTGCCCCTGCTCGCTCACAATGCCCTGCGCTTCCATCTGCTCGATGATGCGCGCCGCGCGGTTATAGCCGATGCGGAACTGACGCTGCACGCCAGAGATGGACGCTTTGCGTTTTTCAGTAACGAAATTAACCGCCTGGTCGAATAACGGATCCAGCTCTTCGCCGCCGTCAAAGCCACCACCGCCGCCTTCGCTTTCGCTGTCGGAGGTAATGCCGTCAACGTACTGCGGACGTCCGCGCGCCTTCCAGTCCTGCACCACGGCGTGTACTTCCTGGTCGCGAACAAACGCGCCGTGTACGCGCACCGGAGAGGTGGAGTTCGGACCGGAGTACAGCATGTCCCCCATTCCCAGCAACGACTCAGCGCCGCCCTGGTCAAGAATGGTACGGGAGTCGATTTTGCTCGAAACGGTAAACGCAATACGGGTCGGAATATTCGCCTTAATTAGACCGGTGATAACGTCCACGGACGGACGCTGGGTCGCCAGCACCAGGTGAATACCTGCCGCACGCGCTTTCTGTGCCAGACGCGCGATCAGCTCTTCCACTTTCTTCCCGACGGTCATCATCAGGTCGGCGAATTCATCCACCAGTACGACGATATAAGGCAGTTTCTCCAGCACAGGATGCTGGGCATCCATGCTGTCACCCGGCTTCCAGTATGGGTCCGGAATCGGACGCCCCATGCGCGCCGCCTCGGCGATCTTCTCGTTATAACCGGCCAGGTTACGCACGCCCAGCGCAGACATCAGCTTGTAGCGACGCTCCATTTCATTGACGCTCCAGCGCAGGGCGTTGGCGGCGTCCTTCATGTCGGTGACCACTTCCGTCAGCAGGTGCGGAATGCCTTCGTAGACCGACAGTTCGAGCATTTTCGGGTCGATCATGATGAAACGCACGTCTTCAGGCTGCGCTTTGTAGAGCATGCTAAGGATCATGGCGTTCACGCCGACCGATTTACCGGAACCGGTGGTACCCGCTACCAGCAGGTGAGGCATTTTCGCGAGGTCTGCCACTACCGGGTCGCCGGCGATATCTTTACCCAACACCACGGTCAGCGGAGATGGGTTATCGCGGAACTTGGTGTTATCCAGCACTTCACGCAGGTAAACGGTCTGACGTTTCTTGTTCGGCAGCTCAAGGCCAACGTACGGTTTACCCGGAATCACTTCCACCACACGTACCGCCACGGTCGACAGAGAACGCGCCAGGTCGCGGGAGAGGTTAGAAATACGCGCGGCTTTGACGCCCGGCGCCAGGTTCAGTTCGAAGCGGGTGATCACCGGACCGGGCGAGTAGTTCACCACGTCCGCCTTGATGCGGAAGTCTGCCAGACGGGCTTCCACCAGACGGGCCATCTGCTCCAGGGCAAACGTATCAACCGGTTCGACTTCAGCCGGTGGCGGCGTCAGCAGATCCAGCGACGGCAGCGGCGTGCTCGGACGCTGCAGCGGACGGCTATCACCGTTACGCATCAGCAGCGGGTGAATCAGGCTCTCCTGCGGCTGCGGTGCTGGCTGCTGGTACTGCGGCGGCTGCTGTTGTGGCTGCTGCGGTTGCGCATACGGCTGCTGAACAGGTTGCTGCGGCTGCGCGTAAGTCTGTGCCTGCGGCGCTGGCGGCTGGCGCACAGGCTCTGCTTCAGGCATCACGCTCGGGGTGAACAGTGGCTCGCTCGGGCCATCATCCACCAGATCTTTCATCGGCGAAAACTCGAAATCCGATAATGAGAACGGGTTCGCACCAGCTGGCTGTTCACCTGAGTAACGCTGCTGCTGGGTTGCCGCAAACTGACGCGCTAATTCGGCTTCAGCCGCGTCATCTTCGTCTTCCAGCATCGGTTCATCATGCTGATAGTCTTCACCGTAGCGCTGATTCTGCTGCGCGGCGAACTGGCGCGCCAGCTCGTCCTGCTGCATTTCATCAGCATCATCTTCGTAGTCCGTTCCACGCGCTTTCTCTTCGGCCATCCGCTGGGAAGGCAGCTTGATCCCATAGGAGGCAAGCTCACGACGAGTTGGAACGCGGACGCGGTTAGGGCGAGGCAGTTGCGGACCAATTCCCTCTTTCACCTGCGGACGCGGCGCACCGCCCGTTGCCAGGCTAAAGACAGGTGCCGCCGCCGCTGCGGCTGCGGTAGCCTGCTTCACGCTTTCCGCTACGGGGGCAACAGCAGGCGTCGGGTCGACCGGTGGAACCGAAACCGACGGGGCTTTTGGCGCAGGTTCCTGCACCGGTTCAGGCACAGGCTGATACCATGCCGCCAGCTGTTCGCGCTCACGAGCACGGCGTTCTTCAACTTCTTCAAAATAGTACATTGGCGGACGAGACGGTTTCACCTCTTCCACCACCTCAGGTTCAGGCTGAGGCTCGACATAAGGCTGCACAGGTTCAACCGGTTCAGGCACGTACTCCTGATAAGGCTGGGCCACAGGCTGCTCATAGTGCGGCTGTTCATACTCAGGTTGCGGCGGCTGATAAGGCTGCTGCCACTGCTCCTGCTGCACGGGGATATAGCTCTCTGGTTCCGGCGCGATAACAGGCTCCGGCGTGTGGACACCCGGCGCGGTCTGCCAGGCAACCTGAGGCTGCTGAATAGCGGATTCCGGAGGCGGAACCGGCGCGGATGGCATCACGGCTTCGACAGGCGCGGCATACGCCTGTGATGCTGTCGTTGCGGCTGCGGCCGCGGCAACCGGCGCGGTAACGGTATGGCCGTTAAGCAGCGGATCGTATTCATCGAAATCACCCGGCATCGCACGGTTGCCGGAGAAAAGCACATCATCAGGATCGACTGTACTACCCGCAGCGCGGTACTCCACCTGCTCGTCTTCATCCATACGCTTACCGGAGAAGAGCGCCGCGTCGGTTTTACGTCCAAGCGGGTTGGCAAATTTTTCAGCAACGCGCTGGCGACGCGCCAGGGCACCGCGCAGAATACGAGCACGACGAGATTCACGACGTTGCACCGGCGCATCGTCTTCCTCTTCGTACTCATCTTCATATTCTTCTTCATCGACCCACGTGTCGTCGCGGCGGGTACGGTTGCTCGCGAAGGTCAGGATCGTAAGAATAAAGCTGCCGATCTTCTCGGCAATGCTCACCCATGACCAGCCGGTAAACAGCGTCAGCCCGGCCGCCCAGATGCAGAGCAGCGCCAGCGTACCGCCGCTGCTGTGAAGCATCGGCTGTAGCGCAGAGCTCAGCAGGCTGCCAATCACCCCACCGGAGGCGAAGTACCAGATATCATCGGCATTAATCGCCGCCAGCCCGCAGGAGGTGAGGATCAGCGCCAGGGCGCCAATCAGGCGCAGGGAAACTGCAAAATAGTCGATGTAATCATCGTTCTGACGATGACGCCATGCAAACCAGCATCCGCCAATGATTATGACGGGAATGGTGTAGGCCATCACACCGAAAATGAAAAAGAGCGTGTCCGCAAGCCAGGCTCCGGGTACGCCGCCTAAATTATGGATAGGCTCATGCCACGCGGTTTGCGACCAGCTGGGATCGGAGGGGTTGAAACTGAGTAAGGCTGCCATCAGCCAGACGGCAAAAAGGGCAATAACGATCAGCAAAGCCTCGAGGAGACGACGTCCGCTGCTTAGCTTCGATAGTGTGACTTCTTTGTCTTCAGTGTATTCCTGGCTCAAGAAAGGCTCTCCAGGTATCAGGCATATCCTGCCTGTTTGCTAAAACGGACAACAGCGCCGGGACTCCCCGGCACTGTTGCTGTATGGATTAACAGGAGTGTAATCAAACTACGCTGATTTTGCACCTGTTCCGTGTTAGCGCGTCTTAATAACCAGACGATTGCTCTGTTTGACCTCTTCCATCACCACATAGGTACGGGTGTCGTTCACGCCTGGCAGACGCAGCAGGGTTTCCCCCAGCAGCTTACGGTAGGCGGACATATCAGGCACACGGGTTTTCAACAGGTAGTCGAAATCACCGGACACCAGATGACACTCTTGAATTTCTTCAAGTTTTTGTACAGCGGCGTTAAATTGCTCAAACACATCCGGCGCACCACGATTCAGAGTAATCTCAACAAATACCAGAAGTGAGGCATCCAGATAATGCGGGTTCAGCAGAGCCGTATAGCCCTGAATAAAACCCTGTCTTTCCAGTCGGCGCACACGCTCAAGGCACGGCGTCGGGGAAAGTCCCACACGTTTTGAAAGCTCGACGTTGGAAATACGCCCATCCTTTTGCAATTCATTAAGAATGTTACGATCGATACGGTCGAGATCTTTGCCAGGGCGCTTCTTGCTATCTACCATTATTATTGTCTCTCTGTATTCCTTCCCTACTCCTGCCTGGACCCTGTGCACATCACTGTTCAGAGCCTGTACCCGTTAGTCATCACATCGCCTGGTTATGTATTAGACGCGATGCGGATTCGGGTTCTGTTGGTAAGAAGACCGCTGCCCGAAGGCTGTCACCGACATCACGTATGGCGTCTGTCCACGCCATGCGTAGATTTCACTGACACGGTAAAAATGGCATTTACGTGCATGCCTATGCGGCATACGGTTAACGCGGTTTTTTTTCTTCCTTGAATGTTTTCGCAAATGCGCAGGGGATTGTCAAAGCAAAACATCGTTTTTTAGTACAAGATGCCGGATATTCATTACGGGGGGGTATTAATCCTCATTTTACTGCTTTATAAACGAGCGGTTTTCAGTAGAAAACGTGATGTAACGGCACGGGATTCATCGGGCGCAGCTATTACATATATCGAAAGCAAAATCCCAGTGCTCTTTTTTTACGGCAACAAATTCCCTACAATCCAGCCCATTGCCTGCCAACAACAATGGGGATCTCATGGGCACGACCAAACACAGTAAGTTGTTAATCCTTGGTTCTGGACCTGCGGGATATACCGCGGCGGTCTATGCTGCACGCGCAAACCTGCAGCCGGTTCTGATCACCGGCATGGAAAAAGGCGGTCAGTTGACCACCACCACGGAAGTGGAAAACTGGCCGGGCGACCCGAACGATCTGACCGGGCCGCTGCTGATGGAACGCATGCACGAGCATGCCGCCAAATTCGAAACCGAAATCCTGTTCGACCACATTAATAAAGTGGATTTGCAGAACCGTCCGTTCCGCCTGACGGGTGACAGCGGTGAATACACCTGCGATGCGCTAATCATTGCCACCGGCGCCTCTGCCCGCTATCTCGGCCTGCCGTCTGAAGAAGCGTTCAAAGGCCGCGGTGTCTCTGCCTGTGCGACCTGCGACGGTTTCTTCTACCGTAACCAGAAAGTCGCGGTTATCGGCGGCGGTAATACAGCGGTGGAAGAAGCGCTGTACCTGGCGAACATTGCCTCCGAGGTGCATCTGATCCACCGTCGTGACACCTTCCGCGCCGAGAAGATCCTTATTAAGCGCCTGATGGATAAAGTGGCGAGCGGCAACATCGTTCTGCACACCAACCGTACCCTGGAAGAAGTCACGGGCGATCAGATGGGCGTTGCGGGTCTGCGCATTCGTGATACCCAGAACACCGATAACGTCGAAACGCTGGAAGTGGCGGGCCTGTTTGTGGCAATCGGCCACAGCCCGAACACCGCGATCTTCGAAGGCCAGCTGGATCTGGAAAACGGCTATATCAAAGTGCAGTCCGGCATTCACGGTAACGCGACCCAGACCAGCATCCCGGGCGTGTTCGCTGCCGGTGACGTGATGGACCATATTTATCGTCAGGCGATCACCTCTGCGGGCACCGGCTGTATGGCCGCGCTGGACGCTGAACGCTACCTCGATGGACTGGCGGAACAAGGTAAATAATCTTTACAAGTCAGTAACAAACGTAAATAAAGGCGGCCACAGGTCGCCTTTATTTTTGCTCGCGTGTAACATGCAGATGTCTAATTTCTTATAACGTCACCTGCAAAATACGCAATGGAAAAAACCCGTCAACAAGAGTTAACACGCTGGCTGAAACAGCAAAGCGTTATTTCCCGCCGCTGGCTTACGATCTCCCGTCTTCTGGGGTTCGTTAGCGGTCTGTTGATTGTTGCCCAGGCATGGCTGCTGGCCCGCATTCTTAATCACATGATCATGGAGAACATTCCCCGTGAAGCGCTCCTGCTGCCCTTTATCGTTCTGATCCTGGTTTTTGTCCTGCGCGCCTGGGTGGTGTGGCTGCGTGAACGTGTTGGCTTCCACGCCGGACAGCATATCCGCTACGAGATCCGTCGTCAGGTGCTCGACCGCCTGCAGGAAGCCGGGCCCGCGTGGATCCAGGGTAAACCGGCCGGAAGCTGGGCGACGCTGATCCTTGAGCAGATCGACGATATGCACGATTACTACGCGCGCTATCTTCCGCAGATGGCGCTGGCGGTTTTTGTGCCGCTGTTGATTGTTATTGCCATCTTCCCGGTTAACTGGGTGGCGGCGCTGATCCTGCTGGGGACCGCCCCGCTGATCCCGCTGTTTATGGCGATGGTCGGCATGGGTGCGGCTGATGCCAACCGCCGCAACTTCCTGGCGCTGGGCCGGCTGAGCGGACATTTCCTCGATCGTCTGCGCGGGATGGAAACCCTGCGTATTTTTGGTCGCGGTGAAGCGGAAACCGAGAATATTCGCCTGGCATCACAGGACTTCCGCCAGCGCACGATGGAAGTGTTACGCCTGGCGTTCCTCTCGTCCGGCGTGCTGGAATTCTTTACCTCGCTGTCGATTGCCCTCGTGGCGGTTTATTTCGGTTTCTCCTATCTCGGCGCGCTGGATTTCGGCCACTACGGCACTGCGGTGACCCTCTCTGCCGGTTTCCTCGCGCTCATCCTGGCTCCGGAGTTTTTCCAGCCGCTTCGCGACCTGGGGACCTTCTATCATGCCAAAGCGCAGGCCGTTGGCGCGGCCGACAGCCTGAAAACCTTCCTGGAGACGCCGCTGGCGCATCCGGAGCGCGGTGACGTGGCGCTGAACGCTAAAGAGCCGGTAACCGTCGACGCGAGCGATTTCTGCATTCTCTCGCCGGAAGGAAAAGTGCTGGCCGGCCCGCTGAACTTTAGCCTGCCCGCCGGAAAACGCGTGGTGCTGGTCGGCACCAGCGGTTCAGGGAAGAGTTCTCTGCTGAATGCGTTATCCGGTTTTATGGCCTACACCGGTTCGCTGCGGATAAACAAAACTGAACTGCGTAATCTCGATCCCGACGCCTGGCGTAAGCAGCTCAGTTGGGTCGGACAAAACCCTCAGCTACCTGCTTCCACGCTGCGCGAAAACGTGCTCCTGGCACGCCCGGATGCTCGTGAAGATGAACTGCAGTCCGTTCTTGACCGCGCGTGGGTCAGTGAATTTCTGCCGCTTCTCCCGCAGGGTGTCGATACCGTGGTAGGCGATCAGTCTGCCGGGCTGTCTGTCGGCCAGGCACAGCGCGTGGCCGTCGCCCGTGCGCTGCTGAACCCGTGCCAGCTGATGCTGCTGGATGAGCCTGCTGCCAGCCTGGATTCACACAGCGAGCAGCGCGTCATGGCGGCCCTGAGCGCCGCTTCCCTGCAGCAAACCACCCTTATGGTTACCCATCAGCTGGAAGGCATTGCTGACTGGGATGAGATCTGGGTGATGGAAAACGGTCATATTGTTGAGCAAGGCAATTACGCCGCGCTTGTTGCCGCGCAGGGGCCGTTCGCCGCCCTGCTGGCGAACCGTCAGGAGGACATCTGATGCGTGCTCTGCTGCCTTATCTTGCGCTCTATAAACGCCACAAGTGGATGCTGACGCTGGGGATCGTGCTGGCGATTGTCACGCTGCTTGCCAGCATCGGCCTGCTCACGCTTTCCGGCTGGTTCCTGTCGGCCTCCGCCGTAGCCGGGTTCGCCGGATTATACAGCTTCAACTATATGCTGCCGGCGGCAGGCGTGCGGGGTACCGCCATTACCCGTACTGCCGGACGCTATTTCGAGCGGCTGGTCAGCCACGACGCGACGTTCCGCGTCCTGCAGCACCTGCGCATTTACACCTTCAGCAAACTGCTTCCCCTCTCCCCTGCCGGGCTGGCGCGTTTTCGCCAGGGCGAATTACTGAACCGTGTCGTTGCGGATGTCGACACGCTGGACCACCTTTACCTGCGGGTGATCTCCCCGATAGTGGGCGCGTTTGTGGTGATTGTGGTAGTTACGCTGGGGCTGTCCGTTCTGGATGTTCCCGTTGCGCTGACGCTGGGCGGGATCATGCTGCTGACGCTTATCATTCTGCCGCCGCTCTTTTACCGCGCCGGAAAATCCACCGGGGAAAACCTGACGCGGCTGCGCGGGGATTACCGCCAGCAGCTGACCTCCTGGCTTCAGGGCCAGGCAGAGCTAACCATTTTTGGTGCCAGCAAGCGCTACCGTGCCCGAATGGAAAGTACGGAGTTGAACTGGCATGAAGCCCAGCGCCGCCAGTCGGAACTGACGGCCTTCTCGCAGGCGCTGATGGTGTTAATCGGCGGCGTGGCGGTGATCGCCATGCTGTGGCTGGCTTCCGGCGGCATTGGCGGTAATACCCAGCCAGGCCCTCTTATTGCCCTCTTTGTTTTCTGCGCGCTCGCCGCATTTGAGGCACTGGCCCCGGTGACGGGCGCTTTCCAGCATCTTGGACAGGTGATCGCCTCTGCCCTGCGCATCACTCAGATTGCCGAACAGGAGCCTGAAGTCACGTTCAGTGCCGGGCAAACCACCGTGCCTGAGCAGGTGGCGCTGACGCTTGATAACGTGACCTTCGCCTATGACAAACAGGCGCAGAACGCGCTGGAGGGTATCAACCTTTCCGTTAATGCAGGGCAGCGGATTGCGATCCTCGGCCGTACCGGCTGCGGTAAGTCGACGTTGCTGCAGCTGCTGACGCGCGCCTGGGATCCACAGCACGGTCAGATTCGTTTTAATAACACGTTGCTGACTGATTTCAGCGAGCAGGCCCTGCGCAAGACCGTGAGCGTTGTTCCACAGCGCGTGCATCTGTTTAGCGCCACCCTGCGCGATAACCTGCTGCTGGCCGCGCCAGAGGCTTCGGACGATGATCTTCGCGCCGTACTGGAGCAGGTCGGACTGCAAAAGCTGCTTGAGGACGAAGGACTGAACAGCTGGCTGGGAGAAGGCGGTCGTCAGCTTTCCGGCGGAGAGCTGCGCCGTCTGGCCATTGCGCGTGCGCTGCTGCATGATGCACCTCTGATGCTGCTCGACGAACCTACAGAAGGGCTTGATGCGACAACCGAGAGTCAAATCCTTGATTTACTGGCAAACGTTATGGCAGGAAAAACCGTCCTGATGGTGACGCACCGCCTGCGCGGGCTGGCAAGTTTTGATCGGATAATTGTGATGGACAACGGACACATTATTGAGCAAGGTAGTCACGCAGAGCTGTTGGCGAAACAGGGTCGCTACTACCAGTTCAAACAGCGTCTGTAGACTATATTTGTAGCGTCCTCACTCGCGTACTGGAGTTTTGCTGTCATGCGCCTGGTCCAGCTTTCTCGTCATAACATCGCGTTTCCTTCGCCGGAGGGAGCGCTGCGTGAGCCCAACGGGCTGCTGGCCCTTGGCGGTGACCTTAGCCCTGCGCGGCTATTAATGGCCTACCAGCGCGGCATCTTCCCGTGGTTTTCTCCCGGCGACCCGATTTTATGGTGGTCTCCCGACCCGCGCGCCGTGCTGTGGCCAGCGCAGTTCCATCTGAGCCGCAGCATGAAGCGTTTCCATGCAAAATCCCCATATCGCGTCACGCTGAATCACGCCTTTGGGCAGGTGATAGAAGGCTGTGCCGAAGATCGCCATGAAGGGACGTGGATCACCCGCGATATCGTCAACGCCTATCACCAGCTCCATGAGCTTGGCTACGCCCACTCCATTGAGGTTTGGGAAAAGGGGGAACTGGTTGGCGGCATGTACGGCGTGGCGCAAGGGACGCTGTTTTGCGGCGAATCGATGTTCTCCCGTGCGGTTAACGCCTCGAAAACCGCGCTGCTGGTCTTCTGCGAGGCCTTTGCCCAGCGCGGCGGACGCCTGATCGATTGTCAGGTGCTGAACGAGCACACGGCCTCTCTCGGTGCAGTTGACATCCCGCGACGACAGTATATCGAGCATCTGGACGCCTGCCGTCAGGAGAAGCTCCCACGCGACTTCTGGATCCCCAGAACGCTCTTTATGCCCAATGCTTAAATGTTTTCCGCATATTTTTTGTGAGGGTGTTATAATTATGCCGCAGAGTAGCTTCTGCCTGTTGCCCCGCCGCCGTTTGGGACCCTCGCTTCAGATAACGTCCTGACGTTTATCCTGTTGTCTCCCCTTTACGAATGCGCTTCCTGTTCGGTTGTACCGTGACGCTTGGGCAATGCGCCGAAACTGTTTTGCTGCGTTTTAATCGCGCAATTCTTTACTTAATTGATGAATTTCGGCATTATCTTGCCGGTTCAAAACTTGGTAGTGATACCCCAGAGGATTAGATGGCCAAAGAAGACAATATTGAAATGCAGGGTACCGTACTTGATACGTTGCCTAATACCATGTTTCGCGTAGAGCTGGAAAACGGTCACGTGGTAACTGCGCACATCTCCGGTAAAATGCGCAAAAACTACATCCGCATTTTGACGGGCGACAAAGTGACTGTTGAACTGACCCCGTACGACCTGAGCAAAGGCCGCATTGTCTTCCGTAGTCGCTAATTTTTTCGCCTGTAATGGCAGATGAATATTAAATAAGGCCGGGATATTCCCGGCCTTATTTTTTAGTGGTGCTGTTGATTATTTGAACAATTAGTTGGCGGTTCGTTTGAGATTTGGGGCTGTCTGTTCGACAGTGCACGGTGCGACGACTGTTAGGCCTTATTTTCTATTTTGCTGAGCTGCGTGTGGCAGTGCACTACTCCCGGTACTGTCGGTTAATTCGATTGAATTTCTAAGCTGTCTGTACGGCAGTGCACCGTCTCGATCGGGGAAATCGTCGCTCTCGTTAATTTCTAAGCTGCCTGTACGGCAGTGCACGTAGGGCGGGGATAACCCCGCCATTTTCATATTTTCTAAGCTGCCTGTACGGCAGTGCACGTGATCGAGATCGGCGGCTGGGAAAACGTGACTTTCTAAGCTGCCTGTACGGCAGTGCACATACACCGCGCCGACGGCCAGCCGATTTTTATTTTCTAAGCTGCCTATACGGCAGTGCACGCCTTACAGGGGCTGGATTATGAAGACGTCATTTTCTAAGCTGCCTGTACGGCAGTGCACTTAAGCGGCGGGTGTCTTACTGCAATGTTGGATTTCTAAGCTGCCTGTACGGCAGTGCACCAGCGCCCCACGCCGCTTTACCGACCCATTTTGTTTCTAAGCTGCCTGTAAGGCAGTGCACAGCAGTCCAAGCCTGATTAATTCGTTGCAGGTTTTCTAAGCTGCCTGTACG
>NZ_JADCLF010000004.1:0-10179 GCF_014982345.1 Enterobacter cloacae complex sp. P1B | reverse complement strand
TAAGCTGCCTGTACGGCAGTGCACGCCATCCCGACATTTATCAACGCGGCGCAAACTTTCTAAGCTGCCTGTACGGCAGTGCACTGAAATAATATCTCCACACCCTACTGATTTGCATACAAAAAAAGCTAAAAAACCTTCTCTGACCCTCTTTTTTATCCACCAAAAATACTCATTTAAAATTAATGAATTACACAACCGTTAAAAATTAGGGTCAAAACATCGTTCTTCTCATAAACCACCCAGCACAAAAAATCCCCATTCCACTCCATATGACAAATGGCTATACTTAACCATGACAAATGACATTAATCAGGAGGTAATATGAGAACCTGGATCCCCGCCAAGAAACCTGCTGATAACGCACTTTGGCGCTATGCCGGTTTACCCGCGAACAGAGGTATGCGGCTGATAGAATTTCTCAACCAGGGATTGCCCGTCAGCGTGCTCGACAATATTCATGAATGGACGGCCATGTCGAAAGCGGACATTTTGCGCGTTACCGGGATTAACGAACGTAACGTGGCCCGCCGCAAAAGCGCGGGACGGACGCTGACGCCGGATGAGAGCGAACGCGTAGCCCGTTTTGTTCGGGTGCTGGATGCGGCCGTCGACTATTTTGGCAGTAAAGAAGAAGCATGGAACTGGCTTCAGTCGCCGGTGCGCGGGCTTGGCAATGTTGCGCCTGTTGACCTGATCGCTACGGAAACCGGTGCACTGGAAGTCACCGATTTGATTGGTCGTCTGGAACACGGAGTGTTTGCATGATTTTTTATCGGCTGGTGACGGGACGCTACGCCAGCGAAGCGTGGAGTGGAAGCGGCGCAAATCAGTACGGCGGTCGCTGGAATCATAAAGGGCATCCCGCCGTATATGTGTCCACGTCCATCTCGCTGGCCTCACTGGAGATTTTGGTGCACGTCAGAAAAGATACCGTGTTGAATCAGTACCAGCTTTTCAGCATTGATATCCCGGATGACCAGATTGATTACCTGGATAAAGCCTGGCTCCCCGAGGACTGGCAGGAAAATCCGGCACCGGTATCGACGATGGATCTGGGAACCGGATGGTTGCAGGCTAGCAGTGCCCTCGCGCTTATCCTACCTTCCTGCATCATACCCTATGAAAACAATGCCATCCTTAACCCCTTACATCCCGCATTCCACACGGCGCTCGGTTCTGTTCAGCAACTGCCCTTTATTTTTGATACCCGTCTCGCAGAAAAAACCGCACCCTGAACGCTGATGCGGCTGTGTTTTCTCAGAACCAGGGAACCGTCGCTGTCGCGCTCATCCCGTAGGTTGAAAAGCGTCCATCCACGGGTGCGGGAAGCAACTCACCGTGACGAATAAAAAGCCTGAAAGACTGACCTGTTGAGAGGCTACGTAAATTAAGCCAGGGCAAATCAGTCCGCGCCTCTTCCATTTTTAATAGGCGCTGCTGCGCCTCTTCCTCAGTGATCCATCCTTTTTTTACCGAACGGCGCATAAGCCGCTGCGCGCTGCTTTTCACCTGCACACGGGACACGCATCGCCATTGCTTTACCTCTGGAACGGGTTGTATCGCCGTGCACAGGCAGTAATCGCTTAGTCCCTTTCGCCATGCCAGGGAGTCGAGCTCGCTTAACGCCTGTTGCGAACCGTGCAGGCGTAACATCGCGCCGGGCTTTATGCCATGTGCAGGGAAGCTGATACCAATATCCCCCAGCCCCCGTTGGCCCAGCGCACGATGCAGTTTAGCCATCAGCGCGGCCATCAGCATCTCCTCGCTGAACTCCGGGTCGGGCAGGACGCGGATCTCTAGATAGTGATCCATAACCACTCCTTACTCGCCCTTCTCACCGAAGACGCCGCCGCGGATCAGCACGGCCATCACATAATGCTGCTGTTCAACGTCAGGCTTTTGGCCCTTCGTCACCCAGTTGTCCAGCAAGGTATAGAAGTCCATTTTCTCTTTCGGCTGACGACAAGCCACACCGCGACTGGTGACTGAGCCGTACGGCTCAACGGCAATAGCGCCCAGCGCATCTACCTGAGGGTGCCAGGTATCGATAGTTCGAATGGCATTACCGATTTTCTGCGAGTGTATACCCGCAACGCTGTCTACCTGATACAACAGGCGGCTCTTGCTGCTGTTGCTGTCCAGAACCAGCTCCTGCGACGGGAAGATCTCCTGTCCGGCACCGAGTAGCACCTGCGCTTCGACGTTCAACAGCACAAAACCTTCGCCGCTAAGCCCTTTTTCGATTTCCTGGGCCAGTGCGTTTAGGCTCTCGTCGTTGGCAGAAAATCTCGCAGCGCATAACTGTACGCATCAAACGTCCACGACTTACTGCCCGTCACGGTCACGATAATTTTTTCTGCACCGACGCGGTTACGCCATAAAAAACGTCCGTTCGCCAGGTTAGTTGCGTAGCGGCGCGCCAGTTCGGCAAAACCGTGTTCACTGATATAGCCGTCGATAACCTGCTGAAGTTCATCCTGATAGGCGCGATCGTTACACACTGATGGCGTCGACAGGTTACCCAGCACGCGTAGGGTAAACTTCACCTTCAGGGTGTCTGCATCGGCAGGAAGCGCCGCCACATCCACACGCTGCAGGTTCGCTTTCTGGATCTCGGCATCCAGTTTAGCCGGATCGTTGGTCAGGGCATTTTTCAAGCGGTTCGAAATCGTACCGCGGACCGCTTTTTCCTGTATACGGATCGGTTGCCACTGCTTGCCCTGCCAGCTTCCGGAATACATCACCGCATCCGAGGTTGCCAGCTTACGTTCAAATGCCAGTACGGATGCCGTTTTAACGGCCGTTGGAGCCTTTGCCATAGATAAGTCCTTTTTAATTAAGATGTTCAGTTGTCACCGGCGCGCCCGCGCCCTGACAGTAATAGCCCGTTTCCGTCGTCCGATAACGCCAGAAAATCTCGTCCAGTGACCGAATACGGTGCAGACCGCACCACTCGCCCACGCCATACACCGCTTCGGTAAATGCAAAGGGCGTTTCCGCATCGCGCGCGTTTGCCACGACGCCAGGGGCGTAGAGTTCAGAGATACGCTGGTAGCCGGTCATTAATGGCACCAGATAACCGGAATTGGGTTTGGGAACAACATGCCAGTTGGCCGGTTCACCTTCGCGTATGTTGCCGTCTTCCGGCGTTTCGGCCTGTATTTTTAGCGCAGCAAAATCCAGCCAGGCGTCAAGCAGCGTGGCGTTAGGATCGTTTTCAAGAAGCATTTGATGATGTTCGCCCAGCCAGCTACTTCGGTCGCGTAAAGCAAAGCCCGGCATCAGTTGCCACTGTAATCGGCCCATCTCCTGAGCGCTGGCAGGCATCGCCATAACTGAAATATTCTGGATATCCACGATGATTCCTCCGGCCAGCCGGAGCGTAGGGCACACCTGAGACAGAAACTCGGCCAGGTCGCGTTGCCCGTATTCACCGTTGGGGATTTCCCCGTGACAATCCAGCAGCAGCGAAACCGTCATATGCATGCGCCCCTCTTCGTTAAAGGAGGCCGTTTTCGCGTCCCGTGTAAGCGGATTGCGGGTCAGGGCAAACTGATAATCGCGGCCAGACGTGTGAGCATGGATCTGTTGTTCGTGGCTGACCACAGCACAGCCATCAATGCGCAGCCCGTGCGTTTCGGTCAACCTGCGCGACAGCGCATGGGCAAATCCCAGGAAATGGGTAATGGCGGGGAAACCGTAAGTCAGGCCAGCAATCGCGTTGGCGTTTTCGACGCTGATACGGCGAAGCAGGATCAAGGAACTCATTTCAGCGCCTCCCGGATAATTTTTTCCATCTCACGCAGGTTATTGCGTAAACGCTCACGGGTTTGCCATTCACGCTGTTCCACATACCCAAAGTCCTTCAACGCCTTGCTCAGACGCGCGTTAAGCCACAGGGCAAAATCTGTCGCGACGCTAACCTGCCAGTCGTCTTTATCCCGCTCGAGCCGAAAAGCCTCATCGGTTTTGGTGCGCCAGGGATCGAGCCAGAGTTGTTGATGAGTGACTAATCGTTCGCACGAGAGTGTCCAGTTTTGCCACGTATCACGCTGTAGTTCCGACGCGACTACAAAAAGCAGGTCGATAAGCGCATCAATGTATTCATCACGCGCTTCGCGAATACGGACGTTGGTGTAATCACCGGTTCTGGCCAACAATGACACAAGCAGCTGGACAGTGCTGTTTGCACGTCGATCAAACTGACCACCTAAAGTGAAAATAGAACGTAACGTCGTCGGCGGCTTGTCTGCTCTTTTCCACTGCGGCGGCTGACAGGAAAGCAGCCAGCTGCGCCCGCCGCGGACGCTGTTGAGATAGGAAATGTTTTGCGGTTTGGTGCCACCAAAGTGTATTTCCGCTGAATGCGGGAAAAGCGTCAGCGGAGTGGGATGCCAGGTTTTCTCCCGGCGCGCTTTCCAGATGGCTTTAACATCGTCGCCAAAACGGAAGGCAATCATTTTCTGATGCATGGCGTGAACAAGCGAGGTGGCAAATAACGGGCTCAGCAGATGGTAATTTTCACCTACCGGGAAATAGCCCTGTTTAGCCAGCTTGTGTGAAGCGGGCTTTCCGGGCGTTAAGGCACGGGAAAATCCCGCAATCCATTCATCCAGTTGGTTTGCGTCATCGGTAAAAGCGGCCAGCGCAGCGCGATCGCCACGTTTCAGGCTTGCCAGAAGGGAGTCACCGCCTTCAACCCGCGTTTGCAGTAATTTCGCGACGTCCAGCGCCGCGGCGTTTCCCACGGCATCCGGTTCCAGACCTGACAACGCAGCGGTGCTGAGATACCCTTCCAGCGCCACTGCCTCGCTGTAGATACTGCTGCTTTTTGAATCCCCGTGAGTAAATTTCGCCGCATGGGTCACGAGGTTAATTTGTCCGGCTCGCTTCGCGGCATCCGTTAGCCACGCTTTCGGCTCATAGCGAAGTTCTATATCCCGGCGTTCTGCCGCAAGCGTTGCGCTATCTGTATCGCTGCGCTTTGCGGCCTCTTTATCAAATGCTTCCAGCTTTGTTTGCCGTCGTCCGGCAATGAAAGCTGTAATAAATGAGAATAGTGTTCCTTCCTTCATATACCACCTTAACTCTTGCACTTATAATCAGTAAAAATATAAATCTCACAATTATATTTAATATAAATAGCTCGAATAAAAACAGAACAGAATCATAATCAAGACAAATAAAAATTTGATAAAAATCATCGCAGTGAAACATTCCTTTATTTGAGTAAAAATAAAGTACTCCATTTCAAAACGTTCATCCACACCTATATTATGCTTTTATCTTTAAACGACATACCCTTGCCAAAAAACCTTAAATTAATATAATGCTTATCTACTGTCGCCTAGACAGCTTAGAAATATATGAGGCTCTTATCATTTATTTTATACTGCTGTACAAGCAGCTCGCGCCCTCTTTCAGAGGGCGCGAAACACACCCAACACCGGGTGAAATAGCCATTGCTCTGTCTCCTCCTCCCTGCTGATTCTCAATGTGATTTCGCCATACCGTCGCGATACCGCGGCCAGCTCCATCTGTCTTGTCTCGGCCAGCGCCTGTAATACCTCGCCATAATCAATCGCCATCCACGGCTCTACGCCGTGAGCCATCGATAAGGTCTTCTCGCAAAACCGTCCCGCAGGCTTTAACACCCCGTTTTCCTGCATCAGGCAAAACTCAGGTTGCTCACCTTCGTCTTTCATGCTTAAAAAGAAAGTGTCCTGCGGCGACGAGCGGCGAAACGGCGTCCGCCGCTGCAACTCACCGTTCCACGTCAGCGGCAGCCGCCACCACGACGCGGCTACCGCATCTGACCGTTCGCCGCCGTCCAACAATGCGGCTCGCAACCGGGCATGCTCCAGCGCCGCCAGCGCATTGCCGGGCAGGTTTTCAACGATGCGCGGGATCGCATTCAGCGTGCGATAGCCCTCTTCGCTGAGCAGCTCATGGAGATCGTGGTGAGGCAGAAGATGCTGCTCGGTTTCAAAACCGGGTCGGCAGTAGGCGACCTTTTCTCCGCGAAGCGCACGAACGTTGCGTTCCAGAATCACCAGATTTTCGCTCTCAGGCACGATCTGACGATGCCGCTGAATACGCCCCGCAAACTGAATAAGTGAACGCATCGAACTCGGCTCGATAATCCCCCAGTCGGCATCAAAATCGCGCCCGACTTCCAGAACGGATGTGCCGAGCACGACAAAGAGATGATGCTGTTCAGGTGATGTCAGCGCCTGCTTAACGTCAGGCAACTGCCAGATCCGCTCCGGTTTGTGCCGCGCGAACGCGGCATCGAGTCGTTTTTCAATCGCCGCACGCACCGCCAGCGGGTGCTGGCTGTGGTACACGCAATAATAAATGCGGTAATTCTCCGGAGAAGGTAATGCCATCAGCGCCTGCGCGACGGCAACCAGCGGGTTGATGTTCGCCATCCTCACCAGACCAAACGACACGGTTTTGCCGCTTTTGTACGTGCTGTGATGATTGCCGTGAAGCGCAATCATTTGCTGGTGCAAGGTCTGCGCCAGCGCAGAGACAACATCGGCAGTACAGGAAGACTGCGGCATGACGGCAGCCAGTTTCCCCAGGCGAAGCCGGGGCTGGTCTGGCAGACGTTTAATCCGCTGCCTGACAAAATCGTCATGCGCCTGACGAAACTGGGCATCGTCGGCCACATCCTGCGACTGCGCGCCGTATTCATCAAACCAGGCGCAACAGATACTCGTCGGTCTGTCCGACTGACCGCACGCCGCCTGCCAGGCTTTACGCCCTTCCCGATAGGCTTCAAACAGCGCTTCTGTTAATGCAGGGGGCAGCGTTGCGGAGGAGAGCAACACGCGAGAGCCGAGCATGCCCGCCCAGTTCACCAGCCGACAAAGGGCGTGCAAATCATCAACGTCAAAATCATCAGGCTCGTCAAGCACCAGGTCGCTGGTCAGCAGGCGCAGCATGGCGGGGATCTGCCTGCCGCCGCGCACGCCTTCCGTGGCAGGCATCAGGTGATCGATGGTTGTCACCAGCACCGGGGCACTGACCAGACGGTTTAGCGCCGGTTCTTTCGCCAGCCATTGCTGCGCGATCCCGCTACTGGTCGCCCCTTCATAATGCACGTAATGATGGCTGGCGAAGAACGCTTCGTCGCTGGCGCTACTGATATCTTCGGTATCATTGCCCTGATACAACTCCTTCACGGCTGCGGCACCGGTCACCACGGCCAGCATGTCGTCATCCAGCCCCAGGCGCGACTGCAAAGCCTGCCCCGTTTGCAGCGTCAGCGTGCGTAACCCCAGCGCCACGCTGAAACGACATCCCGCCTGCTCATCTGCCAGCGCGTACATAATTCGTGCATTGGCGAAAGTTTTACCGCATCCGGTGGAGGCCATACTGATACCGAAGAAGCCCTGCTCTGCACTCTTCTCACGCAGGGAAGAGGCGACATCCCAGGCCTTGTTCTGCCAGTCAAAACGCTCTTCTTTCGCCCTTTCCCGAAACGTTTTATGCCGGGCGATGGCGGGCAATGAACGGCGCAACGCAGGAAGAGAACGCCCCATCAATAGCGCCTGATGCGCTACGCCGACATTGTGCTCATCCAGTTTTTGCTTGAGTTCCCCGGTCCCTCGATAGCTGTTAGCCCACGCCTGAAAGGCATCATCCTGCCATCCGGCATAAGCCGGTTGTGAGGAGTAAACGTGATCGGCCAGCATCAGCGACAGGCGGGCAAGATGGAGGGTAAAGAGATTATCCAGCGATCCCGCGTGAAGCAGTGCGGGGAGGTTCCGGATGCGTTTACCAATCTGACGGGCCTTCTCGCGCCAGGTTTGACTTCTTAGCGGCGTGCCGTGCGGGAATGTCCAGACATTTTTAAAATCACGCGTTTTCCACGGATGTTTATCGGTAGATTTATGGTTGAGCGAGTTCCAGTCTGCATTCAGCTGTTTCTCAATCCAGCCTTCGCTGTAGAGTAATGAGATTTTTGCCGGGTACGGTTGAGGTAAACGGTGGTGCGATAGCATTAGCCACGCCACCACCCTCGCTAACGGGGGCAATTTTTCGAACGGGCTATTGCTCCACTCTGCGCTGTCCATCTTCAGCGCTTTCAGCATGGCTTTTTCGTCAGCGGCCTTAAGCTGCGTTAACGATGCCAGCCACTGTTCATCGCTACGCTCTCCTACAAACGCCTCGAACAGACGAACCGAAATCCACTCGTGGCGGTACGGCTGACAAACGTGCTGACTTTCCCCCTTGAGCGTCTGCTGGAAGCACATCCCCGCTTTGCCAAAATCATGAAACAGCCCGGCGATCGCCGCCAGCAGGGCGATGCTTTCCGCGCTTTGCCAGCGGTGTTCACCGTCGTTGCGAATAACTTGTAGCGTCGTGCGATTCGTTGGCACACGCCCCTGCGCGTTAAAGCGACGCAAGTTTCCGACTATCCACAGCAGTTCGGTTTGACCGTTTTTTTTCAGCCAGTGGCAGGCCACGGCGGTGTTACGACGGGCCGTTTTACGCAGCAGCTTGCGCAGCGTGACGACGCCTTCCATCGTAATCGTCGTCTGCCAAGCCGCGTCACCCGTGCGCTCAGCAAACTGATCGATAATCCGGCAGCTTTGCTCGCGCGCACGTTTGGTACATCGGGAGATAATCAGCACATTCATTTTTCAACGCCCACCAGAGAGTGCGAGGTTTCCTGCAAGGTGGCGATCATCACATCCAGCGCTTCTGCCTGTTGAAACGCGTTGATGCAGCGCTGACGAAACTGTTGATTATCCTCTCCCTCCATCGCCGCAATAAAGGCCTGCGGCATAACGAGGGCGTCTTTGATTAAATCGGCAATATCAAAAACCAGCCCGCCGCGTCGGGTTTTTCCGTGCATGACGGACAGACCATGAGGAATGCCCGTCACCCAGGCCGCGACGGCCGCCAGCCCGTAGGCCAGATAGTTGCCCTGATCGAGAAAACGGTTCGCCATATCCGTCCCGCCACCGCGTTTGGCGCGGGTAAAGCTGCCATAGCCCACCGTCTGGCTGGTCAGTTTGTAGAGCGATTTTGTGAGCAAAGCTTCCTGGGGCATCAGCGAGGTGTGATCCTGTGCGCTTTCCATACCCTGCTTCGCACGCTCCAGAATAGTCTCCAGCGCGTCCCGATCGGACTGAAAAGGCGTTTCTCGCTGTACCCGCAGCCTCTCCCACTGTTTTTCAATTTGCTGTAAACGGATAAATTGAAAATGCTTTGCTGCCTGCAGACGTTTTTCTTCATCAAACCAGAATGAGACCCAGTTTTGTAAATATGCGGTCGGACGGTATTCGCTTTGCGGGCTGAGCCAGGAGACGTCAATGTCCACCTCGTTCGCAGAATACAGCGGCGTGCCATCCGTTCCACAGAAACCTACCATCACGCCAGCCCGGGCAAACTCCCGCATTGCCATTTGCGTAACGGATGTTCCCATTCCCAGCATCACTGCCGTGGTATTCGCGATGGGAATATTCCAATAAAACGACTCTTTTCCTTCCTGGGTGACATATTCAACACGCCCACCATTTACCTGGATGCGGCATTTCTCCAGGTAATAAATGTTGGCGCGCTTTGAATGCAGGATTGTTTTTAAATCTGTTGGGGTAACGCTGTTTGCAGGCATAGCAACGGCTTTAATTTCAAGGTATTGAATGCGGGTATGTTATCGAAGATAAGATGAAAACAAATGTGACGGGTATCAAATGAAGAGTAATTATCGTGATAATAAAGCGAAAAATCACTTTCCCATTCAATGTATTATATTTACGAATAATATATTTTTTAGAATATAATTGGCGCGTGAATGAGTTTTTTATTTATTGTAAAAAATAGAGAGTGTGGGTTTGATGATATTGAGTTTTGAATAGGCAAAGTAAATGTTTAAGAGGGGTAGATTTAGTTGCGCTTCCTGTACGGCAGTGAGCCCAGACCTCAGAACGGCTGGCGGCAACGCACCATTTCTAAGCTGCCTGTACGGCAGTGAACAAGCGGCTTATCTATTCCCGCATGACCATGCATTTCTAAGCTGCCTGTACGGCAGTGAACCGACAAGATTATCGAAAAAGAAATCGAGGCATTTTCTAAGCTGCCTGTACGGCAGTGAACACACTGGCAGCCGGGTCATGGAAGATAATAAGTTTTCTGAGCTGCCGGTACGGCAGTGACCGG
>NZ_JADCLF010000039.1:431-879 GCF_014982345.1 Enterobacter cloacae complex sp. P1B | reverse complement strand
TGGCGACGCGATTATCGCGAACATGTAATCCAGAGTCTGGGTTAAACTGGAACGGGAGCCGATTGGTTCCCGTTTTTATTATTAGTTTTCGAATGGTTATCAACAATTTATCAAAATAGATTATCAAAACCCTCTCTTAATCAGATGTTTTTTCCTATTATTTCCGCATTGGCCATAACAATTTACCGGACTGCATACAGGTTGCTATAAGCATATAATATGTATTCGGGCGTTGTAGTCTCCAAACTATCAGAAATGTATACAAACTCGGTTCTCATATCCTTTTGCTATTTTATCTGGGAATTACTGGTTCCTGCTGGTTTCCTTAGTCAATGTACAAAAATATACATTTCATTGTGTGATTATAACTTTTTTTTGCGTATTTATATGCTGGTAACACAATTTTATCTCTGTATATTTAAGAGAAATTTTTGGAGGATCTATGCAT
>NZ_JADCLF010000039.1:0-324 GCF_014982345.1 Enterobacter cloacae complex sp. P1B | reverse complement strand
GAGGATCTATGCATAAAATTAAGCTTGCAGTGATATTTCTTTTTATTTGCGTTTTTAACACGACTGTATCTGCTAGTAATTCAATGTCTATGAATTATGCTATAGGCAAGAAAAATGGGGCAGAAAATATGCATGGATTGAATATCATGTTTAGACACGATATGAATGATTTCGCACTGGTCGCATCAGGCACTTATATACAGAATACCAGCGGCTCTGGATATTCTTATTTAAAGAATAAATATGCATCTATTATGCCGGGTATAGCATTTAACATTACGCAAGATATAAACTTATATGGGCTTGCTGGTCTTGCTTCTGGCT
>NZ_JADCLF010000038.1:0-345 GCF_014982345.1 Enterobacter cloacae complex sp. P1B | reverse complement strand
ATCAGTATCAATAAGACAATACATGAAAGTAGAAATAACATATTCAATCCTCTTTTTAACATTGAATTCAAAACCAATATAATTCAAAGCAGAATGAGTAGACTAGTATAAATATCGCAAAAATATAATTGCAGAAGTGTTTTTTAGCAAAACTCAAGCATGGAAAACATTAGTATGCAAACTATATATTAAAATAGTTATAAAATAAATTGTTAGCACCCTACCAAACAATCAACTAACACAAAACACACATCCTCACGAATATTGAGAATGATAGGTTGATAATATTTGACGAACCCAGCACTAACTGCTGCTAATTTAACTCATAAATAAATTATGTATAAT
>NZ_JADCLF010000037.1:0-770 GCF_014982345.1 Enterobacter cloacae complex sp. P1B | reverse complement strand
ATGTATAATTACACAAGAACATATTTAAATTTAAACTTGCCATCTCCTAAAAAGATCATATGATTGCCTAACATCAAACTTTAAGAATGAAAATAATAGCAGAGGCATTAAATCATGTTTGACCATATCTTAGAGATTGTTGAAGCTTCTAACAAATTTATACGCATTTATGCGTCAAATGGACAGCAGATACACAGCACACTCAATAATAAACCACATGTTTACTTTCTCACCGAAGGTAGAGTAGATATTTATAGGAAAACAGACGATATTTTAATTTTCACTGTATATGCACCTCATATTTTAGGGTTATTTTTTATGTTCGAAAAGAATGATTATCATTATTTCAGAGCTTCGACGGATGCAACCTTTACAGCAATACCAACTATAGAACTGAACTGCCTAGCTGATAGTAATAATTTGTGGAAACATTTTTTCTTAATGACTTGTGAAATCGCTTCAAACTTTTTCAAAAGGGATCAAAGATTTTCATCAAAAAATGCCTACGATATTATAAAAAACAACTTAGAAGCTATATGGGAATTACCAGAAAATGAAAGATCTCAAATTTCAGTTTTCAAATTTATTTTATCTAGAAGTACAATATCTCGTAGCTCCTTAAATAAAGTTCTAAAAGACCTCAATGATGGGGGGTATATTAAAATTCACAGAGGAAAACTTTTAAACATTAAAAATCTACCGCTAAAATACTAATCACTTAGGCGGCAGAAAAATCTTTCTCCATAATGGTGTTGTTTCTGATGCAATAC
>NZ_JADCLF010000036.1:0-978 GCF_014982345.1 Enterobacter cloacae complex sp. P1B | reverse complement strand
TTATTAACCTTTATCTAACGCTTTTTTTAAATAATTTCCGAACGCATCCGCAAATAACCTTGATTATTTCGACATGCACTAACAACATAAAACCTTGCATGAACAAGTAGTTGAAAATTGTTAGAGAAAAAATTTCAGTAATGCTAACCGCTAAGGCAGCACCAATCAATCCGAACCTTAGAGAAAAAAAATAAGAAAGCACCAAACTAAAAACCAAAATAAATATAGTTTTATATAGCAAAAATCTATATCCAGAAAGCTTAACAATTATTTTTGATGAAGCCATTCCAAGTGTAGATAATAATGTTGCAAAACATAATAAAATGCAGGGCGCTATAGATTCATTATACTCACCACCATATATGTAGAAGATTATATAGCTTATCAAAAACGTCATCAGAAATATTACCGGAATTGACAGTAAAATGATATTCAAATGCAGTCTTGCACCAAGATTGATTATTTTTGATTTGTTTTTCTCTCGAAATATTGCCGGTAGACAAGAGGTTAGCAACGATAACAAAATGAAATTCCAACTAGTAGCAAGAGTTTGAGAAACTGAATATATGCCGACATCATGATCCCCATACAAAAATGATATTACAAGTAAATTCAATCTCGGATAGATTGATGCAATAACAGAAGGAATAACGAGAATACTACCCGCATAACTCAGGTAAAAAAACCTTTTTCTTAATACTTTGTATTTTATTGTCACTTTACTTTTATATTCCTTCCGGAATATAAATAACTTCAAAAAGTAAGGGGTGGCGCTTATAATTATAAGAGGCAGCCCAAATAAGATAACCGGAGCTTTATATTTAACCATTAATGCTCTGACTACTAAACCGAAAATAAGTCCGGTTACGTTTGCAAGAGCATTCATTCTAGAGTTCAGCAATGACTCATTAAAGCTTGTATATGTATCAATTGTGTAAAAGTAATATGCCAAACATATTGACAGCACTAACACCATAC
>NZ_JADCLF010000035.1:0-273 GCF_014982345.1 Enterobacter cloacae complex sp. P1B | reverse complement strand
AATGAAAACGGCGAAAGCTTTGTTGCGCTGGTGGATCGCATGATTGTTGAGATGCACAAAGATGCGTGCGACCCACCATATCCACGAAATTATCGAGATCACCGAAAAGCTGATCGAACGCGGTCACGCCTATGTGGCAGACAACCGCGACGTGATGTTCTCCGTCCCGACGGACCCAACCTACGGCGCGCTTTCCCGTCAGGACCTGGACCAGCTGCAGGCCGCCGCGCGCGTGGACGTGGTAGACGTGAAGCGTAACCCGATGGACATCGG
>NZ_JADCLF010000034.1:0-236 GCF_014982345.1 Enterobacter cloacae complex sp. P1B | reverse complement strand
CCCCCCCCCCCCCCCCCCCTCTTTTATTACACCAGAAGCCGTCATCCGCCCATCGCCTCTTGTCTCGTGGGCGCGGAGCGGCGTGAAACAGCCCTGCCGGAGTGCTACGCGGGCTACAGCTTTATGGCGGTGGTGACGCCGACGGGCAGCAGCCAGCCAGCACTGGCCGGAGCGGTACAGAGCAGCCCGTCGGTAGACGCTTATGGGGCGCCGTCGGTAACCAATCTGCACATCTC
>NZ_JADCLF010000033.1:0-398 GCF_014982345.1 Enterobacter cloacae complex sp. P1B | reverse complement strand
GTGGCGTGCCAGTGGTCACCCTGATTCAGTTCGGTGACGCGATAGCTGCTGGCGCCTGCTTTTTCAGCTTTGGCGGCAAGTTCCTGACGAATGTCCATCGGGGAGCCGGTGACTGACGTCACGGAGACGCTGCCCATTGGCTGCAGATTTTGTGCCTGATCGGCATTCACTTGCTGTACGGCTGCGCTTGCGCCGAAAGAGAGAGCGGATGCCAGACCCAGGGTTGCGATGATCAATTTGGTTTTCATAGTCTTTACTCCTGAACAGGTTTTTTGCTCAACGGCGAGAAGGGTTGAACTGCTATTTTTATGCCTGGTGCCGTTGAGTGGAGAGTTATGTCTTCAGTAATTACTTAAACTTATTTGTACAGCTCGGCGGTGGCGTGCCAGTGGTCACCG
>NZ_JADCLF010000032.1:0-5808 GCF_014982345.1 Enterobacter cloacae complex sp. P1B | reverse complement strand
GGGCTCTGTGGACAACGCCAACGCCCTGCGCTTTGAGGATAAGGCGGGCGCGGAACAGGTGTGGATCCAGGCCGAGCGGAATCTGGATATTAACGTCAAAAACGACGAGTCTCATTCTACTGAAAAAAATCGTACCCAGTTTGTTGGTGAAGATGAAACCTTACGGGTAGCGAAAAACCAGAAATCAGGAATTAAAGGCGATGTGGTATGCCTGACGGGTAAGAGTCGAAACGATAAAGTCGTAGATAATTTTATACTTTCCGCAGGTAATACGCTGAGACTGGAATGTGGTGAAAGTGCCATTGAGCTCTCAAAAGATGGTAGCGTTCATATCATTGGTAATAACTTTAACTTTACTGCAAAACAGAGTGCACAAATTAATACGCTTTCTGGCGAATTGCACTTGAACCCTGACGATGGGCGAAACGTCATCGATCCGCCTGGCGCATCCCTTCAGGAGGAAATCCAACAGGAAGTGGATAGCTTTTTTGTTATTAATGGCAATAACTAAGAGTAACCCGAATGGCTGATTATATTCTTCAGGAAGCAACCCTCGCTTTACCCGATGTATTTAAAGACAGAACCATGAATTTATTTACCCTGAGCGATAACGGAGCCAGCGAGTTTACTTTTGTTGTTTCTCGTGCGAGTGCTAAAAACGAAGACAAAGTCCATGATGCGGCAACTCGCCTGGTGCGTGAACTGGAAATTACGGTGCCCGACTTTCGTCTCGAATCCTCTCAGATGACTTCTGTTGATGGTCACCCGGCGGTAGAGCTTTTTTATCAGTTTAAAAATGATAATGCGGTCATTTTTCAGAAGCAGACGGTGATTTTGCTCGGTGACCATCCCGGCGGGCAAAAGATGGTGTGTTATATCGGTACATGCCCGGGCGAATTTAGCGATTATTATCATAATCAATACCAGGAGATTATCCGTAGTATTAAGTTCCACAAACCTGCTCAGACTGAAACTAAAGAAATGCTCGCTGCCGATAGCCAGGGACCATTTTTTGCGCTTGATAGTGAGAGTAAGTTACTTAGTGTCTTTGAAAACATTCAGGATCTTTATGGACATCTTTCGCTTCAGCGGGCGAAAGAGGGGCAATATTTGCTTTTTGAAAAGCAGGGTAAACCACTCAGTATTGCACCCGTCCCGGGCAGCCAACCCCTGCGTTACGCGCTGTGGACCACTTCCACAGACACATCACATCATTTGCTTTCACAGCTATCCGTCTGCCGTCAGGTCTCTGGTTCTGACCAACTTAATACGCCCGATCGGATACGTGGGTATCTGATGGCACAGCGAGCCGAATAGTCATGTCCGAATGTCAGGCTGCTCGCGTAGATGATGAGATAGCACATACAGCCTCAAAAGGCTGGATGATTGCAGGATTGGTGGGCGGGGCCATTCTTGGTGCAGCTGCCGTTGTGGTCACCGGAGGGACCGCGCTGGTTGCAGTTTCTGCCGTTGCGGCTGGGGCATGCGCTGCGGGTGGGTTGGGTGAGCTCCTCGGCAGTATGTCATGGGCTCCACGCCATACTACCGGTACGCTAAAAGAAGGTTCACCCAATGTCTTTATCAACAGCCGAAGGGCAATCCGCGCTCACCTGTCAGCCGGAGAGTGTGATGAGCACAGCGGTAGCCTGCAACGGGTTGCGGAAGGTTCGATAAAAGTTTACATCAATAACTTCCCCGCCTCCCGCGCAGGCGATAAATTGACATGCAGTGCTGAGATTAGTCAGGGATCGCGTAATGTTATTATCGGTGGAAGCAAAGTTCAGACCGATGAAATAAGTCCTGAAATCCCGGAATGGGTGAACTGGACGATGCTCGCCGTTGGTGCCGGAGCCATGGCGGTGCTGGCCAGTCCGGCAATCGCACTTCTGAGTACCCTCGGTGCGATGGGCGGTGGGACAGTCGGTAGTTATGCGGGGGGAATGCTGTTTGGCGAAGGTAGCGACGGTCAGAAATGGGGGATGCTGATCGGCTCGGTTATTGGCGGCGGGGCTGGCATGAAAGGCGGGGCAAGGTTTGATGCGTGGCGGGCTGGTAAGCCTGTTCTCGAACCGGTTAAGCCAAATATTTCGGCCCGAAGAGCTGAACTTAATGAAAAATTTGGACGCACGGGCGATCTTAATAGAGATATTAATATCCGTGCAAATCA
This sequence comes from Enterobacter cloacae complex sp. P1B, assembly GCF_014982345.1. NCBI lineage: Bacteria > Pseudomonadati > Pseudomonadota > Gammaproteobacteria > Enterobacterales > Enterobacteriaceae > Enterobacter > Enterobacter cloacae complex sp. P1B. The sequence continues at coordinate 3,641 of NZ_JADCLF010000032.1, read as the reverse complement.
AAAAATTGTTGATGATTTTATGCGTTCTCAGGGTGTTGAAGAAAGTAAAATACCAGCTTATCGCAGCGGTATAGATCTTGAACAGAGAGTGACAATTGAAACAATCAATAAAGGGAAAATAGCTTATCAGAATCAATCCCCGGGGAATTGGCAAGGAAACTGGTATTCTCTTGACGAATCGACCCCTGCCACAAAACTAGGCATTAACCCAGAGGGACAGGTCAGGGATACGGGGTTAATTGTTCCTAAAGAAGTAAAAGCTTATCAAGCGCAACAAAAAGTTGAGATGCTTCGAAGTAGTGCCACACCAGCCTTGGACACCTGGTCTGTACCAGACAAACCTTTCCAGACAGAAGGCGGTGGGATACAATGGTTTACTACTAAGCGTGATATTTGGACTCCATATAATGAATAACATGACAGCTCTAAATTATGTTGAAAAAGCATTAACTTTAGCAGAAAAGAGATATGCTGAGGTAAAACATCTCAACCCCCACTCCCCACTTTTACAAATGTACGATTCTATTGTACAACAATTAATATTTCTACGGGATTTAATCGAAGGCAAGGAAAAGGATAAAGCAAAATTATGGAAAATGACTTTCGGTATGTATGCAGCAAAGGAGTTTGATAATTCTGATGAGTTGTTTTTTGAAAGGTTGTCGGATGCCTGGTTTATTGTGGATCAAATCCGCCGAGGATTAAAGGTTAGACTGCCGCATGAGGTTGATGCCAATTACAAAATGAAACAACATAATCTTAAAATGAAATATCCTGATGAATTTTAGGGTTTGATATTAAAAATATTTTATTATGGGTGAATGGTGATAGACTTACATGCTAATTTGAATGTATTGTTAAAATATGTAGATATATATCGTAAGTACTTACCTGTTAGCAGTCTTTCAGTCCAGCAGAAGAAGCAGTATAAATATAATGATAAACTATTAGAATCATCTTTTGATTGCGATGCACAAAAACAATGGGACTTAACACCACAATGTAACATCTCACTCGCGGAATCACGGGATCGTGCTGTCGGTGCGCTTATAGGTCTTGCTGTTGGAGATGCTGTAGGTACGACGCTCGAATTTTTACCTCGTGACAAAGCACATGTCAAAGATATGATAGGTGGTGGGCCATTTCGACTCCGCGCAGGTGAATGGACGGATGATACATCCATGGCATTATGTCTTGCGGAAACGCTTCTTGAGAAAGGTGATGCTGATACTATATGCTTCAGGAATAAACTTCTGGAATGGTATCAGCATGGTTATAATAGTTCAAATGGCGTCTGTTTTGATATAGGAAATACAACTCGGTTTGCTTTAGAGCAATATTTAACTGTTGGTCCTGGGTGGAGCGGTAATACAGCGGCAGAAACTGCAGGTAATGCCTCCATCATCAGGCAAGCACCTGTCTCTATTTTTTTTAGAAAGTCATTAAGTAAAGCGTTTTATGAGGCTAAAAAACAAAGTATAGCAACGCATGGAGCCGCGGAAGCAATAAATAGCACACAGTATTTAAGTTATTTGCTTGTGCATATGATTAACGGTAGCAATAAAGATTTTGTTTTTTCTCCGCACGTCATGCCGCTACAGCCACGTGTAATGATTATCAACGCGGGTGAATATAAGCAAAAAACTCGCGATCAGATTCGTTCAAGTGGTTATGTAATCGATACGCTTGAGGCCGCGATGTGGTCCGTATGGAATACTGATAATTTCCTGGATGCGATTCTGCTGGCTGCCAATCTTGCCGATGACGCTGACAGCGTTGCGGCGACGGCGGGACAAATAGCTGGGGCATTATATGGGTGCTCCGGTATTCCGAAGGAGTGGAAAAACAAACTCGTTCAATACGAACGGATTGCTACAATGGCAGGCGAATTGTTCGATAGAGCTCCTGAATACATCGCTTAGAAATTGTTCATCATCTATGGCACGGAAGGATATCCGTGTCATAAATCTGAAGAAAAGTAGTGGCTGTTTTTTTACTCTGGCAAAAAGCATGGATAAAAGATGAAATAATGAAATGGACTGGCTTTATAATTTTTATACTCATCGCTTTAGTCTATATCTGGAACGGGAAAGATCTTTACACCCTAAAAGAGTGGCGAAACTTTCGAATTAAATTCATTTCAGTGTTGGTTGGTGCGCTTGCATTGACACTCATTTTAGTTGGCGTATCAAAATCAACCCCGTTACTGGACAGAGAAAGCGCGCGGGCGATAGCATTAATATTACCGGCATCCCTGGTGGCAATGTTACTGTCGAAATTTTTTGTTGTGATGTTGAATGCTATTTTCGAGAGTATTATGCGATTTCATAAACGGTATAATACCAAAGAAATGTATTTAAAACTATCGTCTCTGTCTGCCCGGTACGGGGCCAAATTACACCTGGTAGCAAAATGTCTCGCCTCGCTAGGCTGTATCTTGATGCTCTATGGCATCTGGTTTGGCAGTACAGGCTGATATAAAGAGGTTAGTTAGATGCCAGCAATGCCAGGATATGAAAATAAGTAAATGTGGAATGTTATGATGCATTTGTTTTTCTTTTTTATTTTTATGATTTGGACGCTAGCACTTATCTGGAATGGAAAAGATTTGTTCAACAAAAAACAATGGTTCCTTGCTGGGGTGATGTTCGTTCTGGTGCTAGTGGCTACGGTTGTTATTGGTTTTATGTTGAAATGGCTCGCTCAGTCAATGTCATTATTCTCCGTCGCAACGGCGAAACAATATTCGATTATCTTTTCCATGTCTTTCCTGTGCGTATGGGGACTAAAAGTTACCGTTGTGCTGCTCGGCACGATCTTTTCCGGGATTATAGGGGGGCACAGAAAATGCAATGCTGAACATTATGAAGCAATATCGTCTATAACACGCGTCATTGCGCCTGGCTTACTAATTGTTGCTAAAAGCGTAGTTTCCCTGGGTAGCGTCCTTATGTTTTCAGGTTTATGGCTTAAATAAGCACGATAAAAAAATATCTCAATGAACACCGAGATTAGTCGACAGTGGAATAAAGATTATGCTCAACCGAATTACCGTTCAGCTCCCGGTGGAGGGGCTGCTTTTCTGGAAACTCTCAGGCCGCGAGGCGATGTCCGAGTCGTTTGCGCTGACGCTGACCGTACTCGGCACGGACGCGCGCATTGACCGCACTAAGCTGCTGGGCCAGCCGGTCACGGTGACCATCCCGACGCAGAATCTGCTGACGTCCCGCTATATTAACGGCAAGATTACCCGCGTGGCGGTCAGCGCCGTTGAGCTGACGGGCACGCGCTATGCGGTGTACCAGCTGACGGTGGAGCCGGACCTGTGGCCGATGAAGCGCGACCGCAACCTGCGTATTTTCCAGGGGCAGACGGTGCCGCAGATTGTGAAAACCCTGCTCGGTGAGCATCAGGTCAACGTTGAGGATAAACTCACCGGCAGCTACCGGGTCTGGGACTACTGCGTGCAGTATCAGGAGTCGAGCCTGGACTTCATCAGCCGCCTGATGGAGCTGGAGGGAATTGCGTATCACTTCCGCCATGAGGCGGACAAGCACACCCTGGTGCTGACTGACGCCGCCACGCAGCATCAGCCGTTCAGCGGCTATGAGGTCATCCCGTACCACCAGACGCCGTCCGGC
>NZ_JADCLF010000031.1:0-1180 GCF_014982345.1 Enterobacter cloacae complex sp. P1B | reverse complement strand
AGAACTTTAGCAACAACGCCCGCGCCAACGGTACGGCCGCCTTCACGGATTGCGAAACGCAGACCGTCGTCCATCGCGATTGGGTGGATCAGAGTCACAACCATCTTGATGTTGTCGCCTGGCATTACCATCTCTACGCCTTCTGGCAGTTCGATGGTACCGGTCACGTCAGTTGTACGGAAGTAGAACTGTGGACGGTAGCCTTTGAAGAACGGAGTATGACGGCCGCCTTCGTCTTTGGACAGGATGTACACTTCAGATTCGAACTTGGTGTGTGGCTTGATTGAGCCTGGCTTCGCCAGAACCTGACCACGTTCGATTTCTTCACGTTTGATACCACGCAGCAGAACACCAACGTTCTCACCAGCACGGCCTTCGTCCAGCAGTTTGCGGAACATTTCAACGCCAGTACAGGTAGACTTCGCAGTCTCTTTGATACCAACGATTTCAACTTCTTCACCAACTTTGATGATACCGCGCTCTACACGACCGGTAACAACGGTACCACGACCGGAGATGGAGAATACGTCTTCAATTGGCAGCAGGAATGGCTTGTCAATCGCACGCTCTGGTTCTGGGATGTAAGAATCCAGGAAGCCAGCCAGTTCGATGATTTTCGCTTCCCACTCAGCGTCGCCTTCCAGCGCTTTCAGCGCGGAACCACGAACGATTGGAGTGTCGTCGCCCGGGAAATCGTACTGAGACAGCAGTTCACGAACTTCCATCTCTACCAGTTCCAGCAGCTCTTCGTCATCAACCATGTCGCATTTGTTCAGGAACACGATGATGAAAGGAACGCCTACCTGACGACCCAGCAGGATGTGCTCACGAGTCTGAGGCATTGGGCCGTCAGTCGCAGCAACAACCAGGATCGCGCCGTCCATCTGCGCAGCACCGGTGATCATGTTTTTAACATAGTCGGCGTGGCCTGGGCAGTCTACGTGTGCGTAGTGGCGAGTCGGGGTGTCGTACTCAACGTGAGAGGTGTTGATGGTGATACCACGAGCTTTTTCTTCTGGTGCGTTATCGATCTGGTCGAATGCACGAGCAGAACCACCGTAGGTTTTAGCCAGAACGGTAGTGATTGCAGCGGTCAGCGTTGTTTTACCATGGTCAACGTGGCCGATAGTACCGACGTTAACGTGCGGTTTTGTACGTTCAAACTTTTCTTTAGACATCG
>NZ_JADCLF010000030.1:0-854 GCF_014982345.1 Enterobacter cloacae complex sp. P1B | reverse complement strand
TTGGCGTTGTCCACAGAGCCCCCTTTCGTGCGGCTCATAAAGCCCATCTGCGTCGCCGCAGCCGGCAGCGCCCACGGTGGCATGCTCGCGTCGTTATACACGCGGCCGGTAATAATCGGACGGTCCGGGTCGCCGTTGATAAAGTCCACCACCACCTCGTCGCCGACGCGCGGGATCTGCACCCCGCCGTAGCCCTGGCCTGCCCACGCGCTCGACACGCGAACCCAGCAGGAGCTGGTGTCATCGCCCTTCGCCAGCCGGTCCCAGTGGAACTTCACCTTCACCCGGCCATATTTGTCCGTCCAGATACTCTCCCCCTTCGGCCCCACCACCTTCGCGGTCTGCGGGCCGTAGGTGCGCGGCCAAGCCGTGCTCTGCGCCGGACGGTAAACCACCGCCGACGGAATGACCGTGAAATCGGTACGGTGTATGGTCTCCCCCTCGCCGCTGGCGTAGCGGTTCTCCTCGAAGTGGTAGCCCGCCGCCGTCACCAGATACTCCCCGTTGTCGCTGAAGAACGGCGCGTTGGTTAACGTGAAGGTGTGCCCGGGCGCAATCCCCGCCGCCGTGGCGGTGGCCTGAATCTGCTGGTGCTCAACCTGCCAGCGCTCCTGACGGATACGGGCATAGAACTCCCCGTGACCTTTGTCCACAAAGCGACCCGGCCAGTCGTACACGTCAATGCTGCCCGGCTTCGGCGACGCCGGGTTCTGCTGGGCCTGGAAAAGCCACGCGTTCGGCTTGCGGAAGTCATAGTCGTCGAGGCTGTAAATCCCCGGCGTCACGCTGTCCTCCAGCGCCCACTGGCTGATGCCCTCTTCGTCCGTGCTGCCGCCGGACGGCGTCTGGTGGTA